>NZ_JAVREJ010000004.1:0-366244 GCF_031845345.1 Pseudonocardia charpentierae | reverse complement strand
CAGGGTGATCCAGGCCCAGTCGTAGTAGCGCTCTCCCTTCGCACCCGCGCCGGCGGAGAGTTGCTGCCATGCCCAGCGGGGCAAGCTGGCGACCAGAGCGTCGGCGCGGATCGGACCGGCTGAGGTGCGGACGTGGCGGTCGCAGCCGATGGCCAGCACGTAGCCGATCTGCTGCACCTCGCACTCGACGCGCAGGCCCGGATCGTTGCCGTAGACCTCGTCGCCGGTCACCCACCGGGCTGGGGTGCCCGCGCGCAGGGCGCGGGTGAGCATGCCGGTGGCCAGCGCGGGCTTGGTTGCGAAGTCGACCTCGTCGGGCACTCCGGCATCGACCAGTCGGTCGGGGTCGTCGATCCAGCACTTCGGGAGGTAGAGCTCGCGGTCGATCATCGCGTGCCCGCGGCTGCTGGCGTAGGTCAGGTAGACCGCGACCTGGGCGTTCTCGATCCGCCCGGCCGTGCCGGTGTACTGCCGTTGGACACCGACCGTCGCGGCGCCCTTCTTCAGATCGCCGGTCTCGTCGACTACCAGCACCGCGTCGGTGTCGCCAAGCGCACCGACGACGTAGTCGCGCAGATCCTCACGCACTCCGTCGGTGTCCCAGCTTGCCCGAGCCAGCAGGTACTGCATGCCGTGCGGATCGGGGTCTCCAGCGTGCTCGGCGATGGTCCAGCAGTTCTTCCGCGGTAGATCGGCCAGCAACCCCAGCACGAACCCACGAACCCGCCGCCGGGTCTCGACCCGGCCGAACCGCCCAGCCATCCGACCCAGCAGCCGGTCGGCCTCGGCGTCCCACCGCCCTGGTCCTACGCTGTGGCCCGCGGCCACCGCTTGATCTTCTGATGTCGACACAACGGACGATGATCACGCGGTGGCCGCGCCGCGTTCCGGGCCACCCCACCAGCAAGATCACGACTTACGGCTGGAGTACTAGGCCGGCATGCATGTCGCGCAACAGGTCGTTGTCGGAGAGCACCTCGATCGTCTCGCGCAGCCGCTCGATCTCGCCGGACGGCACGACGTCGGCGACATGACGGCCGCGGGCGAGCACCGCCACAGTCTCTCCGCCCTCGGCCCGGCGGACGGCCTGCTCCCAGGCCGCGGCCTGCTCACTGGGTGCGTGCAGGTCGTCGGCCGAGACGCTGACCGGCTGCTCGCTCATGCGACGAGGATACGGTCAGCACTGCGCAAGCGGGGCGGCTCGGGAAGGTCAACGGACCGCTTGGGGACCGTTCTCGTCCCCAGAAGCCTCGAACACCGACCAGCAGATCTCGTTGCGCAGCCTCTGGTCGTCAAGTACGAGCTCGCGGATCGACTCGGGGAGCTGATCGCGCTGCCACTGGCACTCGAGGCGCCCTGCGGCCTCCCTCAGCCCTTCCGGTGCCGCTGCACGTGCAGCCTTGATCGCGTACGCGGCCGCGCCGAGCTCGTGCGCGGCGACATGGGCGACGGCCCCGGCCTGGCCGGCGGCGTACGCGGCATGCCGTGCTGCCCCCTGCAGGTCCCTGGCCGCCCCCATCGCGTGGCCGCCCGCCGCGCGGGTCTGCATCATCTTGACCTCGCCACGCACCCAGGCCCGGGCGTGCTCGATCGCCTGGCGCGGTCGCGGGTCTCCTGGCCGGGCCGGGACGCGACCCCGGGCCGACTCGAACAGGCCGAGGACGTGCTCTGCACACGATGCAGCCCATAGAGCGAGGAGACGGTGATCCGTATCGGTGAGAGTTCCCCCGCGGCGGATCGTCACGAAGCGAGGGTCCCGGACCGTAGAGAGGATCATGGCCTGCACTCCCTGCTGCGGGCGTCGGAACGACTCCCCGCAGTGTGCCCCTGCGACCTGCACGACCGTCAGGGCACACCCTCGGCTGGGACTCGCCGGGGATGCCGGCGTTCCCCGATTCACCCGAGCAGGTCCGGCTCGCCACGCTTCTGTGTCCAACTGCGCGTTCAGGCGTACCGCGCGCCGCAGACCGCGACTTAGTTCGACGTCAGGATTTCTACGACTTCGAGACAGCCCAGAGGAAGGAGCGTGTCGACATGAGCGTCTCCACATGGATCCTGGTCGGTGGCGCGCTCTGGTTGGTCGGCGCGACGCCGGTTGCCCTTCTCCTCGGACGAGTCATCCGCGCACGGGACGAACAAGTGCCCAGGGATGCAGTACCGGCGCGCTCGGAGTCCGCAGTATGACCGGATTGCCTGTCTGCGCCCGCTAGACCTGCTGACGGTTCGTGTAGATCAGAAAGCTCTAGCGGCGGTACACGGTGCCGTCCGGGCCGACGACTCCAGGCTCTATGAATGATCACTTGCGCGGGCCGGTGGAACCGGACCGGCGGCGTTGCACCCGATCGAGAGTGCGCCGGCTACTCGGCGACCGCGACGAAGCAGTACCGGTTGATGCTGAACAGGTAGCTGTCGTCCGCCCCGCGCTCCCGCAGGTCGGTCATCCATGCCTCGACGACCGCTTCCGTCAGTCCCTGCCGACCGGCCACGAACCGCGCGATCGTCTCGATGGTCAGCGCGCTGTAGGTGTTCTGCTCGTACGTCGGATTGAACAGGGGGATCAGGTGCCGCCCGGTCACCCGGAAACCGGCCCGACGGAACGCTCCGGGCAGCGCGGCGGGCAGATGGGCATGGACGAGGTGCTCCTCCCATGCGGCCATCACTCGCCGATGGCGCTCCCGATCGGCGACGTGCCACACGACGGAGTCCCAGTCGGTGTCCAGGACGACGGCCCGTCCGCTCGTCCGCAGTACGCGGCGCAGTTCCGTGAAGGCTCGGGGGATGTCCGCGACGTACTCGTAGACCTGGGTCGACACGACGGCGTCGAAGGCGGCGTCGGGGTACGGCAACGTCAGGGCATCGCCGTCGTCGATGCCGGCCCACGACCTGTCCTTGATCAGGTCCCGGGCGGCGGCGTTCATCGGCGCGCTCTGGTCGAGCCCGCGGACCGCGCCGCCGGGCCCGACGGCGTCGGCCAGCGAGGCCACGAGGAAGCCGGGCCCCGATCCGACGTCGAGGACGCGCTCGTCCGGCCGGGCGGCGAGGAGTGCGAGAACCTCCGCGCGCTGCTGCACGACGTCGGGAGTGGAGTAGACGCGCCGGATGTGGCGAGCAGCGTCTTCGTCGAACTGCAGCATCGACATGCCGACCTCCTGTGTCGGGCCGTGCCCGCAGAGTCGCGGCCCGTCCGGATCCCGTTACGCCTGGAAGATCGACACGGGCCCGCCTCGGCTGCGTAGCCTGCGACGCATGGGCATTCGTCTGGGCTACCAGATCCCGAACTTCACCTACGGCGGCTCGGTCGCCGACCTGTTCCCGACCGTGATCGCACAGGCGCGCGAGGCGGAGGCGTCGGCGTTCGACGCCGTGTTCGTGATGGACCACTTCTATCAGCTGCCCGGACTCGGCCGGCCGGACGAGCCGATGCTCGAGGCCTACACGGCGCTGGGTGCGCTGGCCACGGCGACCGAGCGCGTCCAGCTCTCGACCCTGGTCACCGGCAACACCTATCGCCAGCCGACCCTGCTGGCCAAGGCGGTGACCACGCTCGACGTCGTCAGCGGCGGCCGGGCGGTGCTGGGGATCGGCGCCGGCTGGTTCGAGCTGGAGCACAAGCATCTCGGGTTCGAGTTCGGCACGTTCACCGAGCGGTTCGCCCGGCTCGACGAGTCGCTGCAGATCATCGAGCCGATGCTGCGCGGGCGGCGCCCGAGCGTGGACGGTGCGTGGTACCACGTCGAGGACGCCATCAACGAGCCGCGGATCCGCGACGACCTGCCGATCATGCTCGGCGGTGGCGGGGAGAAGAAGACGTTCGGGCTCGCCGCGCGCTACGCGGACCACCTGAACATCATCTGCGACCCCGCGGACCTGCCCCGCAAGTTGGAGGCGCTCGACCAGCGTTGCGCCGAGGCCGGCCGGGACCGCTCGACCATCGAGACCAGTTCGCTCGTGTTCCTGCTGGTGGATGAGGACGGCGACAAGGCTCGCCAACTCCAGCGCGAATACCTGCGCAAGGTCGGTGCGAACCCGGACGCGATGTCGGACGAGGAGTACCAGGCCGCCACCGCACGCCAGTTCGCAGGCACCCCGGACGACGTGGCTGCCGACCTTCAGCGGCGGATCCTCGACCCGGGTGTCGACGGGCTGATCGTCAACTGTGTCGCGAACGGCCACGAGCCGGGCGTGGTCACGATGGTGGGCGAGATGCTCGGCAAGCTGATCCGCTGACCGGCTACCCGGACTCGCCGGTCATGTGTCGTTCCGGCTCGGCGATCAGCGCCGTGAGGACGTCGAGATCGACGTCGGAGAGCCGCTTCAGGTAGAGGCACGACTTCCCGGTCGAATGCGGGCCGAGTCGCGCGAGGAGGTCGAGGCGTTCCTCGAAGCCGTCCATGAGGTAGATCGTCGTCGCGGTCTTGCGGGGGGAGAAGCCGGTGACGGGCCAGTCCAGCTCACGCCCGTCGGCGTCGGTGGGACGGGTCTTCGGAGCTGACACGATCGGTCACCGTATGCCCACTGCCGGACGCGAACCAGGAAGCCCGATGACCGACGAATCCGACGCCGATCCGCTGGCGCGTTCCCAGCTGACTCCCGCGGCGGGCAGGCCCGCCCGCCGCGCGCTGGCTGTCCACGGCTACACCACCTACGAACACCTCACCACCGCCACCGCCGCCGAGCTACTGAAGATCCATGGCGTCGGGCCGAAGGCGATCCGGATCCTCGGCGAGGAGCTGACGGCGAGGGGCCTGGACTTCCGCGTCCGTCCGCCTGGCTGACGACACGTGAGCACCACCTCGCGGGGAGGTGCACCCCGGGTGTACCTGTGGGCGGGTGATGCCGTCGCACCCCGGCGGGCGTCACGCTCGGCCGCATGACCCGCGACGACCCGGCCACGCCGATGCGCTGCGAGGTCGTCGTGGCAGGCCCGGTCGCCGCCGCCGTCCTCACGCGCCTGTGCACCCGGTTCGACGTCTCGTCCTCGCCAGGTCGCGATGGCGACACCGTGCTCGTCGTCGACGGCGCGGACCAGGCGACCCAGCGCGCCTTCCTGATCTGCCTCTGGGACACCGGGCAGGTCGTCGTGGGCCTGAGTTCCCTGCCCCGCTGAACGGGACATTTCCTGCCGAGCCCCGTGCGCAGTGGTAAGGACCTGGGTGCGATCCCCAGAAGGAAAGGTGCCGCCCGCATGAGCCTCGACGTCGACGCCCTGCTCTCCGAGCTGACCCTGGAGGAGAAGGCGTCGCTGACGTCGGGTTCCTCGTTCTGGTACACCGCGCCGGTCGAGCGGCTCGGCATCCCGAAGATCATGGTGTCGGACGGGCCGCACGGGTTGCGGGCGCAGCCGGGGGAGGGCGATCACGTCGGGCTCGGCGGCAGCCTGCCCGCGACGTGCTTCCCGACGGCGTCGGCGATCGCCTCGACGTGGAACTCGGATCTGCTGCGCCGGGTCGGCGAGGCGCTCGCGCAGGAGGCGCGAGCGGCGAACCTGTCGGTGATCCTGGGCCCCGGGATCAACATGAAGCGCTCGCCGCTGTGCGGGCGAAACTTCGAGTACTTCTCCGAAGACCCCTACCTGGCCGGTGAGCTGGGCGTGGGGATCGTCGAGGGCATCCAGTCGCGCGGGGTGGGCACCTCGGTCAAGCACTACGCGGCCAACAACCAGGAGACCGACCGCTTGCGCGTCGACACGCAGGTCGACGAGCGGACGCTGCGGGAGATCTACCTGCCGGCGTTCGAGCGGATCGTGAAGACATGCCAACCGTGGACGATCATGTGCTCCTACAACAAGGTCAACGGACTGTCGGCGTCGGAGAACCCGTGGCTGCTCACCACGGTGCTGCGGGAGGAGTTCGGGTTCGCCGGGCTGGTGGTGTCCGATTGGGGTGCGGTCTACCACCGGGTTCCCGCCGCCCGGGCAGGCCTCGATCTGGAGATGCCGCCGAACCTGCCGCGCAGCCCGGACCAGGTCGTCGCCGCCGTCCGGGCCGGTGAGCTCGACGAGCAGGTTCTCGACGCGCGGGCCCGCGCGGTCCTCGAACTGGTGGACAAGGGCATGGGCGTGCTCGACCTCGACGAGGAGTTCGACGCCGAGCGCAATCACGCCCTGGCCCGGGCCGCAGCGGCGGAGTCGGTGGTGCTGCTGAAGAACGACGACCGGATCCTGCCGCTGGCGTCGGGGAGCCGGATCGCCGTGATCGGCGAGTTCGCCCGGACCCCGCGGTTCCAGGGCGCGGGCAGCTCGCAGGTCAACCCGACGAAGGTGGAGAACGCTCTCGACGAGCTGCGCGCGGCGTTCGGCGACGTGACGTTCGCGGCCGGTTACGGGATCGGCGATACGAGCGCAGACGAGGCACTGCGCGCCGAGGCCGTCGACGTCGCGGCGGCCGCGGACACCGTGGTGATGCTGATCGGCCTGCCCGGCGCCGACGAGTCGGAGGGCTTCGACCGCACCCACATGAAGCTGCCCGCCAACCAGATCGCCGCCCTGCACGCGGTCGGGGCCGCGAACCGGAAGGTCGTGGTCGCGCTGGTCAACGGCTCGACGGTCGAGCTGGGCGAGGTCCTCCCGCACGCCCGCGGGGTGATCGAGGCGTGGCTGGGTGGGCAGGCCGCCGGGGGTGCGATCGCCGACGTGCTGTCCGGGAAGGTCAACCCCTCCGGCCGGCTCGCCGAGTCGGTGCCGCACCGGCTGGAGGACAACTCGTCGTACCTGAACTTCCCCGGCGACTCCCGCGTCGTCCGCTACGGCGAGGGCCTGTTCATCGGCTACCGCGGCTACGACGCCACCCACACCGACGTCGCGTTCCCGTTCGGCTTCGGCCTGTCCTACACCACGTTCGCGACGTCCGACCTGGACGTCGCGGTGTCGGGATCTGTCGCTGCGGGCGACCTGGCCGCGCGGGTGACGGTCACGGTCTCCAACATCGGGCCGGTGGCCGGCGCCGAGGTCGTGCAGGTCTACGTCCGCGACGTCGAGGCCTCGGTCGCCCGGCCCGTGCGGGAGTTGAAGGGCTTCGCCAAGGTCGCGCTGGAGCCGGGGGAGTCCCGACAGGTCGCCGTCGACCTGGACCAGCGGGCGTTCTCGTTCTGGTCCGAGCTGCTCGGGAAGTGGGTGGTGGAGGCCGGCGACTTCTCGATCGAGGTCGGGCGGCACTCGCGTGACCTGCCGCTCACGCGCACGGTCGCGGTCGACGCGCCGTCGATCGCCCCGCCGCTGACCGCCGACTCGACCCTGCACGAGTGGATGGCCGACGAGCAGGGGCTGGCGCTGATCAAGGAGGCGGTCGCCGCCGGGCAGCACGACCCGACCCGCGACGCGGAGCTGGTGTCGGTGATCGGCACCATGCCCATGTCGACCCTCGCCGCGTTCGAGGGGATGAGCATCGACCACGACACCCTCGACAAGCTGGTCGAACGCCGGCACGCACACTGAAGGGGTGCCGCGCCTGCTGCTGATCAACGGGCTCCCGGGCAGCGGCAAGTCGACCCTCGCGGCCCGGTACGTCGCGGACCGGCCCCTGGCGCTCTGCCTCGACATCGACGTCGTGCGGGGGCTGCTCGGTGCCTGGATGGACATGCCTCACGACGCCGGGCTGCTGGCGCGGCGGCTGGCGCTGTCGATGGCCCGGCTCGTGTTGGGGGAGGGGCACGACGTCGTCGTGCCGCAGTTCCTGGGCCGGCCCGGGTTCATCGGCGAGCTTGAGGCCTTGGCCGCCGAGCTCGGGGTGGAGTTCGTCGAGGTCGTGCTGGTCGAGGAACCCGACGTCGCGGCCGCGCGCCTGGCCGAGCGCGCGGCCGGCCCGCTGTCGCCGGTCCAGCGCGACGCGCACCTGATGCTCGACCGGGCCGGCGGCCTCGACGTAGTGTCGGAGCTGCACCGCCGGCTGCACGGCGTACTCGCCGACCGGCCCGGTGCGCGCCGCGTCGTACCGGTGCCCGGCGACGCCGAGCAGACCTACCGCGCTCTTCTCGACCGCCTGTGACCCGTGCCAGGGTGAGCGGCGTGGCGACGTTCCGCGAGCAGCAGGTCCGCTTCGCCTTCGACCAGGACGTGCCCCGGGTCAACCGCGTGGTCCGGGAGCGTCAGCTCGAGGTCGTGGGCGGCGTGCCGCTCGACGAGTGGGCGCGGCCGAGCCGGTGCCCGGGCTGGTCGGTGCACGACGTCGTCCGGCACGTCGCGCAGATGAACGAGATGGTCGTCGGCGTCGCCGCGGCGGCCCGGGTCGGCGAGCGCTACCACCGGGCGCGTCGGTTCGACCCGAGGACGACCCCGTCGGAGTGGCTCGCGGAGGCGCCCGCGGCGGATCCGGAGGAGACGCTGGCGGCCTACGTGCAGAGCACCGGCGCGGTGGTCGAGGCGGGCGGTGCGCTCGGCGCGGACGTGCTGGTGGGCACGCCCGTCGGCCTGCAGGTGTGGCCGCGGATGGTGCTGCACGCCCTGTTCGACGCGGTCGTCCACGAGCGGGACGTCACGGAGCCGCTGGGCCGCTCGGCGCCGGCCATCCCCGAGCAGTTGCCGGTGGTGGCCTACGTGCTGCTGGTCGCGGCCCGGGTGGCCTGAGCGGTCGACCGGGAGTTCGCGGTGACGCTGGACGTGGGCGAGCAGGTGCTGAGCGTGTCCGTGCAGGGTGCGGACGTCGAGGTGGTTCCGGGGGAGCGGAACGCCGCGGCGCCCGTTCCGGCCGACCCGCTGCTACTGCTCGACGGGCTCAGCGGCCGCGTGCCCCTCGACGAGGTACTGACCGCGCCGGACGACGTGCGCGCGGCCCTCGGTCTGCTCGCCCGGAACATGTGACGGCGCCGTCAGCCGACCGGCTGCAACGGCACCAGTGACGGCTGCATGCCGGGGCTGTCGACCGGCCACCCGTCCATCCGGGCCAGGAAGCCGAGGACGCCCGCCGCCCCCCAGTGCCACGACGGCTCGTCCGCCAGGGTCCACTCGCCGTCGACGCGGGTGCCGTGCCAGGACCACCCCGTCTCCGCCTTCACGGCCGTGGCGACCAGCCACTTCTGCGCGTCCTGCGCGGCATGCACGAAGGTGTCGTCGCCGGTGACCAGGCCGAGGTCGTGCAGGTACCAGCCGGTGCCCGCGACCCCGCTGTTGAGCGCGGAGTGGACGCGGTCGCTGCCCTCGAACTCCGCCCACGTGCGGCCGCCCTCCTCCGGCAGCGCGACCGCCGTCAGCCACCGCCCGGCGGCACGGGCGCGGTCGAGCTGGCGCGCGTCACCGGTGATGGCGTGGGCCTGCAGGTAGACCCACCCGATCCCGGCGGCGCCCTCCTCCATCCCGGTCGCCCGGTTGGGATCGGCCTCCTCCCCGCCGGCGTCGACCATGATCGGCCAGTTCACGCCGTCGCCGGCCGGCGTGGCCGTGTCGTCGAGGAAGGCGAGCGGGCGCCGGGCGACGTCGAGCCAGTGCGCGTCGCCGGTGCTGACGTACATCCGCAGGAACGCGTACGCCGCGCCGGCCGCCCCCGACAGGTAGCCGGTGTTGCGCGCGTCCTCGGTGTCCGACTCGGGCATGCCGCCGTCGTCGTCGAGCACGCTCTCCAGGTACGCCGCGCCGCCGCGCGCGTACTCGGCGTACCGCGCGTCGCCCGTGCGCTCGGCGAAGACGCTCAGGGCGTAGACGATCCCGGCCTGCCCCTCGCCCATCCCGTTGCGGTACGACAGCTCGCCGTCGTCGCTCCACGCCCAGCGGCACATCTCCGGGCAGTCGACGTCGTCCCCCTGGTCGTCGCCTGGGCCCTCGGCGCGGCTGACGACCCAGTCCATACCGGCCAGGGCGGCGTTCCGGTAGCGCTCGTCACCGGTGCGTTCCCCCATCGTCCACAGCAGGTCCGCGATGCCCGCGGCGCCGTCGTCGAACGAGGTGTAGGCCATCACCGCGGTCCCGTCCGGGTCGCGGTAGTCCGGCCAGCGCCCGGGCGCGCCGTCCTGGGCGCCGACGAGGAAGTCGGCGGCCTGCCGCGCTGCGGCGAGGTAGGTGTCGCGCTCCTGCCGGTCGTCAGTGACGTCGGCCAGGGCCAGCAGGCCGTTCGCGACCCCCGCCGCGCCGACGTCGCGATCGGTCTGGAAGTGCGGCGCCTGGATCGCGCTGCGCCAGGCACTCCCTCCGGTCTCCATCGGCACGGCGGCCGAGACCAGCCCGTTGCCGGCTCCCGCGAAGTCGGGGGCGGCGGTCGGCTGCGCTGCCTGGCACGCGCCGGTCAGGAGCGCGGCAAGAGCGGCCAGCACGACGGTCGCCCGTCTCACGCAGCACCCGGACCCGTGCGGGGCACCGCCACACGGATCGACGACCCCTGGTTGACCGCGGACGGCCTGTCGGCGAGCTCGACCACGCCGAAGTCGAATCCCTTGGCCTTGAGGGCGTCGATCGCCTGCGGCAGGTAGTCCCACTGCTCGATCGGGCAGTCGACGGTGTCGCCGGCGTCGTGCAGGAGGATCGCCGCCTGGTCGACGGCCTCGGCCACGACGTAGTCGCGCACCTTCGCCGCGCCGGGGCACTCGAAGTCGCCCGCGAGGTTGGAGTCCCAGTGCCACAGGACACCGGGGCTGAGCCTCTCCTGCGCGAGCACCTCGTCCGCCGCCGCGGACGACTCGCCGTGGGGGTAGCGGAACAGCGTCGGCGCCGTGCCGGTGATCTCGGTGAGGACCTCGCTCGTCCGCGTGATCTCCTCCCGTGCCTGGTCCGGCGTCAGCTCGGGGAAGGTGGGGTGGGTGAAGGAGTGGTTGCCGATCACGTGTCCCTCGTCGCGGATCCGCTTGACGAGGTCAGGGTGCCGCGCCGCGTGATCGCCCTGCAGGAAGAACGTGGCGGTGACACCCTTCTGCTTCAGCACTTCGAGCACGTATCCCGTCCGCTGCGGCGACGGGCCGTCGTCGAAGGTGAGGGCGACGAGGGGCCCGGTGGCCTGGCGTGGTTGCGCCACCGGCACGGCGGCCGGTGGCAGAGCCGCGGCCAGCGCCGCGCGCTCGGCTTCCCGCGACCGGACGGCGTCCACGAAGAACGCACCGGCCCCGACCGTCGCGGCAGCGAAGAGCACGAGGACGGCGAGCACGATCCGCCGCCGCCGCTTCATCCCGTTCGTCGGCGGGCGTGGAGTCGCTCCGCGGCTCAACGGACGGCGCGCAGTCCGCGGCGGGCCAGGCGGACGAGCAGGAGCGCGGTGAACAGCACCGTCACGACCACGAGGATCGTGGCGATGACGTTGATGCCCGACGCGGCTGCCACCGCAGCTGCGGTGCTGCCGCCTGCGGCTCCACTGCTCAGGAATGCCGTGTTCTCCGCGTACACCTTGTCCTCCCCTTGATCAGTTCCGGTCACCAGGCCTGGCGCTTGTTGCGCAGGCACTTCGCCGCGGCCGCGACGGCGCAGAGTTCGAGGAAGAACCCGTACAGGTCCTCCACGACGAGGACGGCCACAAGCGCCATGTCGCCGGCGGTCCGGCCGCGCACGCGCCACGCCGACGTGACGCGCTCCGCCCACATCACGGCGACGGGGATGAGCCCGATGAGCGCGTACCGCATCGGCACCGCGTAGATCAGCATCAGGGCCAGCATGAAGATCCACAGGAGGCGGCAGAGCACGCTCAGCGAGAACAGGAAGTAGGCGAAGATGTCGCGGCGCGTGGAGGGGATCCAGCCGCGCTTGAGGCACTCGTCCATGCCGCCGCGCCCCCACCGCAGCCGCTGCGTCCACAGGTCGCGGAACCGGGTGGGCGGCTCGGTGTAGACGTGTGCCTCGCGGGCCGCGCCGACCCGCCAACCCCGCGACTTGAGGTCGAGGGTGAGGGCGTAGTCCTCGATCAGCGACTCGTTGTCCCACGGCTCGGGCCTGCCCCGCAGCTCGACGACGTCCTGCAGCGCGACCCGCCGGTACATCGCGGCCGCGCCGCTGGCGACGTTCACCTTCCACCCGCGCAGCTCGCGCAGGTCGTCGTACCGCGCGTACTCCAGGCGCTGCAGGCGGCGGACCAGCCCGCGCCCCTCCTTCGCCCAGTACCGCGCGCACACCGCACCCAGCTTCGGGTTGTCGATCAGCTCCTTGGCCATCTTCTCGACGGTGTCGGGCAGCAGCACGGTGTCGGCGTCCATCGTCAGCACGAAGTCGCTGGCGCGCCCGTGCGTCTGCCAGCCGTGGTTCATCGCGCCCGACTTCTTGTGCTTGTTGTAGAGCATCTCGAGCACGGTCACGGGGTAGCGGCGGGCGATCTCGGCGGTGCGGTCGGTGCTGTTGTTGACCACGACCACGACGGCGGTGATCTGCAGCCAGTCGGGCGACTCCTGGCCGAGCAGGCCTTCGATCGTCGAGGCGATGCCCTCTTCCTCGTTGTACGCGGGCACGATCACCGTGACCGTCGAGACGGTGGGCCGCGCCTCCGGCTCCGCGTCACGGGGCCCCCGCTGCGCGGGCACGACCGGTGCGGGCGCCGGTGCGACCCGGGGGAGGCGCTGCGTCGAGGGTTCCGGGATCCGGAGGGCCTCCGTCGCCGGGTCCATGACGGGCGGGGCGGCGGCAGGCGGGAGGGGCGCGGCCAGCCGGCGGTAGAACGCCGTCGTCGCCGCGGTGGACTGCGGGTCGAGGGCGCGGACGGAGCGGTCGGCGCCGCCGTAGCCGGGCCGGGGCGCGAGTACCGAGGCGATGGCCAGTGCGACGCCGCGGCCTGCCGACGGGCTCTGCGCGGTCTGCAGCACGGTCGCCAGCGCCCGGAGGTCCACGTGTGGCCCCGGGGGAGTCTCGACGATCACGGTCGCGCCCGGGCGGGCGTACGCCGCCACGGCGGCCACCATCTGCGGTGCGGCGGCGGGCTCGTCCGTCGCGGCGATCAGCGCGGTGTCGAAGCCCTCGGCGAGCCGGCGGTCGCCCGTCGGCACGTAGTCGCCGCCGCGCAGCGCCGCGACCAGTGCGGTGTCGGTGGCCGCGTCGACGCCGGACCGCCCGTGCGCGAGCCGGCCGATCCGCCGCACGTCACGGTCCAGACCGATGACGAGGTAGCCGGCGCGGACGGCGCGCAACGCCACCTGCACACCGGCCCGGCCCTGGCCGACGACGACGACCTTGGCCGCTCGTGGTCGGTGCTCGACCCGGGCATGCCGTCCCCTGGGCAGCGCACGGTCGGTGCGCGGTGCCCCGAGCGCTGTACCGGTCATCCCCGCCCGTTCTCGATGTGTCGACTGCCGTGCGTTGTCACCGTGGGTGATCACGAGGTCGTCAATCGCTCGTTCGGCTGATGCGATCACCCACAAACGGCTGATCGAACGTGACGAACAGCCCGTTACAGCCTTGTGATAGCCCTGCTCGCAACCTCGGCGCTTCGTGTGGCCGGCCTGGGGAGACCTGGTCACATGGATGCACCTACGCCGACTTCGGGTTGTTCGGCAATGTCGAACGTCAACGGTTGTTGCCCTTGCCCGGCGGCGTTACGTTGCTCACTACTTCGACTGAGGAGATGATCGATGGCGATCACCGCTGTTGCGCTCGGCCCGGAATACCGGGCAGCTGCACTTCGGCGCCTGGGCGAGGAGCAGTTCGACGTCCTGGTGATCGGCGCCGGGGTCGTGGGTGCCGGCGCCGCGCTCGACGCCGCGAGCCGGGGCCTCAAGGTCGGGCTGGTCGAGGCCCGCGACTTCGCCTCGGGGACGTCGAGCCGGTCGTCCAAGCTGGTGCACGGCGGACTGCGGTACCTCAAGCAGCTGAACTTCGCGCTCGTGTTCGAGGCGCTGCGGGAGCGCAAGCTCATCCTCGAGAAGCTGTGCCCGCACCTCGCGCGACCGGTGGAGTTCATCTACCCGCTGGAGAAGACCCTCGTCGACCGCGCCTGGGTCGGCACGGGCGTCGGTGTGTACGACGTCCTCGGCGCGGGTCGCGGCGTGCCCAGCCACCTGCGGCACCTGTCGAAGAAGGCGACGCTGCGCTCGTTCCGGTCGGGCAAGCCCGGCGCGATCAAGGGTGGCATCGCCTTCTACGAGGGGCAGCTCGACGACGCCCGCCACACGATGGCGATCGCGCGGACCGCGGCGGAGTACGGCGCGGCCGTCGCCACGAGCACGAGGGTCACGTCCTTCATCCGCGACGGCGACAAGGTCGTCGGCGCGGTCGCCCGCGATCTCGAGTCGGGCGAGGAGATTCGGATCCGCGCGAAGGCCACCATCAACGCGGCGGGGGTCTGGACCGACGAGATCCAGGAGATGATCGGCGGCAAGGGACAGTTCCGGGTGCGCGCGTCGAAGGGCGTGCACATCGTCGTCCCGCGCGACCGGATCGACTCCGACACCGGTCTGATCACCGAGACCGAGAAGAGCCTGCTCTTCGTCATCCCGTGCCCGTGGAGCCCCGACTTCTGGGTGATCGGCACGACGGACACGAAGTGGGACCTCGACCTGGCCCACCCCGCCGCGAGCAGCGCGGACATCGACTACATCCTCGCCCACGTCAACGCCCTGCTCGCGAAGCCGCTCACCCGCGACGACGTCGTCGGTGTCTACGCGGGCCTGCGGCCGCTGCTCGCCGGGGAGTCCGACGAGACCAGCAAGCTCTCGCGAGAGCACGCGTGCATCAGCCCGGTCCCCGGTCTGGTGATCGTGGCGGGCGGGAAGTACACGACGTACCGGGTGATGGCCAAGGACGGCGTCGACCTCGCCGCGAAGGCCCTCGACAAGCCGGTGGGGCCCTGCCTGACCGACGACGTCCCTCTGGTCGGTGCCGAGGGCTACAAGGCACTGGTCAACACCAAGGAGGCGCTGGCCGCCCGCTCGGGGCTCCCTGTCGAGCGGATCGACCATCTGTTGGGCCGGTACGGGTCGGCGGTCCGCGAGGTGCTCGACATCGTGGCCGAGCACCCCGAGCTGGGCGAGCCCCTGGAGCACGCCCCGCGCTACCTCAAGGTCGAGGCCTACTACGGCGCCTCGCACGAGGGCGCGCTGCACCTCGACGACCTGCTGGCCCGCCGGTTGCGGGTGTCGATCGACACCTGGGACCGCGGTGTCGACGTCGCCCGCGAGGTCGCCGACATCGTCGCACCGGTCCTGGGCTGGGACGAGGCGACGATCGAGCGCGAGGTCGAGCACTACCGGGCGCGGGTCGCCGCCGAACGCGACTCGCAGGCCCAGCTCGACGACAGAACGGCCGACTCCGCACGGCTCGGGGCCCCCGAGGTCCGGGTCGGAGCCGGGTGAGCACCACCTGACAGAACGGCCCGCCGCAGGCCACCCCTGCGGCGGCGCCGCATCGCCTGCCCGCCGGGCATTACCGATGCCCGTCGACGTGTCGACGAAAGACTCCCTGGTCGGGTGAGTCCCGTACGGGTCTCTCCTGAGTTCGCGTGTGCCCTGTCGGGTAATGCACGACTTTGTTGATCTTCCACTGCGCACTGTGGCACGGAGGCTCGCGTGAACACGCTCACGAACGGTCAGATCTTCCTCTACGAGACGCTGGGCACGGCAATGTTGCTGCTGCTCGGCTGCGGCGTCGTCGCCACCGCGATCCTGCGCGACAGCAAGGGGTTCGGCGGCGGCTGGCTGCTCATCAACTTCGGCTGGGGCCTCGGCGTCTTCGCCGGTGTGTACGTCGCCTTCCCGACCGGCGCGCACCTGAACCCGGCCGTGACGGTGTCCCAACTGATCATGGGTGGGATCACCGGCGGACAGGCGATCTTCTACTTCCTCGGCGAGTTCCTGGGTGCCTTCATCGGCGCCGTGCTCGCCTGGGTCGCCTTCAAGCAGCACTTCGACCTGGAGGAGGACGCGGGGGCCAAGCTCGCGGTCTTCTCCACCGCGCCGGCCATCCGTTCGGCCGGTTGGAACCTCGCCACCGAGGCGATCGGCACCTTCGTGCTGATCTTCCTCATCCTCATCTCCGGCGGCACCCCGACGCAGCTCGGCCCACTGTTCGTGGCGCTGGTCGTCGTCGGCATCGGCAACTCGCTCGGTGGTCCCACCGGGTACGCCATCAACCCGGCCCGTGACCTCGCTCCGCGGATCGCGCACGCAATCCTGCCGATCAAGGGCAAGGGATCGTCGGACTGGGGTTACGCCTGGGTGCCGGTCGCCGGGCCGATCGTCGGCTCGATCGTCGCCACCCTGCTGTTCAAGGCCATCGGGGCCCAGTCACTGATCGACACGATCAAGGCCGCGGCCTCGTGACGGGCCGCCGCACCTGCACCGTCCCCGCGCACGAGACCCGGCATCACCGATCAGGAGAAACCAGATGAGCGAACAGTACGTGGCCGCGATCGACCAGGGCACGACGTCCACCCGGTGCATGATCTTCAACCAGGCCGGCCGGGTCGTCGTGTCCGACCAGAAGGAGCACGAGCAGATCTTCCCGCGGGCGGGCTGGGTCGAGCACAACGCCAAGGAGATCTGGGACAACACCCGGTCGGTGACGGCCGGTGCGTTGGCCAAGGGCGACCTCAGTGCCTCGGACATCGTCGCCGTCGGGATCACCAACCAGCGCGAGACCGCGCTGGTCTGGGACAGGACGACCGGCGAGCCGGTGTACAACGCCATCGTCTGGCAGGACACCCGCACCGACGCGATCGCCAAGCAGCTCGGTGACCTGGGCGGCGGGGCCGACCGGTACAAGGACAAGGTCGGGCTGCCCCTGGCCACCTACTTCTCGGGTCCGAAGATCCGCTGGGTCCTCGACAACGTCGACGGCGCCCGGGAGAAGGCCGAGGCGGGCGACCTCGCGTTCGGCAACATGGACACCTGGCTCATCTGGAACATGACCGGCGGCGTCGACGGCGGCCTGCACATCACCGACCCGACCAACGCCTCGCGCACGATGCTCATGGACCTCGACTCGCTGTCGTGGGACGAGGGCATCGCGGGTGAGATGGGCATTCCGGTGTCGATGCTGCCCGAGATCCGGTCGAGCTCGGAGGTGTACGGCGAGGTCCGCGAGCGCGGCACGCTGCACGGCGTGCCGATCGCCGGGATCCTGGGCGACCAGCAGGCGGCGACGTTCGGCCAGGCGTGTCTGGCGGTGGGCGAGGCCAAGAACACCTACGGCACCGGCAACTTCATGCTGATCAACACCGGCACGCAGAAGGTACCGAGCAAGAACGGCCTGCTCACCACCGTCTGCTACAAGATCGGTGACCAGCCGACCGTGTACGCCCTGGAGGGCGCGGTCGCGGTGACCGGGTCCCTGGTGCAGTGGGTCCGCGACAACATCGGGCTCATCGGCTCGGCGCCGGAGATCGAGACGCTGGCCAAGACCGTCGAGGACAACGGCGGCGCGTACTTCGTGCCGGCGTTCTCGGGCCTCTTCGCCCCGTACTGGCGCGGCGACGCCCGCGGCGCGATCGTCGGCCTCACCCGCTACGTCAACAAGGGCCACCTCGCCCGCGCGGTGCTGGAGGCCACGGCCTTCCAGAGCAAGGAGCTGCTCGACGCGATGAACGCCGACTCGGGCGTGGACCTCACCGCGCTGAAGGTCGACGGCGGCATGGTCCAGAACGAGACCCTGATGCAGTTCCAGGCCGACATCCTCGGCGTCCCGGTGATCCGGCCGGTGGTCGCGGAGACCACCGCCCTCGGTGCCGCGTACGCCGCGGGCCTGGCCGTCGGGTTCTGGCAGGGCGAGGACGACATCCGCGCGAACTGGGCGGAGGACAAGCGCTGGGAGCCCAACATGGACGACGCCCAGCGCGAGAAGTACTACCGCAAGTGGAAGAAGGCCGTCACCAAGACCTTCGACTGGGTCGACGAGGACGACTGAGCCGAGAAGCGTGCCCGTCGGCGGGCCGGGATCCCGGCCCGCCGACGGTGCCGTCGAGATCGGCCGACGGTCGTACCGGCATCATTGCCGCGCGGGTTCCGGCAGCGCTTGCGCTCCTGGTGATCCCGCCAGGCGCGGGCCGGAACCGGAGGACACGGTGCAGCGATACGGGGCGGGGGTCTCGGAGCAGGACCTGCTCAGCGCGTTCGACAACGCGCCCATCGGCATCGCCGTGCTCACGCCCCAGGGCGTCGTCACCCTGTGCAACGCGGCGATGGGCCGCCTGCTCGACCGCGATCCCGCCGAGTTGGTCGGCCGGACGTTCTTCGACGTGACCCACCCCGACGACCTCGACGACGCCCGGCGCAACTGCGTGCGCATGCAGGCCGACGACGTACGGATCCTGCGCCACGAGTGTCGGTTCGTGCTCGCCGACGAGCGGATCATCTGGGTGTCGGTGAGCACGTCGCGGGTGCCCGGGACCGCCGGCCACCCGGCACATCTGATCATGCACATCGAGGACGTCAGCGACCGTAAGCGCTTGGAGGCGGAGCTCAGCCACCGTGCGCTGCACGACCCGTTGACCGGCCTGGCCAACCGCACCCTGTTCACGGAGCGGATGCGCGAGGTGCTGGGCGGGCGGAGCCGGCCGATTCGGTCCGGGCACCTGTTCTACCTCGACCTCGACGGGTTCAAGGAGGTGAACGACCGGTTCGGGCACGCCGTGGGCGACGTCGTTCTCACCCAGCTCGCAGCCCGGATCGTCGCGCTGCTGCGCGCCGGCGACGTCGCGGCCCGGCTCGGGGGAGACGAGTTCGCGGTCCTCTGTGAAGACACCGAGCCCCACCACGCCGACTCCATCGCCGAGCGCCTGCGGACGGCTGCCGCGGAGCCGTTCGTCGTCGACGGTGCGACGATCACGCTCTCCGCCGCCGTGGGGTGCTGCCCGACGGACCACACGGACACCGCCCTGCTGCTCCGCGAGGCGGACCGGCGCATGTACGAGAGGAAGCGCAGGCGGGCGGTGCCCGTGCCCCGCGACGGAACCGGGGGATGACGACGTGCCCGCCTGGGTCTGTGTGCGCTGCGGCGTGCAGTACCCCGACACCGCCGCACCGCCGGCGTCGTGCCCGATCTGCGAGGACGAACGGGAGGCCGTACCCGCAGAGGGGCAGCGCTGGACGCACACGGCCGAGCTCGGGAGTGACCACCGCACCGAGATCCGGACCGAGGAGCCCGGCCTCACCGGGATCGGGGTCACGCCGGCGTTCGGGATCGGCCAGCGGGCCCTGCTGGTGCGGACGGCGGCGGGCAACGTGCTCTGGGACTGTGTCCCGCTGCTCGACGAGCAGGCCCGGCGCGCGATCGACGAGCTCGGCGGCCTGAGCGCGATCTGCCTGTCGCACCCGCACTTCTACGCCGCGCACCTCGAGTTCGCCGCGGCGTTCGACGCACCGGTGTTCCTGCCGCGGGCGGACGAGCAGTGGATCCCCCGGAACTCGTCGCGCATCGAGCTGTTCGACGACGAGATCGAGCCGGTGCCGGGGCTGACCGTGGCCCGGATCGGCGGGCACTTCGACGGCGCCTGCGTGCTGCACTGGCCGGAGGGAGCGCAGGGGCGGGGCGCGTTGCTGACCGGCGACACGATCATGGTCGTCGAGGACCGCGGGTGGGTCAGCTTCATGTGGAGCTTCCCGAACCTCATCCCGCTGGACGCCGAGACGGTCACCGGGATCGCGCGACGGATCGGCCGGTTCCGGTTCGACCGGGTGTACGGCGGGTGGTGGGGGCACGTGGTGCTCGACGACGGCGCCGCGGCGGTGCATCGTTCGGCGGCGCGCTACGTCGAGCGGCTGCGGGGCGTGCGGCCCTGAGGCCCGGCATGCCCGCGGTCAGGCCGGCAGTTCGGCCCAGACGGTCTTGCCCGCCGGATCGGCGTCGCACCCCCAGCGCGCGGCCAGCGTCGACACGAGCTGCAGCCCGCGGCCCCGGCCGGCATGCGGGTCGAACGGGCGGATCTGCGGGGATCCCGGGTCGCCGTCGTGCACGGCGAGGCGCAGCACGGAGCCGCTGAGCCGGACGATCAGCTGGAACCGGGTGCGCGCGTGGTCGAGCACGTTGGCGACGAGCTCCTCGACCACCAGGAGCGCGTCGTCGACGGTGTCGTCGGACAGTCCCCAGCCGGCGAGCAGCGTGCGCAACCGGCGCCGGATCTGCCCGGCCACCGTGGCCACCGGCTCGTGGCTCGAGGTCATCGACCGTGGCGGACACGCGGTGTCGACCATCGCCCCGACGCCACCTCCCTGTGCCCCCAGGCCGCTCCGATGGCGATCGTGCAGCCGAACTCCCCCTACTACCCGGATCGAACCAGCACCACACGAACGGGAAATGAGGGCATCCCCGGTAACGGAGCGTGACATCAGGGCGTGGAGAGCCGGACCGCGAACGCAACGACGTCGTCCTGCGCGTCGAGCCCGAGCACCTCGACGGCCGCGTCGACCATCTCCGCAGGTGATCGGTCGGGGAGTTCGGCCAGCAGGAGTCGCAGCCGGTCGATGTGGTCGTCGAGGTCGTCGACGTCGTCGCCGCGGCGTTCGACGAGACCGTCGGTGTAGAAGAACAGCGTGGAGCCGGGATCCAGGAGGTGATGATGATCACATCGAGGACCTGATCGTAAGGAGGGGTAGCCGAAGAGGATGTCGTGGTCCTCGAGCAGCACCGTCGTGCCGTCCGGACAGAGCAGCACCGGCGGTGGGTGACCGGCGTTCGACCAGGTCATCGACCACTGCCCGGTCGCGATCCGGCGCAGGTGGGCCAGCACCGCGGTACCCGCGGCCGGGAGCCCGAGCCCGGTGGTGGCCAGTTCGAGCGCCGTCAGGGCGTGCGACGGCGGTTCACCCGGGTGGTCCCACGCGGCCTGCCGCAGCATGGCCCGGACCTGGCCCATGAGGGTGGCTGCCTGCAGCGTGTGGCCGACGACGTCGCCGACGCAGACCGCGATGATCTCGTCGCCGGGCCGCTGCGGATCGGGGATGAACGCGGCGTCGTACCAGTCGCCGCCGACGTACTCGCGGGAGTCGGCCGGGCGGTAGCGCGCCGCCATCTCGAGCCCCGGCACGTCGGGCAGGCTGGTGAGCATCGCGTGCTGCAGCTGGTAGGCGACCCCGGTCCGATACTGCAGGCGCAGCGCCCGGTCCAGTGCCTGGCCCGCGAAGCCGGCGAGGGTGGTCACCGTCAGCTGGTCCGACGGCTCCAGCGGGTGCGGTGCGTCCCAGCCCAGCAGCAACGTGCCCAGAGGGCCGTCGTCGTGCAGCAGCGGAGCCGCGACGAGAGCGTGCAGGCCGCGGTCGCGCAGCCAGGCCCGGTCGGACCCGGGGTGGTCGGCGTCGAAGCGCAGGCGGTCCGGGTAGGTGACGACCCGGCGCTCCGCCTCGGCGACGGTGGCCGCGAACAGGGGAGTGGGGTCGCCGGGCAGTACCGCACCAGCCGCAGCCGCAGCTCGGTGGAGCAGGCGCCGGCGAGATCGGCCAGGGCGGTCAGCTCGTCGTCGGTCCACTCCCGCGGCACGTGTCGATGGCGCACAGCGACCCGAGGACGGTGCCGTTCTCGTCGGTGAGTGGCATCCCGACGTAGGCGACGACGCCGAGGTCGTGAACGGCACGGTTGTCGCGGAGCAGCGGATGCTCACGGGCGTCGGTGACGATCAGCGGCTCGGCCGAGGCGACGACGTACTGGCAGAACGAGTGGGTCAGCGGGGTGGAGCGGGTCGACGCCCACGGCTCTGTAGGCCCACCATGCCCGGGAAGACCCGCTCGGCCAGGGCCTGCATCTGCTCGTCGGCGACCGCCGTGAGTCCCGACTCGGCGAGAGCCTGCACGCGGGCCGGATCGCTGAGCAGCGCGCACCGCACGGCGTCCGCCGCCGACTGGTCGGACCCGGCCGTCACCACGTGAACCGCGCTCACCCCTCCGGCCACACCGCGACTGAGGGCCACGGTCCTCCGTCTCGGAGGACGTGGATCGGCGGTGGGGGATGCCGGGGTCGCGTCTGCCTGACACGGTAACTCTTGAGCGCGCGCGACGTCGTGCCGCCGGGGAGTGATCGACTGCGGGTCCGCCGCAGCGACGGGTGGCGGGGCGATCAGTGGCTGAGCGTCGCGACCTGCCAGCGGCCCTGCCCGAGCAGCTCCAGGCGCTCGGCGTGGAACTGGTTGAGCGTGCTGCGGTGCCCGACGCTGACGATCACGGTGTCGGGCAGCTCCTCGCGCAGGAGCGTGTAGAGGGCGTGTTCCATGCCCTCGTCCAGCGCCGAGGTGGCCTCGTCGAGGAACGCCACCTTGGGGCGGACGAGCAGGAGGCGGGCGAAGCCGAGGCGCTGCTGCTCGCCGGGCGACAGGCGGCGGCTCCAGTCGGTCTCCTCGTCGAGCCGGTCGACGAGGTGGGGCAGCTGTACCTGGCGCAGCACGGCAGCGGCCCGGTCGTCGTCGACGCCGGTCACCGGCCCGGGGTAGGCCAGGGCGGTGCGCAGGTCGCCGAGCGGGACGTAGGGCTGCTGCGACAGGAACAGCGCGTCGTCGCCGAGCGGACGGCGGACCGTCCCGTCGGCGTAGGGCCACAGGTCGGCGAAGCTGCGGAGCAGGGTGGTCTTGCCGCTGCCCGACGGACCGGCGACCAGCAGCGCGTCGCCGGCCGTCAGCCGCAGGTCGAGGTCGTCGACGAGGACGCCGTCGTCGGGCAGCCGGACCGTCAGGTCGCGGACCTCGAGGCCGTCGCCCTCCTCGATGGCCACGGACGGCAGCGCGCGGGCGTCCGCGTCGGCGTCGAGCAGGCCGGTGAGGCGGATGAGCACGGCGCGGTAGCTCGCGAAGTCGTCGTACGCGAGGCGGAAGAACGACAGCGCGTCGTGCACCTGGCCGAAGGCGGAGGCGGTCTGCTGGACGTCGCCCAGGGTGAGCTGGCCCGCGAAGTACCGCGGGGCCTGGATCAGGAGCGGGATGATCTGCGAGAACTGGCTCACGATCACGTTGAAGCCCTGGAACTTGAGGCTCCGGAACACGATCGCCCAGGCGTTGTCGATCACGGCGGCGAAGCGCGTGTTGAGCACCCCGCGCTCCACGCCCTCGCCGCGGTGGAATGCGATGCCCTCCGAGTTGTCGCGCAGGCGGACGAGCGAGTAGCGGAACGAGGCGTTGAGGAGCTCGTTGCGGAAGTTCAGCCCGATGAGCGGGCGCCCGATCCGGAACGCGAACACCGTCGCGATGATCACGTACAGGTAGGCCGCGAAGACCATGCCGCGCGGGATCTCGACCCCGCCGAGGACGAGCGGCCCTGACAGCTGCCAGAGGATCAGCGTGAAGGACACCAGGGCCACGAGCGATCCGACGGCGCCGGTGGCCAGCGACATCGAGACCGCGGGCATGGAGGCGACGTCCTCCTGGATGCGCTGGTCGGGGTTGTCGACCGACGAGCGGGTGTAGCGGCCCCGGTGATAGGCGCGGCCGTCGAGCCAGTCGCCCACCACGTGGTTGTTGAGCCACACCCGCCAGCGGATGACCAGCCTCTGCTGCAGGTAGAAGGCGAGCAGTGTCTGGGCGAGGGCGGCGACCGACAGCACGGTGAAGATCAGGATGTAGCGCCCGAAGGTGGGCGCGTCGAGCTCCTGCAGCGCGGTGTAGAGGCCGTTGGTGATGTAGGAGTTCACGACCTGCACGCGGACCGCGATGATCACGAACAGCAGTACGGCGAACGCGTTCAGGAGCGGCCGCCACCCCTCCGGCCCCCGTGGGGAGAAGAAGGGGAACGACAGACGGCGGAACTGACGCCCCCACACGGTGAACCTGGTGAGCATCGCCACGGCGATCACGCAGCCGACCAGAGCGGCGAGCGTGACGCCGACGATCCAGACGAGGCTCGTGAACCACTCGGTCGACCAGTCCACAGTCACTGCGGCATCCCCCTACGGTTCCTGCGGTCGGAGCGCGCAGCCTAGCGAGACCGCTTCCGGCCACCGGGAGCGTGCGCACCACCGGCCGACGGCGCGCACGTCCGGGCCCTGCCTTCACTCCACACAGGACAAGGGCGATGCTGTGCGCACCAACCTCCGCGGAGAGGACGCCGATGAACGAGGAAGTCCGGCCCAGCCGGTCGCGGGTGTCCCGGCGCCGCGCCCTCGCGATCGGCGGCGTCGTCGGCCTCTCCGGCGTGCTGACCGCCTGCGCGGGGGCGGGCGACCCGCCGTCGGGCGGCGTGGCGACCTCGGCGGCGGTCGTCACCGACCCCGCGGCGCTCCTCGACGTCGCGAACACCTGCATCCTCGCGAAGGAGGGGCCGCAGGGCCCCTACTGGTTCGACGTCGACAGCATCCGGTCCGACATCCGCGACGGCCGCCCGGGCTTCACGCTCGCGCTCGCGCTGCGGGTGCACGACGTGTCGTCGTGCTCGGTCGGCGGCCCGCTCACGCCGGTGCGGGACGCGGTGGTGGAGATCTGGCACTGCGACGCCGGTGGCGTCTACTCCGGCTTCGCCGCGGCCCGTGCCGACGAGCGGTCCGGCACGTCCGGTCCGTCGCGGGAGACCTCGGACGGCGCGTACAGCCGCGGCGACCCGGAGGCGAGACCGACGGACGGCGCCGAGTACCTGCGCGGCGCGCAGGCCGTCGACCCGGACGGGATCGTCCGGTTCACGACGATCTACCCGGGCTGGTACGTCGGGAGGACGACGCACATCCACTGCAAGGTGCACCTCGACCGGAAGACGGTGCTCACCACGCAGCTGTACTTCGACGACAACCTCACCGACGAGGTCTACCTCCTGTCGCCCTACGTCGAGCACATCACCCGCGACACCCGCAACGACACCGACCCGCTCTACGACGACGTCGGCCTGGTGACCACGCAGCGGTCGGCGGACGGCTGTCTGGCGGCGGTCAACCTGGGTGTCGACTTGTAGCGCTCGGAATATCCCGGGGATCTCCGCCGCTGCCCGGAACATGAGTGCACGCACGTGGTTCATCACCGGGTCGTCGCGTGGTTTCGGTCGCGAGTGGGCGATCGCCGCGCTGGAGCGCGGCGACAGCGTCGCCGCCACCGCTCGTGACACCGGCAGCCTCGACGATCTCGTGGAGCGCTTCGGTGACCGGATCCTGCCGCTGAAGCTGGACGTCACCGACCGCGCCGCGGTGTTCGACGCCGTCGAGACGGCGCACCGGCGGTTCGGCCGGCTCGACGTCGTGGTCAACAACGCGGGCTACGGCCAGTTCGGGCTGATCGAGGAGATCAGCGAGGCCGAGGCGCGGGCGCAGTTCGAGACGAACGTCTTCGGGGCGCTGTGGGTCACCCAGGCCGCGCTGCCGATCCTGCGGGAGCAGGGATCGGGGCACATCCTGCAGGTGTCGTCGATCGGCGGGATCAGCGCGTTCCCCAACATCGGGATCTACAACGCGTCGAAGTGGGCGCTGGAGGCGTTCAGCCAGTCGCTGGCCCAGGAGGTGGCGGGGTTCGGCGTCAAGGTCACGCTGATCGAGCCCGGCGGCTACTCCACGGACTGGGGCGGGTCGTCGGCCAAGCACGCCGCACCCCTGGCCGCCTACGACGAGTTCCGCGAGCAGGCGGCCGAGGCCCGCAAGGCGCGGATCGGCTCGCCGGGCGACCCGGTGGCCACCCGCGAGGCGGTGTTGAAGGTCGTCGACGCCGAGCACCCGCCGCTGCGGATCTTCTTCGGCGACGGTCCGCTGCGGACAGCGACCGCGGACTACGAGTCGCGGCTCGCCGAGTGGCGCGAGTGGGAGCCGGTGTCGATCGAGGCGCACGGCAAGAAGGACTGACGCAGGATCAGAGCTCGCCGCGACGACGGTCGAGGAAGTCGCGCTCGACCGCGTTGCGTGTCCGGTCGGCCGCGTCGACGTAGGCGGTGGCCGCCTCGTCGGCGCGGCCGAGCCGGCGCAGCAGCTCCGCGCGGGTGGCGTGGAACAGGTGGTGGTCGCCGAGCGCCGTGCGCAGGCCGTCGACCAGCACGAGTGCCGCGCCGGGCCCGTCCACCTCGCCGACGGCGATCGCCCGGTTCAACGCCACCATCGGCGTCGGGGCGAGCGCGAGCAGGTGGTCGTAGAGCGCGACGACCTGGCGCCAGTCGGTCGGTGTCTCGCTGTGCACGGCCTGGATCGCCGCCTGCACCTGGTACGGGCCGGGCCGGTCGCGGCGCAGGCAGCGCCGGACGAGGTCGCGGCCCTGCTCGGCCAGGTCGTCGTCCCAGCGGCTGCGGTCCTGCTCGATGAGCGGGACCAGCGAACCGTCGGGCGCCGTCCGCGCCGCGCGGCGGGACTCGACGAGCAGCATCAGCGCGAGCAGGCCGAGCGCCTCCGGTTCGTCGGGCATCAGCTCGGCCAGCTGGCGGGCCAGCCGGATCGCCTCGGCGCACAGGTCGCCGCGGACCAACGCGCCGCCCGACGTCGCCGTGTGCCCTTCGGTGAAGATCAGGTAGAGGACGGCCAGCACGGCGTGCAGCCGGTCGGGCAGGTCGGCGTCCTGCGGCACGCGATAGGGGATCCGCGCCTTCCGGATCTTGTTCTTGGCGCGCACCAGCCGTTGCGCCACCGTCGGCTCGGGCACGAGGAACAGGCGGGCGATCTCCGCGGTGGTCAGCCCGCCGAGCAGCCGCAGCGTGAGCGCGACCTGGGCGGACGTGCCGAGCGACGGGTGGCAGCAGGTGAAGATCAGGCGGAGCCGGTCGTCGCGCACGGCGCCCTCCTCCAGCGGTTCGTCAGAAACGTGCAGGCGGGACGCCTCGGCCTGCCGCTCGTCCCGGGTGGACTCCCTGCGGTGCCGGTCGATCGCGCGGTTGCGGGCGGTGGTGACGATCCAGCCGGCGGGGGAGGGCGGCAGCCCGCTCTCGGGCCACCGCCGGACCGCCGCTTCGAAGGCCTCCTGGACCGCCTCCTCGGCGAGGTCGATGTCGCCGAGGAGACGGACCAGGACGGCGACGGCGCGGCCGTACTCCTCGCGGAACA
The DNA here is from genome assembly GCF_031845345.1 of Pseudonocardia charpentierae. Classification (NCBI taxonomy): domain Bacteria; kingdom Bacillati; phylum Actinomycetota; class Actinomycetes; order Pseudonocardiales; family Pseudonocardiaceae; genus Pseudonocardia; species Pseudonocardia charpentierae. The sequence goes on along the minus strand of NZ_JAVREJ010000004.1, from coordinate 339,516 downwards.
CCCGCGCGACGTCGGCCTGGTCCACCATCGTCTCGCCCACAGGATCAGGCCCAGTGGAACGGCCGGACCTCGATCGGCAGCCCGATCGCCCGCGCCGACCTGCGGCCCCACTCCAGCGCGGCGTCGAGGTCGGGCACGTCGATGATGCTGATCCCGCCGACGTACTCCCTGGCCTCGATGAACGGCCCGTCGGTCAGCAGCAGCTCGTCGCCCCGCGGGCGCACGACGGTGGCGGTGTCGGGGGCGTCCAGGCCGCCGGAGAACACCCAGGCGCCGGCGTCGCGCATCTCCCGGTGGAGCGTGTCGACGTTCTTCATGATCGCGTCGAGCTCTTCGGGGGTGGGCGGCGTGCCCTCGGTGGGGGTGACGACGCTGAGCAGGTAGTGCGACATCGGATCCTCCTGGGTCGTGGTGTTCCTTCGCCTCCTACACGAGCGGCACCATCGTGGATCGACACACCCGTCGAAGATTTTCTACTCTTCGGCGATGGCACCGGCCGCGTACAAGGATCTCTGTCTCGACGCTGTCGACCCGCTCCGGCTCGCCACGTTCTGGTCGGCCGTGCTCGGGTTGGAGCTCGCCGACACCGGTGACGGGGACGCGGTCCTGCGGGGACACACGCCGCAGCACTCCGTCTGGATCAACAGGGTGCCCGAGCCGAAGACCGTGAAGAACCGCATGCACCTCGATGTCCACGCCGCTTCGGTGCAGGAGCTGCTCGACCTCGGGGCCACGATCGTCGACGAGCAGCCGCGGTGGACCGTGATGGCGGACCCCGAGGGCGGGGAGTTCTGCGCCTTCGTCCGCGAGGAGCCGCCGGCGTACCGGCTGTACGAGGTCGTCCTCGACGCCGCCGACCACCGAGCGGTGGGGCGGTGGTGGGCGGACCTGCTCGGCGGGCGGTGCATCGACGAGGGGAAGGACTTCGTGTCGATCGCCGACGTCCCCGGTGCGCCGTTCGAGTACCTGGACGTCGGCACGGTGCCGGAGCCGAAGACCGCGAAGAACCGGGTGCACCTCGACGTGGTCGGCGACACCGCGGAGATCGTCGCCCGCGGGGCGACACTGCTGGGCGAGTTCCCGCGCTGGAACGTCCTCGCCGACGTCGAGGGCAACGAGTTCTGCGTCTTCCCGCCGTCGTGAGGTAGACCGGAGGTGTGATCACCACGCTGCCGACCGCCGCGTCCGTCGCCGAGGCGGCCGCCGCCGTCGCTCCGCACGTCCGCCGGACACCGGTGCTGCGCGCCGAGATCGACGGGCGACCGCTCGTGCTGAAGCTCGAGCACCTCCAGCGCGGCGGGTCGTTCAAGCTGCGGGGCGCGGTGAACGCGCTGACGGCGGGGCCCCGGCCGACGCACGTGGTCACCGCGTCGGGTGGCAACCACGGCATCGCGGTCGCCACCGCCGCGGCATCGCTGCGCCTGCCCGCCACCGTGTACGTGCCCGTCACGGCTCCCGAGGCCAAGACCCGCCGGATCGAGGCGGCCGGGGCCCGGCTGGTGCGACACGGGGCGACCTACGGCGAGGCCGCCGTGGCCGCGCTGGCCGAGGCGCAGGCGCCGGGCGCCCGGTACGTGTCGGCGTACGACGATCCGGCGGTCGTCGCCGGTCAGGGCACGGTGACGGCGGAGGCGGTCGCCGACGCACCGGAGATCGACGCGGTGGTCGTCGCGGCCGGTGGGGGCGGTCTGTCGGCCGGGGCCGCGCTCGCGTCCGGAGGCCGGACCGTGGTCGTGGTCGAACCGGAAGGCTGCTGCTGCGTGCACCGGGCCCTCGAGGCGGGACGGCCCGTCGACGCGCCGGTCGACTCGGTCGCGGCCTCGGCGCTGGGCGCCACACGGGTGGGGGAGGTGCCGTTCGCTTTGCTGTCGTCGGCGGACGTGGTGTCCGTGCTCGTCACGGACGCCGAGCTGCTCGCCGCGCAGGACCGGCTCTGGGAGGAGTTCCGCCTGGCGGTCGAGCCGGCCGCGGCCGTGCCGCTCGCGGCCTGGCTCGCCGGGCGGGTGCCGGGTGAGCGCGCGTGCCTGGTGCTCTGCGGCGCCAATACGTGAGGCGCCCACGCGTGTCCTGGGATCGAAGCCGCAGCGGAGCCAGGCGTTGATCCTCAGGTGGAATGACTAGTGTTGCACTTGTGAGCAGGCCGTTCGACGCAGTCGAGATCGTTTTCAATCCGAACAGCACCGGTGACGCCCAGGAGCGGGCGGAGGAGTTGGCGGAGCAGCTGGCCGAGCGCGCCCCCGAGCTGCCGGTGCAGCTCCGGCCGACCGAGCGCGCCGGCCACGGCCGCGAGATCGCCCGCGACGCTGCCCGGGCCGGTCGCCCGTTGGTGGTGTCGGTGAGCGGCGACGGCGGCTACAACGACGTCGTGAACGGCTTGATGGACGCCGGTGCGGACTCGGCGTACGCGGCGGTGCTGGCTGCAGGCAACGCCAACGACCATCGGCGCGTCACCCGCGAGCGTCCGCTTGCCGACGCAATCCTCGACGGCGACGTGTCGAAGCTGGACCTGCTGCGGATGACCGTCGACGACGGCCGCGAGCCCCGCTACGCGCACTCCTACATCGGGCTCGGCATCACCCCGACCGTCGCGCTGGAGCTGGAGAAGGGCGGCAAGGGGTCGATCAAGGAGATCATCTCCACGATCCGGACGTTCTCCCGCTTCCGCCCGTTCCAGATCGAAACCGACGCCGGCACCGAGACCTTCGACAGCGTCATCTTCGCCAACATCCGCGAGATGGCGAAGTTCGCGGTGCTGAGCGAGGAGGGCCGGCCGGACGACGGCCGCTTCGAGGTGGTTGTGCTGCGGCACACGGCGAAGTGGCGGGTGCTGGCGACCGCGGTCCGCGCGGCGATCCGCGGGCTGGGCCCGCAGCCGACCGCGCGCGAGTACCGGTTCCGGACGGTGAACCCGATGCCGGTACAGATCGACGGCGAGGTGTCGGAGTTCGAGCGCGGGGTCGCGGTGACGGTGGAGATCGTGCCCGGCGCGCTGCACACCGTCCTCTGACACCCCGGTAGCGCCGGCGCCCGATGCAGCGAAAGCGGCTTTCGGTGCGTTGAGTGCACCCAAAGCCGCTTTCGCTACGTTCGGGCCGCCGCCTACGACGGCTCCGGCTCCTCGGCGAGGGCGGCGATCGCGGCCAGGCGGTCGTCCCAGTGCCGGGCGATCGTCGTCATCCACCGCGCAGCCCCGGTCAACGCCTCGGGACGCACCTCGTGCCGCACCTCCCGCCCGTGCCGGTGCGCCCGAGTCAGGCCGGCGGCGTCCAGCACGGCGAGGTGCTGGACGACCGCCTGCCGGGTGACCGGCAGCTCCCGGGCGAGCGTCGTCGCGCTGGCGGCGCCCTCGGCGGCCAACCGCGTGAGCACCGACCGCCGCGTCGGGTCGGCGAGCGCCGCGAAGACCGGTCCCGGGTCGGCGAGAGTGGTCACGAGAAGTTCGTCGCCACTGCTTCCAGCACCTGACGCCAGCCGTCCACATTGCGCTCGCGGTGCCACTCCTGCTTGTCGGCCGCCCGGTCCAGCGTCGAGAAGCCGCTCTCGACCACCTTCAACAGCGTGCCGTCGCCCTTCTCGGCGAGGGTGAACTCCACCAGGGTCTCCTCGCCGGGCTTCGGCTCGACACCGGGTTCGAGCGCCCAGCGGAAGCTGAACAGGTTCGGCTCCTCGACGCGCTCGACCCGGGCCAGCCCGACCCCGTGCTCGGCCCACGTCATCACGAACGACCCTCCGGGACGCAGGTCGATCTCGGCCTTGTCCGCGCCGAACCAGCGCCCGACGTAGTCGGCCTGCGTGAGCACCTCCCACACCCGCTGGACGGGGGCGGCGACGACGGTCTCGCGGACGATGCTGTCTTCCACCACGACGACTCCTCAGCTCGACATCATGTGCAAGCTGAGGCTTTCACCAGATGAGGTGCAAGTCAATCCTTGCTCCTTGGGCGGGCCAGGCGCAGCTCGTCGACGACCACCCGCACCCGCGGGTCGTCGCGCAGCTCCTCGAGGCTCTCCGGCAGCGGCAGCCGCCAGTTCGGGTACTGGTCGACGGTGCCGGGGAGGTTCGGCTGACGCGTCTCGCCGATCACGTCGTACGGCGAGATCAGCACCAGTCGCGACCGGCTGCGGGCGAGCAACGCGTGCATCGCGACCACGAGCTGGTCCTCGCCGGGGTCGTCGCCCACCACGAGGCCCAGCTCGCGGAGCAGCTCGACCAGCTCCAGACGGTCGAGCTCGGCTCGCGCCTTCTCCGCGTCCGGGTCGGCGAGCAGGCCCAGGTCGGCCCGTGCCCGCACGTGCTCGCCACGCAGGAACCCGGCGGCCGTGGGCAGGTCGTGCGTCGAGATGGTCGCGACGGACTCCGGGTTCCACCGGTCCGGCGGCAGCAGCGGGTCGCCGGGGGTGTCGATGTCGCGGGTGAACCACAGGACCGACGAGCCGAGGATGTTGCGCTCCACCAGACCCTCGGTGACCTCACGCTCCACCGTCCCGAGGTCCTCGCCGATCACCAGCGCGTCCGCCCGCCACGCCTCGAGCGTGAGCACCGCGAGCATGACGTCGGAGTCGTAGTGCACGTAGGTGCCGCGGTCCGGGGACTCGCCCGGCGGCACCCACCACAGGCGCCACAGCCCGGCGACGTGGTCGATCCGCAGCCCGTCCGCGTGCCGGAGCTGCGCCTGCAGCAGGTCGCGGTAGGCGGCGTAGCCGGTGGCGTCGAGCCGGTCCGGCCGCCACGGCGGCAGGCCCCAGTCCTGGCCCTGCTGGCTGAACGCGTCCGGCGGCGCTCCGACGTGCACACCCATGGCGAGGACGTCCTGCAGCGCCCATCCGTCCGCGCCCTGGGGGTCCGTCCCGACAGCGAGGTCGTGCACCACCCGCACCCCGAACTCCTGTGCGACGCCGTGCGCCTCCGCCAGCTGCCGCTGGACCTGGTCCTGCAGCCACGCGTGGAACGCCACGCGTGGAGCGAGCTCCAGGCGCAGCTTGTCGACGTCGGGGGCTCCCGGATGCCGGAGTCCCTCGGGCCAGAGGCTCCACCGGCCCCCGTACCGCTCCGCGAGCGAACAGAAGATCGCGAACTGCCACAGGTCGTCCGGGGCGCCGATGGGCTCCGGACGCCCCGCCGAGTGCCACAGCAGCTCGCACGCCGACCGCTTGGCGGCCCAGATCCGGTCGTGCTCGATCCGGTCGCCGACGGTGTCCGGGCGCAGCGCGTCCACCTGCGCCCGGGTGGCCTCGTCGGCGGTGCGGTAGGCGTCGAGGTCGGTCACGCGCAGCGCCAGCGGCGTCGCGAACCGCCTGCTCGACGGGGTGTAGGGCGACGCCTGCACCGGCGATACCGGCGTGATCGCGTGCAACGGGTTGAGCAGCACCGCGTCGGCATCGTGTTCGCGGCCGGTCCAGGAGATGAAGTCACGCAGGTCACCGAGGTCGCCGATGCCCCACGACCCGCTCGAGTGCAGCGCGTAGAGCTGCAGCATCCAGCCCCACGACCGCGGCGTCTCGGGCAGGGCGGCCGGCGCGACGACCACGGTGACGTCGCGGCCGAGCTGCTCGTCGACCAGATCCAGCCGGTGATAGCCGGGCGTCAGGTCGTCGGGCAGCTCGGTGACGTCGGTCCGCGTGCCCTCGGCGTCGATCAGCACGCCGGGGCCGGGCAGCACCCGCGTCGCACCGACGCGGTGCGCGATCGTGCCGGGCAGTGCGCCGGTCGCCGCCTTCTCCCGGGCCAGAGCCAGCGCCGCCGTCCGCGACTCCGGCTCGGCGGCGTCGACGTCGAGGAGGCCGAGGATCCGGACGACGACGTCCTCGTCGACCTCGACGATCTTCCGTTCGCCGTCGCGGTAGGAGGTGGCGACGCCGTGCGCGGCCGCCAGCTCGATCAGGTCGGAGTCCACGGGCCGATGGTTCCCCGTCGAGCTCCCGGGAATGCGACCGGGTGCGCAATCCCTCTTAGACGACCACCACGTCGTCGGAGCCGTCGCGGTGCTCGACGTCCGGGTCGTTGAACCAGTTGCCGTCCTCGGCGAGGTAGCGGAACCGCAGACGAGTGCCGCGCGGCACGGTCACCGACGTCGAGCGGGTGCCGTTGGCGCGCTTGCGCAGCTCGTGGCTTCCCGGGATCCACTCGTTGAAGTCGCCGACGACACTGCAGCGCCCTGAGGCGATGTGCAGTGGCAGCGCGAACGTCACCTTGACGCGGTCGGAGGAACGGGACGTGCGGATCACGGGCGGTCTCCCTGAGGCTCGGAGGCTGTCAGTCACCTGTGGGTCCGCGCCGCGCTGCGCGCCCACAGGACATGCATCGGGCGGCGCCAGGATGAAGGGACGCGCGGCTTGATCGGAAGTCGGCACGCCGGATCGGCACCCGGGCCGAAGTCACACCCACGGATCGGTGACCGGGCTTGACATCCACTCGTGACCAGGGCGAACACACCGCCTTGCCCCGGTGGGTTACGCCCGACCGGGTGCTACGGTCACCGACGGCGGGCCACGGCGGCCCGATGCGCTCCCCCGGGCATTCCGTTGGCCGCCGTCGGCCGGGTGACACGCGGGGATGTGTGTGTTCGAGTCGTCCGGGTGGGCAAGGAGATAACGGCATGACCACCGTGATCCTGGTCGGACTGATCGTCGTCCTGCTCGCCGCAGCGGCGTACGTCGGTGTCCTGCTCCTCCGCCGCACGCGCTCGGAGCCGCCGGTCGCACCGGAGGTCGACGAAGAACGACCGCGGACCGTGGCGGACCTGGTCAAGCGGCGGTCCGAGCCGGACGACCTGTCCGGCCCGGACCTGTTCGCTCCGGTGGTCCCGCGCCAGGACGGCGTCGCCGTCCCGCCCGCACCGGTCGCGGCGGCCGCTGCCGTCGCACAGACGGCGCAGCCCGCGACGCCCGCGGGCGGTCTCGAGGTCGGCGACGCCCCGTGGCGGCGCGCGGCGCGCATGTCGGGTGCCGAGCCGGGCGGGGCGTGGGAGACCGCGCCGTTCCCGGTCACCGAAGACGCGGCGACGGGCGGCGGCACCCCGGAAGCGTCCGCCAACGGTTCCACGCGCAATGGGGGCCGGTCGAAAGGCGTCGCGGCGTCCCCGTCGGTCGTGGTCGTCTCCTGGGCCTCGACGCCGGTCGCCCCGGTCCCGGCTCCCGCGTCGCCGTGGACCGAGCCCGAGCCGGCTCCGGTCGCACCGGCTCCCGTCGTGCAGGCGTCACCGTTGACCGCGCCCTCCGTGCCCTCCGTGCCCGCCGAGGTCGAGGCCGAGATCGAGGCCGAGGTCGAGGTCGAGGTCGACCCAACGCCGGCCCCGGAGGCGGAGAGCCTGCCGGACGCCCGGGCCGACGCCGCACCGGACGACGACGACGCGACCGGCCATGCGCCCTCCGACCCTGAGGTCGCCGTCGCCGACGACTCCCCGACCCCCGCCGAGCCCGCGGCGGTCTCCCGTCCGCTGAGCGACCCCGACCTGACCCCCCTCATGGGGATCCCCGTCATCCGACCGGTCGCCGCCGATGCGCCGGGGGTGGTGGCGGCTCTGCGCGATGTACCGGAACCCGCCGCGGTCGCCGTCGCCGATGTGCCGCACGACGACACCGCGGCGGACCCGGTGCCCGGGCCCTCACCGCGGATCGCCGACACCTTCCTGCAGGACGACGACGAGGTCGTTCTGATGCAGCCCACCCCCACGCGATCGTTCCCTGTCGTGGCGGCCCCGGTCGCCTCGGGGAGCCCGCAGCCCGTCTGGTTCCGGGTGGTGCGCCGCGACGGCGAGCCTGTCGCCAAAGCCGTCGTCGCCCTTCTCGACGACCGCGGCCGCGAGGTCGACACCACCAAGACGGCGCCGGACGGTGGCGGCGAGCTGCACACCCCGCACGGGGGCCGGTTCCTGATGATCGTCAGCGCGGACGGCTACCAACCCCGCGCGGCCACCCTCACGGTCGACGAGCAGCCCGTCGAGCTCGCGTTGCTGCTGCCCCGCTCGGCGGCGGTCGCCGGGTCGGTGCATGCGGGCGGCGTCGCGGTCCGTGCCGCTCTGGTCGTCGTGCGGCAGGACCACGACGTCGTCGACGAGGCCCTCACCGCGGGCGACGGCCGGTACCGGTTCGACGACCTCGCCGAGGGCTTCTACACCGTGGCCGCGACGGGCGGGCCCGGTTCCGCGGTGGCCCGGATCAACATCGGCGAGGGGGTCGACGCGGAGGTCGACCTCGACCTGGCCCCGCCGCTCTTCGTGCGCTGACCCACGTGGAGCACGTCGACGGGCGGTTCGCCGGCGTCGAGGGCGTCGAGCTGTACTGGCAGGGCTGGTTGCCCGACGCCGCCCCGCGCGGAGTGCTGCTGATCTGCCCCGGGATGGGCGAGCACTCCGGGCGCTACGCGACCGTCGTCGACACGCTGCGGCCCGACGGCTGGGCCGTCTACGGGCTCGACCACCGGGGCCACGGGCGCTCCGGCGGCGTCCGGGTGCACGTGCGTCGCTATGCCGACTTCCTCGCCGACTTCGACACGTTCCGGCGCACCGTCGTCGCGCGCCATCCCGATCTGTGTCCGTTCCTGCTCGGCCACAGCATGGGCGGCCAGATCGCGCTCGCCTACGCCCTCGACCACCAGGACGACCTCGCGGGCCTCGTGCTCTCGGCGCCCGCGCTGCAGGCCCCGCCCGTTCCCCGCGCGCTGCGGACGGCGGTCGTCCTGGCCGCCCGCATGGCTCCGACCCTGCGCCGGGCCGTCGTGGACCTCTCGACGATCAGCCGCGACGAGGCGGTCGTCGCCGACTACCGGGCGGACGCGCTGGTCCACCAGGGGCACCCGACGATCGCGCTCTCGCTGGCGTTGCTCGACCAGATGACGCTGCTCCGGGTCCGGGCGCGCGAGCTGCGGCTGCCGCTGCTCCTGCAGCACGGCACCGCGGACCGGATCTGCTCTCCCGACGGCAGCCGGGCGCTGGAGGCCGCGGTGGGCACGGACGACCTGACCGTGCGCTGGTACGACGGGCTCTGGCACGAGATCTACAAGGAGCCCGAGCGGGCGCAGCCGCTCGGCGACCTGCGGGAGTGGCTCTCGGCGCGCGTCGGAGACGGCGTCTGATGTCCGGACATCTGGGGCAGTGTTCGACCTCTGGGAGAGATTGGGCAGCGGACCCGTCGGTGTGGTCCCATGTGCGCGTGCTGGCGGTGATCCTCGGGGAGATCTGGGGGACCCGCCGTGCCCACCACTTCGACCAGTGCTGTCGACCGAGCTGACCTCACGCGTCCGCTCGGCCCTCGACACCTCGGAGTCCTCCCGTGCTGCTGCACGCCCCTCGCGCTGCTCGTGTCCGTTCCGCCGCCCCGACCCCGCTGGGGCTCGCCGACCTGTCGACGCTCACCTCGAGCATCGCCGCGCAGGTGCGCACCGGCGCCCACGACGTCGTCCTCGATCCCGATCGCCGCTGGTACCGGCGTCTCTACGCCGATCCGTTCGTCGACGTCTGGCTGATCAGCTGGGCGACCGAGCAGGCCACCGAGCTGCACGACCACGCGGGCTCGCTGGGTGCCCTCACGGTCGTCTCCGGGGAGCTGCAGGAGCAGCGCTGGGTGGCGGAGCAGGGCCTGCGCACGCGGCGCCTGCGCGCAGGCAAGGGCGCGACCTTCGCGCTCGGCCACGTGCACGACGTGGTCAACACCGAGCCGGCACACGCCGTGAGCGTGCACGCGTACTCTCCGCCGCTGACCGCGATGTCGTACTACGCCGTCGATCCGACGGGCGACCTGCGGCGCACCCGCACCGTGCTCACCACAGGAGGAGAAGCATGACGGTGGACGACCTCCTCACCGCGGCCCGTGCGCGGCTGGACCGGGTCGGCCCTGCTCGGGCGGCCGAGCTGGCGGCGGCCGGGGCCCAGCTCGTGGACACCCGCCCGCAGTGGCAGCGCGACGACGAGGGCACGCTGCCGGGCGCACTGCTGATCGAGCGCAACCACCTGGAATGGCGGCTCGACCCGGCGAGCGACGCCCGCATCCCGCAGGCGACCGACCACGACATCACGTGGATCGTCGTCTGCTCGGAGGGCTACAGCTCGAGCCTCGCCGCGGCCTCGCTGCAGGACCTGGGCCTGCGGAATGCGACGGACCTGGACGGCGGGTTCCGCGCGTGGAAGGCGGCGGGGCTGCCGGTCGCGTAGCGGCGCGTCGAGGGGTGTCCGGGAATGCAGCATGGTGGCTTTGCTGCACTCCGACCGCAGCAAAGCCACCATGCTGCGACGACCCGGCCCTGTGTAGGTCAGCGGGGCAGGTCGTCGATCGCCTTCTGGATCCGCTTCACCGACACCGGGTACCGCGTGCGCATCGGGTGCGCGTACAGCGCCACCCTTAGCTCCTCGATCATCCAGCGGATCTCCTGCAGCTCCGGCGACGGCTCGACCCCCGTGGGCAGAGCCGCCAGCTCGGCCGCGTACTCGTCGGCGACGACCCGTACCTCGGCCGTCCACTGCGCGTCGCGGGTCGGGTCGGCCCGCAGCTTGTCGATCCGCAGTTCGACGGCCTGCAGGTAGCGGGTGAGATCGCCGAGCCGGGCGGTGCCCGCCGCGGTGACGAACCCGGGCCTGATCATGGCGTTCACCTGCCGCGTGATGTCGCGGCGGCCCTCGGCGAGGACCGGTGCCGTCAGGTCGCTTATCCGCGCCTGCACCCGGTGCCAGACCGTCAGCACGGCACGGACGGCGTCGAGCACGCGGACGGTCGTCGACTCCAGCTTCGCCCGGGTCACCGCGCGCAGCTTCGCGTACGACGCCTCGTCCCACGCCGGACCACCGGCGGCGGTCATCAGCGCGTCGACGGACGCCGTGATGCAGTCGTCGAGCAGCTTGTCGAGCGCGCCGTGCGGGGTGCGGGACATGGCCAGCCGCGCGGCGTTGTCCAGGTTCCGGGTGATCGCGCGGGCCGGCGACGGGGTCTCGAGCAGCAGCAGCCGCCGGACCCCGCGCCGGTGCGCGGGGTCACGCTCGGCGGCCGTCGGGAAGACGCGGACGTCCACCGAGGTGCCGCGGTCGACCAGGCCGGGATATCCGGCGACGACGTGCGGCCCGCGGCGCAGCCCGATCTCCCGCGGAAGCGTCCCGATCGACCAGGTGGTCAGCCCGGTGGCCTCGATGTCCGCACCGGCCGTGGCCAGCTCCTCGCGGACCTTCGGTGCCAGGTCGTGCCGGAGCTTCTCCAGGTCCGTGCCACGGGCGACCTCCCGGCCGCGCTCGTCGACCACCCGGAACGTCACGGTCAGGTGGTCGGGCAGCCGGTCGAGCTCCCACGCGTCGCGCGGGATCGTCACGCTGCGCATGCGGCCCAGCTCGCGCTCCAGGCCGTCCAGCAGCGGCTCCGACCCCGCCTGGAGGCGCGCGAGCACGGCGCGGGCGTGATCCGGCGCGGGGGCGAAGAGCCGGCGCAGCTGCTTGGGCAGCGTCTTGATCAGCGCCGTCACCAGGTCCTCACGCAGGCCGGGGACCTGCCAGGTGAACGGTGTGGGGTCGACCTGGTGCAGCGCCGCGACCGGCACGTCAACCGTGATGCCGTCGGTCTCGCGACCCGGCTCGAACGCGTACGACAGCGGCAGCGTGAGGCCGCCCGCCTCGACCGCGTCCGGGTACGCCGCGGCGTCGACCGCCTTGGCGGCCTCCGTCTTCAGGAACTCCGCGGTGAGGTCGAGCAGGTCGGGCTGCCGCCGCCGGGCCTTCTTCCACCAGCTGTCGAAGTGCCGCCCGGAAACGACCTCCGCAGGCACCCGCGCGTCGTAGAAGGCGAAGAGGGTGTCTTCGTCGACGACGAGGTCGCGCCGCCGCGCGCGGGTCTCCAGCTCCTCGACGTCGTCGAGCAGGGCCCGGTTCGCGGCGAAGAACGCGTGCCGGGTGTCCCAGTCGCCCTCCACCAGCGCGTGCCGCAGGAACAGCTCGCGGGCCAGCTCGGGGTCGATCCGGCCGAGGTCGACGTTGCGCCCGACGACGATGGGGATGCCGTGCAGCGTCACGCGCTCGACGGCGACGGCCCCGGCGCGCTTGCGCGACCAGTGCGGCTCGGAGTACGTGCGCTTGACCAGGTGCCCGGCCAGCGGCTCGATCCACTCGGGCTGGATCCGGGCGACGGTGCGCGCCCACAGCCGGGAGGTCTCCACCAGCTCGGCGGCCATCACCCAGCGCGGCGGCTTCTTCGCCAGCGGGGAGCCGGGGAAGATCATGAACTTGGCGCCGCGGGCGCCGAGGAACTCGCGGGTCTCGGCCTCGCGCAGGCCGACCTGGCTGAGCAGGCCGGGCAGCACCGCGAGGTGGACCCGGTCGGGGTCCGCCGGGACGTCGTTCAGCGTCATGCCGGCGTTGCGGGCCGCGTTGCGCAGCTGCCCGTGCAGGTCCTGCCATTCGCGGATGCGCAGGAAGTGCAGGAACTCGTCGCGCAGCAGCCTGCGGAAGCGGTTGCCGGTGAGCGCGTCGCGCCGCTCCTGGACGTACTCCCAAAGCTTCAGGAACGCGAGGAAGTCCGAGCCGTCTGCGTCGAATCCTTCGCCGGCTCCGCCGGGGGCGTAGAAGCGGGCGTGCTGCGCGTCGGCGGCCTGACGCTGCTCGGCCGGCCGCTCGCGCGGGTCCTGCACCGACAGCGCGGCGGTGATGACCAGCACCTCGCGCAGGCAGCCGGTCCGGTCGGCCTCGACGAGCATGCGGCCCAGCCGCGGGTCGACCGGCAGGGTCGACAGCGCGCGGCCGACGGCGGTGAGCTTCCGGCCGGGGTCCAGCGCGCCCAGCTCGTTCAGCAGTGCGAGGCCGTCGCCGACGGCGCGCGTGTCCGGCTTCTCGACGAACGGGAACGCGGCGAGGTCACCCAGGTCCAACGCGATCATCTGGAGGATCACCGACGCCAGGTTCGTGCGCAGGATCTCTGGATCGGTGAACTCCGGGCGGGCGTCGAAGTCGTCCTCGGCGTAGAGCCGGATGCAGATGCCGTCGGCGACGCGGCCGCAGCGCCCGGCCCGCTGGTTCGCGCTGGCCTGGCTGACCTTCTCGATCGGCAGCCGCTGCACCTTGAGCCGCCGGGAGTACCGCGAGATACGTGCCAGGCCGGTGTCGACGACGTAGCGGATGCCCGGGACCGTCAGCGACGTCTCGGCGACGTTCGTGGCGAGCACGACCCGGTTGCCCGGGTGTGCGGCGAAGACGCGGTGCTGCTCGGCTGTCGACAGGCGCGCGTAGAGCGGCAGGATCTCCGTGTTCCGGAAGTCGCGCTTGGCCAGCGCGTCCGCGGTGTCGCGGATCTCGCGCTCGCCGGGGAGGAACACCAGGACGTCGCCCGGGCCCTCGCGCTGCAGTTCGGCGACCGCGTCACCGATCGCCTCGATCTCGTCGCGGTCGGGATCGGCCTCGGGGTCGTCGGGGTCCACGACCGGCCGGTAGCGCAGCTCGACGGGATACGAGCGACCGGAGACCTCGACGACCGGCACGGTGGTGCCGAGGGCGTCCGCGAAGTGCCGGGCGAAGCGCTCGGTGTCGATCGTCGCGGAGGTGATGACGACCTTGAGGTCCGGGCGCCGGGGGAGCAGCTGCGTGAGGTAGCCCAGGATGAAGTCGATGTTGAGGCTGCGCTCGTGGGCCTCGTCGACGATCAGGGTGTCGTAGCGCGAGAGGTTCCGGTCGCCGGTCAGCTCGGCGAGCAGGATGCCGTCCGTCATCAGCTTGACCAGGGTGTTCTCGCCGACCTGGTCGGTGAAGCGGACCTTGTAGCCCACAATCCCGGATCCACTGTCGCCCAGTTCGGTGCCCAGCTCCTCAGCGATCCGGTCGGCGACCGTGCGCGCGGCCAACCGCCGCGGCTGCGTGTGGCCGATCATGCCGGTGACGCCGCGGCCCAGGTCGAGACAGATCTTGGGGATCTGCGTGGTCTTACCCGACCCGGTCTCGCCGGCGACGATCACGACCTGGTGGTCGCGGATCGCCGCGGCGATGTCGTCGCGGCGGGCGCTGACGGGCAGCGCCGCGGGATAGGTGATGCGGGGGACGGCGGCGCGCCGGGCCGCCAGCCGGGCCTCGGCGGTGTCGACGGCACCGACCAGGGTCGCGAGCGCGCGTGCACGGTCGGCCTCTGCGCGGGTGCGCTGGGCGGCGTCGAGGCGGCGGCGCAGGCGGTGCGCCTCGTGCGTGCCCAGGGCGGCGATGCGCTCGCGGAGGGCGGCGGTGTCGAGGTCGGGGGCTGCGCTCGGGGTAGTGGGGGCGGCGTCGTCGGGAGCGACGCCGCCCGGGAAGGCCGCGACGTCGGCGGCGGGAACGCCGGACGCGGCCTGGTTCGCGGGGTTGTGGGAGGGGGAGCGCCCCCGGCCGCCGCGGCGCCGACGAGGACGACGCGGGGCACCGTCGACCGGGGTGGTGGACCCGGGGTGGCGGTCGTCGTCCGGGCGCGCGCCGGCGGCGGGGGAGTTCATCGGTGATGCAGTGTGCAGGGTCGGTCTCAGACGGATCGCAGGCTGGGGGTGATCTCGTCCGCGACGGGCTCGTCGGCGGCCGGGTGCTCGACGAGGGCGAGCACGCGGTTGGCCAGGAACCGGGCCGTGCGGACCGTGGACCCGCCCCGGGTGATCTCACTGACCTCGACGACGCCGCGGCCGTGAGTGACGTTGACGCGACGTCCGGCGCGGGTGGCCGTCACGTCGTACGTACGTGTCGTCCCGCTGCCGGCGTCGATGACGATCTCGACGCGGTCGCCCTTCATGACATGTCTCCGCTGCTAGAAGAAGAAGAAGTGTCCGGACCCGGCGCTGGTCGCCTCGCGGCGAGTGGCACGACACGGCTCCAGCCGAACGGTGTTCCGTGAAGGCGCTTCATAGGTGAGACCCGGGGACACAGGTCGCCCGGTCCGGACATCTTCTTCAACCACCGCCCCCCGCGGAACATTCCCTGGAAGAGGGTGGTGTCCGAGCCGGGCGCTGGTCGCCTCGCGGCGATTCGCACAACACGGCTCCAGCCGAACGGTATTCCGTGAAGGCGCTTCAATACTGAGACCCGGGGACACAGGTCGCCCGGCTCGGACAGGTTGGTCAACGAGCGGGACCCGGCAGATGTTCCCGTCGTTTACAGGGCCGCGAGCACCCGGTCGGTGAACGGCGGCCACGCCTCGATCGCCCACGGTCCGAAGTCGCGGTCCGTCAGCACGATGCACGCCGCCCCGGCATCCGGGTCCACCCACAGGAACGTGCCGGACTGGCCGAAGTGCCCGAAGGTCTTCGGCGAGCTGTTCGCCCCCGTCCAGTGCGGCGACTTCCCGTCGCGGATCTCGAAGCCGAGCCCCCAGTCGTTGGGCTTCTGCCGTCCGTAGCCGGGCAGAATGCCGTCCAGCCCGGGGAACACCACGGTGGTCGCCTCCGCCAGCGTCGTCTCCGACACCAGCGTCGGTGCCTGGAGTTCCGCGGCGAACCGGGTCATGTCCGCGCAGGTCGAGGTGATGTCCGCGGCGGGCGAACCGTCGAGGCGGGTCGCCGTCATGCCCAGCGGGGTGAGGACCGCCTCGTCGAGGTACTCGGCGAACGCCATCCCGGCGCCTGCGGCGACCGCCTCGCCCAGCAGCTCGAAGCCGCGGTTCGAGTAGATCCGGCGCACCCCCGGCTTCGCCTGGATCTTGCCCTCCTCGAAGGAGACGCCCGAGGTGTGCGCGACCAGGTGCCGCACCGTCGAACCGTCGGGCCCGGCCGGGTCGTCCCAGTCGAGCGCGCCCTCCTCGACGGCGATCAGCACGGCGTAGGCCACGATCGGCTTGGTGACGGAGGCGAGCCGGAACGCCCGCTCCTGCTCGCCGGCCACCGCCGCGACCTCGCCGTCGGCCCGGACGACCGCGGCCGCCACGTGCGGGACGGGCCAGTCGAGCACGGTTCCTACGGCCCTGCGCAGCGAGTCGGTCACCCGACACATCGTGGCAGAAGGTGGGATCTTGTCGCGATGGCACGCGGATGGATAGGGACGTCGGGGTGGCGCTACCCGCCCTGGCGCGGTGTCTTCTACCCGCAGGGCCTGCCGCAGCGCCGCGAGCTCGCCCACCTCGCCGGTCTAGTCAACAGCGTCGAGATCAACGGCTCGTTCTACTCGCTCCAGCGGCCCGAGTCCTACCGGGCGTGGGCGGCGGAGACTCCCGACGACTTCCGCTTCGCCGTCAAGGGCAGCCGCTACATCACCCACCTCAAGCAGCTGCGCGACGTCCGCGTGCCGCTCGCGAACTTCCTCGCCTCCGGCCTGCTCGCGCTCGGGCCGAAGCTCGGCCCGGTGCTGTGGCAACTGCCGCCGCGACTGCGCTTCGACGCGGCGCGGATCGACGAGTTCCTCACGCTGCTGCCGCGCAGCACGGGCGCGGCGGCCCAGCTGGCCGGTGAGCACGACGAGCGGCTCGACGGGCGGGCCGAGACCGTCACGGACGCCGACCGCCCGCTGCGGCACGCGCTGGAGGTCCGCCACGAGAGCTTCCGCGACCCGGTCTTCGTCGCGCTGCTCCGCGCGCACGACGTCGCGCTGGTCGTGGCCGACACCGCGGGCACCTTCCCGTACCTCGAAGACGTGACCGCCGGGTTCGTCTACGTCCGGCTGCACGGTGACACCGAGCTCTACACCAGCGGCTACTCGCCCGAGGCGCTCGACCGCTGGGCCGGGAAGGTGCGGGCGTGGCTGGCGGGGGAGTCGCCTGTCGGAGAGCACACGGTGGCGCCACCGGCCCCACGGACTCCGCGCGACGTCTTCGTCTACTTCGACAACGACGTGAAGGTGCACGCCCCGTTCGACGCGATCGGGCTCGCACAGCGGGTCGATTGAGCACCGGACACGGGGGTACCAATGCGCGGTGATGTCCCGGAGCAGCGACACCCTCGAGGGGCCCGCGAACGGCCCAGTGGACGAAGACGCCCAGGCCGTGCTGGCCGAACGGGCCGGCGAGCTGGCACTCTCCCGCAACCTCACGGTGGCGGCGGCCGAGTCCCTGACGGGCGGCATGATCTCGACCGCGCTGGCCGCCGCCGGACGGTCGAGCGAGTGGTTCCTGGGCTCGCTCGTGGCGTACGCCAGCGAGGTGAAGCACGAGGTCCTCGACGTGCCGCCCGGTCCCGTGGTCAGTGCGACGGCCGCGAGCGCGATGGCCCGCGGCGTGCGTCGGCTGTTGAAGGCGGACGCGGCCGTGGCCGTGACGGGCGCGGGGGGCCCGGGCGGCCAGGACGGCCGTGATCCGGGCACGGTGTTCATCGCCTTCGACGGCGGTGACGAACACCGCGTCCTGCGCCTTAACCTGGACGACGAGCCCAAGGTCGTGTGTGCGACGACGGCGGCGGCCGCGCTGCGGGTGCTGATCGAGGGCCTCGAGGTGCTCACCGGCCAGCGAGAGGACACCGACGGGGACTGAGCGCTCAGCTTCCGGGCGCGGCGTGGGCGGCGCGGTGTGCGAGCAGCAGCCGCCGGCCCACGACTACCAGCAGGGCCGCCGCCACCATCGTCGCCGCCGCGGCCAACCACGCCGTCTCGAATGACGAGTGGGCGGCGACGAACCCGAACGCGATCGGCCCGGCGAACCCGCCCGCGTACACCCCGGTCTGCACGATGGCGCTGGCCGCCGCCGGAGCAGACGGGTTGAGCCGCACCACCGCGAACTGCATCAGGCCCGGCCACGACCAGCCCAGGCCGAACCCGAGGATCGTGCCGATCGCCAGCGCGGGCGTCCCGGGCACCGCGAGCAGTGCGAGGCCCGCCGCCCCGATCGCCATGCTGCCCGCGACGAACGCGACGTGGCCGCCCTCCCGCCGGTCGGCCAGCCAGCCATGCAGGAGCCGGCCGGCGAACCCGACCATGCTGCCGAACGTCAGCACCAGCCCGGCCGTGCCGGGGCCGATGCCCCGGTCCACCGCGGCGGCCACGAGGAAGATGCCCAGGGCGTTCGCCGCGCCGGCCCCCAGACCGGAGCCGGCCCCGAGCACGGCCAGCGCGAGCGTCGCGCGCTCGCCGGGCGGCGGCTTCGGGGCCCGGACGTACTCGCCACCGCGGGGCGCCCCGAAAAGCGCGAGCACGGCCAGCCCCGACGCGATCACGTAGGCCCACCGCCAGCCGACCGTCAGTGCAACGGCCGGCACCGCGGCCCCGGCCAGCAGCGTGGCCAGCGGGATCGCCGCCTGCTTGACGCCGAACGACAACCCGAGCCGGTGCGCGGGGACCGACCGGGACAGGGTGAGGTTCGAGGCCAGCTGACCCATCACGTTGCACCAGGCTCCGCAGAGCAGGATCGCGACGAGCGAGACGTACGAGTCGGCGAACGCCGCGAGCACGAGCATCACCACCGCGACGCCGAGCACGGCGATGCGGCTGGTCGTCGCCCCACCCCAGCGCTCGACGAGCCGGCCGACCGGCAGCGAGCACAACGCGCTCACCCCGAAGTAGAGAGCGACCACGAGCCCGAGGCCTGCGGGGTTGAAGCCGAGCTCGTCACCGAGCTGGACGGCCAGCGCGCCGGTGAGGAACACCGGGAGCACGGAGACAGTGGTGACGGTGATCGCTCCCGCCGCCGCACGGACCGCTCCCGTGTCACGGGACTCCGCGACGGGCGCGCCGGTGGGCGTCATGTGAAGCGATGCTAACGGCGTGACCAGGGGATTTCGCCCGAAAGCGACCGAGACCACCGCGGTCCGGGATGTAGCGAAAGCGGCGTTGGGTGCGTTGAGTGCACCGAAAGCCGCTTTCGCTACATCAGGGCACGGGCTAGTCGCCCCGCCGCAGCACCGGCCGGAGCGCGTCGAGCACGTCGAGGCTCTCGATCGTCGACGGCACCGGCTCCTCGACGCCGTCCGCGATCCCGCGCATCGTGCGGCGGAGGATCTTTCCCGACCGGGTCTTGGGCAGCGCCGCCACCACGTCGACGTCCCGCAGCGACGCCACGGCGCCGATCCGTTCGCGCACCAGCGCCACGAGCTCGGTCCGCAGCTCCTCCTCGGGCCGGTCGACGCCCGCCTTGAGCACCACGAGCCCGCGCGGCACCTGACCCTTGAGCGGGTCCGCCACCCCGATGACCGCGCATTCGGCGACCGCGGGATGCGAGGCCAGCGCCTCCTCCATCCCGCCGGTCGACAGCCGGTGCCCGGCCACGTTGATCACGTCGTCGGTGCGGCCCATGACGTAGACGTAGCCGTCGTCGTCGATCCGCCCGCCGTCGCCGGTGAGGTAGTAGCCCTTGAAGGCCGACAGGTACGACCGAATGAAGCGGTCGTCGTCGTTCCACAGCGTCGGCAGCGCGCCCGGCGCCAGCGGCAGCTTGATGACGATGGCGCCGTCGGTGTTCGGCGGGACCGGCTGCCCCGAGCCGTCGACGACACGCACGTCCCAGCCCACCATCGGCACCGTCGGCGAACCCGGCTTGATAGGCAGCTCCTCGACGCCGACCGGGTTCGCGCAGATCGGCCAGCCCGTCTCGGTCTGCCACCAGTTGTCGACAACAGGGATCCCCAGCAGGTCCGACGCCCAGCGGTAGGTCTCGGGGTCCAGGCGCTCGCCCGCGAGGAACAGGTAGCGCAGCCCTGACAGGTCGTACCCGCCCAGGAGGGCGCCCTTCGGGTCCTCCTTCTTGATCGCGCGGAACGCCGTGGGCGCGGTGAACATGGTCTTCGCCCCGTGCTCGGCGGCCACCCGCCAGAACTGGCCCGCGTCGGGCGTCCCGACCGGCTTGCCCTCGTAGAGGATCGTGGTCGCGCCCACCAGGAGGGGCGCGTAGACGATGTAGGAGTGCCCGACGACCCAGCCGACGTCCGACGCGGTGAACATCGTCTCGCCGGGGCCGACCGCGTAGATGTTGGCCATCGTCCATGCCAGCGCCACCGCGTAACCGCCGCTGTCGCGGACCACGCCCTTCGGCTTCCCGGTGGTGCCCGAGGTGTACAGGATGTAGAGCGGGTCGGTCGCCGCGACGGGGACCGACGCGGCCGGCTCGGCGGTCGCCATCGCCTCGGCCCAGTCGACGTCGTCGGGGCCCATCGCCGCCTGTGCCTGCGGCCGCTGCAGGATCACCCGCTTGCCAGGCTTGTGCTCGGCCAGCTCCATCGCCTTGTCCAGCAGGGGCTTGTACTCGAGCACCCGGCTGCCCTCGATGCCGCACGACGCGGAGACGACGACCACCGGTGCGGCGTCGTCGATGCGCACGGCGAGCTCGCGCGGGGCGAACCCGCCGAACACCACCGAGTGCACCGCTCCCAGCCGCGCGCAGGCCAGCATCGCGACGGCGGCCTCGGGAACCATCGGCATGTAGACGACCACGCGGTCGCCCCGCCCGACCCCGAGCCCGGCCAGCACGCCGGCGAAGCGGGCGACCTCGTCGAGCAGTTGCGTGTAGCTGTATGAGCGCACGGTCCCGGTGACGGGCGAGTCGTAGATCAGCGCCGTCCGGTCGCCGTGCCCGGCGTCGACGTGGCGGTCCAGCGCGTTCGCGCAGACGTTCAGCTCTCCGTCGGGGAACCAGCGGTAGAACGGGGGCCGGGCTTCGAGGGCCCGGGTCGGTGCCGTGTGCCAGTCGATCGCCTGCGCAGCGTCGAGCCAGAAGGCCTCCGGATCGTCGAGGCTGGCCCGCCACCGCTCCTCGAACGCGCCCACCTTGTCGTCCGTCCGCTCGTCCACGAGCCCTCCTCGCCCCGGGAGTCCGGTCGAGGAGACAGTAGGCCGTCGGATCGGTGTCGCGGCACTATCCGAGAGGGCGGCGGGGTTCCGAATCTCACTCGTTCGGACCACTCACGGACGGGTGATTCTTCTCGTTGTGCTGCACGGGGGCGGACGGGCGGCGGGAGGGGTGCCGCCCGTCCGGGTACCGAGGCGGAAGTGCCGGTCGGACGGAGGTGCCGTGTGGGCGACGGACGGCGGGCAGTGCCGGCAGGTGGCGGACTCGGGGTCGTCCTGCTCGCGGCGGTGCTCGGCAGCATGGCCCTCGTCGGTGCCACGGGATCGGAGCCGGCGCCGCGCCCCGCCGTCATGACGGCGGCGGTCGACCGGTGCGGCCCCGGATGGGTGGCCGCCTGGCGGACCAGCCCGCAGCCGGTGCGACCCGCCGACTCGCTCGCCGGCCGCACGCTGCGCATGGTCGTCCGACCCCAGATCACGGGCTCCGGGGTGCGGGTACGGCTCTCCAACCGGTTCGGTACCGCCCCGCTCGCGGTCGGGCCGGTCACGGCCGCTCGAGGGGGGCCCGGCGCGACACTGGTGCCCGGCAGCGTTCAACCGGTGACCTTCGACGGCCGGGCCGATGTCGTCGTCGCCCCCGGGGCCGAGGTGGTGAGCGACGCCGTCCCGGTGGTCGCCGAGGCGGGTCGGCCGATCGCGGTCAGCCTCGTGGTGGCGGACACCCCGGACGTCGTGGCCGGGCATCCGGTCGCACTCCAGACCTCCTACCTGTCCGGCCCGGGCGACTTCGCCCTCGACGTCGACGGCGCGGCGTTCACCACCCCGATCGACTCCTGGATCGTGCTCACCGGCGTCGACGTCGTGACGCCCCGCCCGGTCAACGCGCTGGTGGCGATGGGCGACTCGATCACCGACGGCGTGGGCAGTGGCCTCGACGCCGACTCGCGCTGGTCCGATGCGCTGTCGGACCGCCTGACCCGCCGCGGCGGTGCGGCGACCATGGCGGTGCTCAACGCCGGGATCTCCCGCAACGAGCTGCTCGCAGCCCGCGGCCCGGACGGTGGGGATTCACCTCTGGAGCGGGTGGGCAGGGAGGTCGCCGACGTGCCCGGCGCGACGGACGTCGTGCTGCACATCGGCACCAACGACATCGCCGTAGGTCGCAGTGGGCAGGAGATCGTCGGCGGTCTCGTCCGGTTCACCGGCCTCGCCCGCGCGGCAGGCAAGCGCGTCTTCCTCACCACGATCACGCCTTCGGACGCCGGGCCGCACGGCAGCGCCCGGGCCGCCGCGGTGCGGGACGGGGTCAACCGCTGGGTGCGAGAGCGCGGAGCGGAGTACGCCGACGGTGTCTTCGACTTCGCCGCGGCCGTCGCGGACCCGGCCAAGCCCGGCCGGCTGCTCGGACGCTACGACTCGGGGGACGGCCTGCACCTGTCCCCGGCCGGATACCGAGCGCTCGCGGATGCCGTCGACGTCACCCGCCTCACGGGCAGCCCGTGCCTGGCCGACCGCAGCCCGGCGCGTGTGGTGCTCTCCGATGGCTGACGCAGCCGGCCGCAACCGCCTCCTACCGGCCGAGCCGCCTCAGCGCGTTGCGCCACGCCGGTGCCTCGACGGCGACGTCGATCGGCAGCGGACCGGTCTCCGTGTCCTCCTGGTCCAGCCGTTCGAGGACCCAGTCGACGGCGAGCGCGCCGGGGGAGACGCCCCGCTCGGCGGCGAGCCGCCGCAGCTGCTCCATGCGCAACGCCGGCAACCGCAGGGGGAAGACCTGGGCCGACCCGAACCGGCCGGTGGCCGGCCCGCCCGAGGCGGCGTCCGGGGCGAGCGCCGCCATGTAGGAGTCGAGGTCGGGATCCTGCGGCGGCAGCTCCACGCTCCGCTGGCGCTGCGCCGGAATGCGGTGCCGGGACCGCTGACCGTCGTCACGGGGAGTCATCGCTGCAGGGTACGGCCTGCCGTCGGGGTGGCGTCCGGCCGATGACTGCACCGGACGATATTCACGCCGCGTACTCGTGCGGTCACTCGAAGGTGATATTGATCATCACAGGCTCACCCGGGAAGGGGCGTGCATCGGATGGCCGCGATGGGTAACGTGCAGGTCACGGCCACGGGGGTGGCTACGACATCGAACCGGACCGGGTGGGGGCGCCCGGCCCGGTCTTTGCGTGAAAGAAGGGGACGTCGCGGTTCCCGCGCTACCCCCATGCCATCAGTCGGGCGACCGGAGCGGGGGAAGCGTCGATGAGCATCGGCAGCGCACGACGGGATGTCGGCGAGGAGCGCCCCGGTCCCAACGGGTCGATCCCCGGTCCACGTACCGCGGCAGACGCCTACCGGGTGTCGGACGACCAGATCCACCGGGCCCGGCTCGTCGTCGCCCGCAACTGCGACGACCCGGACGATCTGCGCCGGCTCCTCGACATGCTCGGCCTCATCGCCACGCACCCGGACCAGCCTCCGCCCGTCGGGCGTTGACCAGCGCGGACATCGCGCTCCGACCCCGGTTCGATAGGGGGAGGGATGGTGTCCTATGCTGGTGAAGCTCCCAACGGAAAGCCGTTGGAGGGCGGGGATGGCTCCGGCCGTCCAAGCCCCCATCGTCTAGCGGCCTAGGACACCGCCCTTTCAAGGCGGCAGCGCGGGTTCGAATCCCGTTGGGGGTACGGCTCTACAGCAAGGCCCAGTGGCGCAGTTGGTTAGCGCGTCGCCCTGTCACGGCGAAGGTCGCGGGTTCGAGTCCCGTCTGGGTCGCACCATCACCGGTCCTCGGGGTCGGTGCCCGGCCAGGTAGCTCAGTTGGTACGAGCGTCCGCCTGAAAAGCGGAAGGTCGGCGGTTCGACCCCGCCCCTGGCCACGCCTCCCTGATCCGCACTCGTGCGGTCAGGGATTTTTTGTGCGATCTTGCTGGCACGGTCGGGTTGACCTGCTGTCGAGCGAGGCTCGGGTGTCACCGGCCCAGCGGTCGGGGTCGGAGGGGTACGTGCAGATCATCCACACGGAGGGCGCGCCGTCGCACACCGGCCCGGTTCCCCAAGCCGTCGAGGCGGGCGGGTGGATCTACGTGTCGGCGCTGTTCGGGGCCGACCCCGCGACGCACGCGATCCCAGTCGAGGCGCGCGACGAGGCCGAGCAGGTGTTCGCGAACCTGGTCGCCATCCTCGCCGCAGCGGGCGCTGACCTGACCGACGTCGTGCGTGTGGGCATCGTCATGCGTGCGCTGCAGCGCGATCGACCGGTGTTCAACCAGGTGTGGGCCGAGCGGTTCGGCGAGCACCGGCCGGCGCGGTCGGCGATCGAGGCCTCGGACTTCGGCCGCAAGGGCGAGAACGCCCGGTTCATGATCGAGGTTGTCGCCTTCCGTGGCTGACGACTCCGGCGGCTTCGATCTGGTCGCGAGCTTCTTCACGCTGACCGGGGCCGGCTTCGCAGAGGAACCTCGGTACTCGTTCGTCGAGCGGTGCCGAGCAGCCGCAGCGGCGGGATTCACCGGAATCGGGCTGCACGCCGACGACCTGCCTCGGACGGTTGCGTCCGGGCTCGACGTCCCGGGGATGCAGGCCGTGCTGGCGGACACCGGCCTGCATGTGGTGGAGATCGAGTTCCTCGGCGGCTGGGCGCTGGCGACCGACCCGGCCGAGCTGGATCGCACAGTGCGCCGGATCGAGGCGGTGGCAGACGCTTTCGGTGGTCGGCATGTCAGCGCCGGGGAGTTCCGCGGCAACGTCCCGCTCGATCTGGGCGTGGCGGGAAGACGGCTGGAGGAGCTCGCCCGACGACTCGCGGGACGCGGCCTGCAGGTCGCTGTGGAGGCGTTCCCCTGGTCCGTGCTGGCAGGGCCCTCCGTCGTCCCCGAGCTGCTGCGTCAGGCCCAGGCGCCCAATCTCGGCCAGATGGTCGACGTGTGGCACTTCTTCAACAACGGTGGCACCCCTGACGCCCTGACGGGGCCGATCGCAGCGGTGCAGCTCAACGACGGCCCGCGGGTGCACGGCGACTACCTTGTGCACGCCCGAGCCGCGCGGCGGCTCCCGGGGGAGGGTGAGCTGGACGTCGCCGGCCTGCTGCGGGCCGTGCTCCGCAACGGCTTCACTGGCCCGTGGTGCGTCGAGGTCAACACGCCGGAGTTCCGGGCACTCCCGGTCGGCGAGGCCGCTCGCCGGGCAGCAGCGGCGACAGCCGCGGCGCTTGATGCTGCCGGAGCACCGCGGACACGGGCCTGACCTGTAGTTCCGCCGCGTTCCCGGACTATCCGCGCGCCGCGACGATTCGGCGGCGCAGCGCTTCTTCCTTCTCGATGACCTGGTCGACCTGCTCGGCAGCCCAGGTGGCGCGGTGGCGGGGCACGAGCACGACTCCGTCGGAGTCGGTGACGATGAGGTCGCCGGCCGAGACGACGACACCGCCGACCGCGACGGGTGCTCCGATGACGCCGGGGCCGTTCTTGAAGGGGCCGGCGGGTGTGGCGGCCCGGGCGAAGACGACGAGGCCCTGGGCGGCGAGGGTTTCGGCGTCGCGGACCGCGCCGTCGATGACGGCGCCGAGGACGCCCTTCGAAACCATGATCTCGCCGATGAGGTCGCCGATCAGGGCTCGGCTGAGGTCGCCCTGGCCGTTGATGACGAGGATGTCGCCGGGCTGGGCGTCGTCGAGGGCGCGGTGGATGGCGAGGTTGTCGCCGGCGCGGGTGAGGATCGGCAGGGCGGTGCCGACGAGCCGGGTCGCGGCGGTGAACGGCCGGATCCCGCCGTCCATGACCAGCAGCCGGTCGAAGACGTCGCCGATGTTGGCCGCGGGCGCCTTGGCGAAGCGGTTCAGCAAGTCACGGTCGACGCGCGGCCAGGGGTCGGTGAGGGTGAGGGTGTCGGTGGGGGCGTTGATGAACATGGATGTCCTCGAATCAGAAGAAGGTGAGCGCCGGGCGCCGCCGGGTGGCCCCGGCGGCGGTGTGCGGGTGTCAGGCGGCGGGCACGTGCACGGTGTTGAGGTGGTGGTCGGGCACGGCCCCGGCGAGTGCCTGGCGGATGCAGGCGGTCGCGGCGCGACCGACCTCGCGCAGGGACTCCTCGGTCTGCCCGGCGACGTGCGGGGTGACGATGAGGTTGTCCAGCTCGGAGATCGGCAGGATGTTGTGCGGCAGCGGGTTCTTCATGTCGACGGACTCGGCCTCCAGCACGTCGAGCCCCGCGCCGCGCAGGCGGCCGGAGCGCAGGGCCGCCACCATCGCCTGCTCGTCGACCAGCCCTCCTCGGGAGGTGTTGATCAGTACGGCACCGGGGCGCAGCCGGGCCAGGGCAGGGCCGTCGATGATGTGCCGGGTCGAGGCGACCAGCGGGACGTGCAGGCTGAGCACGTCGGAGCCGGCGAGCAGCTCGTCGAACTCGACCTTGCGGGCGCCGAGGGCGGCGACCTGCGCGTGGTCCAGGACCGGGTCGGTGACCAGGACCTGCATGCCGAACCCGCGGGCGATCTGCAGCACGATCGATCCGATGCTTCCCAGCCCGAGCAGGCCCAGTGCGCGGCCGTGCAGCTCGAACCCGGTCAGCTCGGCCTTGTTCTGCGACCAGAACCCGTCCCGCGTCCTGCCCGCGGCGACGGGGATCTTGCGGCCGAGCGCGAGGGCGAGGGCGAAGACGTGTTCGGCGACGGCGCGGGCGTTGCGGCCGGGTGTGATGGTGACCCACACGCCGGCGTCGGTGGCGGCGTCGAGGTCGACGTTGTCCGAGCCGACCCCGTGGCGGGCGATGATCCGCAGGCGGGGCGAGTCGGCGATCTTGTCGCGGTCAAAGGTCTCGGAGCGGAGCATCACGGCCTCGACGACGTCGCGCACCTGCTGGTAGGCGACGGCGGTCGGCCCGTAGCCGAGGTGCACCTCGCCGAGCTGGCGGAGTTCGGCGAGAACGTCCGCGTGGACGGGGTCGGAGACGTAGGTGACGGTCATGGGTGAGTCCTTCGGTGCGATGGAGGCGGCGTGCGGCGAGGTGCCGCGAGGAGGGCGAAGCGGTGGAGCCGGCCCGCGGTCGTCAGCGGTAGAGGTGGCCGGCCTCGGTGGTGTTGCGGCGCACGCCCAGCAGCACCACGGCCAGGCCCAGGGCGCCGGAGAGCACGAGGATGTAGGCCGGGATGAAGGTGCTGCCGGTGACGCCGGTCAGCCAGGTGGCCAGGTAGGGACCGCCGCCTCCGCCGATCACGGCGCCGACGCTGTGCCCGAACGCGACGCCGGTGTGGCGGACCTTGACCGGGTAGAACTCGGGGATGACCGTGTAGGTGCCGGCCTGGCACAGCGCGTAGGGGATCATTCCGATGGCGAGGCCGAGCATCGCCAGACCGACCGAGTGCTGGTTCATCAGCATGAACGTCGGGATGGTGATGACGATGTAGGCCAGGTACGACCACACCAGCAGGCGCTTGCCGCCGATGCGGGTGCCGAGCTGGCCGGCCACCGGGATCAACACCGCGGCAAGCAGGACGGCGACCAGCACGATCGTCGACGCCGCGCCTTTGGAGAAGCCGAGGACGCTGGAGAAGTACACCGCGACGAACACCGTGCCGATGTAGGTACCGATGTTCTGCACCAGCGCGATGGCGGTCACCTTGGCCAGCGGGGCCTTGTAGCTGCGGAACACCTCGGCGATCGGCTTGTCGGTGGTGTGGTTCTTGGCCTGCTCCTCGACGTACTCGGGGCTGTCCTCGACCTGCAGCCGCATGTAGAGCACCAGCGCGGCGAGCGGGATGGCCAGCAGGAACGGGATGCGCCAGCCCCAGACTCCATCGCCGGCTCCGACAGTAGGGAGGCGGCGAGCGCGGCGATGCCGGCTGCGGCGCCCTTGCCCAGGTTCCCGGCCGAGGGGATGAACGAGATGTAGAGCGAGCGCCGGTCGGGCGCGGCCCACTCACGGATGAAGCTGGCCGCCCCGCCGATCTCACCGCCGGTGGAGAAGCCCTGGGCCATGCGCAGGACGACCAGCAGGATCGGCGCCAGCACCCCGATCTCGGCGTAACCGGGCAACAGGCCGGTCAGCCCGGCCGCCGTGCCCATCAGGATGATGCTGGCGATCAGGCTGACCCGCCGGCCCTTGCGGTCGCCGAGCCAGCCGAAGAACATCGCGCCCAGCGGGCGGACCAGGAACGCCGACCCGAACACCAGCAGCGTGTTGAGCAGGCCGATCGTCGGGTTGTCGCTGGGGAAGAAGACGATCGCCAGCGTCGCGGCGACGTAGCCGTAGACGCTGAAGTCGTAGTACTCGATGAAGGTGCCGAACACGGCGACGCCCGTCGCCTTCTTCGCCTTCGCCTGCCGCTCGGGTGTGGGCGGTGGAAGGATCTCGAGATCGGTCGTCGACATGACTGCTCCTTTGCGGTCTGACTCTATGTCTTGTATTTTGGGACAGTGTCCCAAAGCGATGAGTGAAGTGTGGGACTGTCCTCGCGGACTGTCAAGGGTAACTTGAGACGCTGTCCCGATATTTGTGCAGGTGATCATGCATGATGGCAGCCGGCAGGGCGCGCCATGATCAAGCGAGTGGAGAGGATGAGGCTGAGGTGAGCGAGCAGTCCGCCGAGGCGGTCCCCGGTAACGACCGGATCGTCGCCGTCCTCGACGCGTTGATCACCAGGCATCGTGGTCAGGGCTGGGGTGTGCGGGAGCTTGCCGAGGCTGTCGAACTGAGCCGCAGTACGGTGAACCGGATCCTGCAGGGGCTGACCGCACGCGGTCTCGCCCGCGTCGATGCCAACGCGACCTACTCGGTGGGGCCGCGACTACGGGTTCTCGCCAGGGTGCTGCACGACCGCCACCCCCTGCTGCGTCGTGCACCGCAGGTGATGGACGAGCTCAGCCGGGCCGCGGACGCCACCGTCATGCTCGCCGTGCACGGCCCGCGGCCCGACACCGCGTTCATCGCACTGCTGCGCCGGCAGGCCGGCCCGATCCGCTACCACCTCGAACCCGGAATGGAGCTACCCCTGCACGCCGGCGCCGCCGGACGCGCGATTCTCTCCGCGGTAGGCGTCGACGTGCTCGGCGCTGACCTCGCCCGCTACAGCGCCGACACCGTCGTCGACCCGAACCATCTCGACGAGGCCCTGCAGACCGCCCGGAAGGTCGGCTTCGTGATCAGTGTGGGCCAGCACATCCCGCTCGCCGCCGGCGTCGCGTCCCCTCTGCAGATCGCGCCCGGTCTCGTCGGGTCCGTGTCCGCCACCCGCCTGCGGCACGACACCACCGACACGGACCTCGAACGCCTCGGCCCCATCGTGCGCAAGACCGCAGACGCGATCGAGGACGCGGCCCGGCAGCCGGCTCCCACCGAGCGCCCCGCCGCCCCGTCGAGCGCCGACGCCACCGCGCTCGGGCGCATCCAGCGCCTTGTGGAGATCCTCGTCGCCGAGCCCTCCGGCACCCCCACCGGCGCCGAGCTCGCCCGCAAGCTGAGCGCCAACGAGGCCACAGCAGCACGACTCCGGACCACCGCGCTGACCTCAGGACTGGCGGTTCTCACGACCGAACGCCGCATGGCGACCGGCCCGCTCCTCCTGCGCTGGGCGGCCACCATCGGACCCGAGTGGAACATCGCCGAACTCGTCCACGATGCGGCACACACGCTCGCGCAGGCCAGTGGAGAAACCGTGGGGCTCACTGTCTACGACCCCGCCACCGCCACCGCTGTCTTCGCTGCCGAAGCCCGTGGCAGCGCTCCCATCGAGTACAGCCTCGGCGTCGGAACACCGATCCCCCTGTACGCCGGCGCCGCCGGCAAATCCATCCTCGCCCACTGCCCGCCCGAGATCGTGCGCAGCCAGTCACTACAGCCCATCACGCCACGCTCACCCACCACCCTCGAGCAGCTGGAGCGGGATCTGCAGCAGATCCGCGAGGCCGGATGGGCCCAGGCCGAAGGCGAACGTGTCCCCGACGCCTTCGGGCTCGCCGCCCCCTTCTTCGCGGACGGAGCCGTCGCCGGATCCCTCACCTTCACGATCCCGCGTTTCCGCGCCGACAGGATCGACCCATCGGCGCTGACGACGATGCTCACCGACGCGGCCCGGCAGGTCACAGCACTGCTCTCCGTATAGGACGAAATGAGGAGGTCGTGGATGCGTCTGCATCCCGGTGAGGTCGAGGCCACGGGTTGGCGGGTCGAGAAGCTCGCCGGCGTTCTGCAGCGGCTACGCGCGGCGGCACCCGACGTCGCCGGACGTCCGCGTGTGATCGCGATCGACGGCCGCGGTGGCGCAGGGAAGTCCACCCTCGTCGAACGGCTGCGGGCGCTCGTCCCCCTGTCCGGGATCGTCCACACCGACGACGTCGCGTGGAACCAGGCGTACTTCGACTGGGGCGAGCTGATGGTCGAGAGCATCCTGCGCCCTCTGCACCAGGGAGAGGCGGTCGACTTCCGGCCGCCTGCGTGGATCGAGCACGATCGACCCGGCACGATCCGCGTCGCAGCTGGCGCCGACATCGTGTGGGTCGAGGGCACCGGGATCATCC
The DNA here is from genome assembly GCF_031845345.1 of Pseudonocardia charpentierae. NCBI lineage: Bacteria > Bacillati > Actinomycetota > Actinomycetes > Pseudonocardiales > Pseudonocardiaceae > Pseudonocardia > Pseudonocardia charpentierae. The sequence continues at coordinate 309,417 of NZ_JAVREJ010000004.1, read as the reverse complement.
GCGAGGAGTTCGCCCCGTGGATCGACGCCTCGATCTGGGTGCAGGGCGACCTGGACGAGCAGGAACGCCGGCTGGTGGCCCGCGACGGCGACTCCGTCGCTCAGCGACAGCACGTCGCCGCGTGGCTTGCCGAGGAACTGCCCCTGATGCTCCGCGAACAGCCCTGGACGAAGGCGACGGTCGTCGTGGCCGGCACCACGGAGCTCGACGTCGACCCGGACACCGAGATCGTCGTCGCTCCCGGCGTCAGCCGTCGACGACCGTGTGCAGCGTCTGAATGAGCCCGTTCTCGACCAGCGCGACGTCCATCCCCGTGGCGACCGGGTCGCCGTCCGCGGGCCCGAACCGCCAGGCGAGGACGCCCAGGCTGCCGGCGCTCGTGTACACGGGCCCCCGGGCGGCGAAGACGAACCCGGGTGCCTGGTCCAGCAGGGCCTGGGCCTTGTCACCGACCGCTCGACCGCCGGTGACCGAGCCCTCGGGATCGTGGAAGACGACGTCGTCGGCGTAGGTCAGCGCGATGGCCCGGCCCCGGCGCTCGGGATCCCTCTCGTTGAAGATGTCGAACAGGTTCTGGTGCATGAGCTCCGCGACGGTGGCCATGACGATCATTGTCCGCCGCAACGGCCGTCGGTGCCCGTGGCTGTTGCGCTTGGCACGACCCCTGCGGTTCTGATCCGATGCGCGACATGGCCACCCTGAACGGTCTGCCGTTCTTCCACGACGTGGAATCCGCCCACAGGGTCCGTGGCATCGCCTGGACCTATCCGGTGCTCGGCCCGCCACCGGACTGGCCGGGCGACGGGTCGCGCTTCGACGCGGTCGCGGCCGTGGCGACGCACCCGGCGTTGCCCAAGCTCCTCCTGCGGGTCGGCGACGAGTACCCCTTCTTCGCCCACGTCCAGGACGCCTTCGTCAGCGCCGCCCGGGACGCGGACGCGTCGCTCGAGGTGCTCGACATCCCGCACGCGGCGCACGGTTTCGAGGTGCGGCCGTACGACGCCGAGAGCCGGTCGACGGTGGATGGGGCGATGGACTGGGTCGCGGCCGCAGCGCAGGCCGGGTAGCCGGACCCGCCGGAAAGCCGAACGGCCGGCACCCCGCAGGGCACCGGCCGTTCCGGGGAGCGGCGAGATCAGCCGTTCTTGACGTCCATCTCCGTGTTGCTGAAGATGCTGTTCCCACTCGCCGGGTTGTTCGTGTTGCCCTTCAGCATCACGCCCGTGCGGTTCGCCCAGATCGTGTTGCCGGCCATCGCGAACGGCCCGTCGCTGTCGACGTACACGCCGTAGCGCACGTTCTCGCCGATCACGTTGTTGCGCACGTCGGTCTGGCTGGCCTCGCTGACCAGCCGCAGCCCGTCCTGCTGGTTGCCGCGGACGTCGTTGTCCTGCACGACGTTGTCCTTGGCGGTCTGGCCGATGCCGATGCCCGACTCGATGTTGTCGTAGACCCGGTTCGACTTGATCGTGTTGTTCGACGCCTCGTTGATGTTGATGCCCTGCGCGGCGTTGCCGAACGTCTCGTTGCCCTCGATCACGTTCCGGTCGGAGTGCAGGTAGAGCACGATCCCGTGGTGCTGGTTGCGGTAGACGACGTTGTCGCGGATCACACTGTCGACGCAGTCTTCGGCGAGGATGATCCCGTGCTTGCCGTTGTCGTGGACGACGTTGCGCTCGATCGTCAGGTTGTGCGAGCCGGTGTGCGGGTCGATGCCGTACAGCACGTTGTCGCGGACCTCGTTGTCGCTGATCGTGAGGCCGCCGACGTCGAAGCTGTAGAGCCCGAAGTACAGGTGCGCGATGAGGCTGTTCGTGATGTGCCCGCCGCTGCCCTCGGTACGCCACGCGAGGCCGTACGACTCGACGTCACCGAAGCCGAGGTACTGCAACTCGGCCTTGTCGATCGTCATCTGCGCGCCGTCGCGGGCCAGGATGAACCCGCGGCCGTTGAGGTAGTCCTCGTCGACCGTCCCCTTGGCCTCGTTCCACGAGGTGATGCAGGTGCCGCTGATGTCGATGCCGCCGCCGAGCGCCCTCACCGAGGTGTACTTGCCGGCGTCGTCGCTCCGCAGCTTCAGCCACCGGACCGTCGGCGCCGCGATCTTGAGCGAGGCGCCCTGGTTGATCTCGATGGTCTTGCCCAGCAGCCACTCGCCGGGAGCGGTCTCCTTGAGCAGATCCGGCTTGTTGAGCTTCGCGCTCAGCGCGGGGAGGGTGACGTTCTGACCCCCGCTGAGGACGATCTTGTCGCCGGCGGCGTCGAAGGTCGCGGCCAGTCCGGCCGGTGCCTGCTCGGTCGCCGGGGCCGCCGTCCCCGCCGCTTCGCGGGTGCAGGGCTTGGTGACGTCCGACGTTGCGGCCGGCGCGACGTCACGCCGGACCAGTGCGTTCGGCGCCGTGCTGCCGCATCCGGAGAGCAGGAGTCCGGCGGCGGCCACGAGCGTGGCCACCCGGACGGTGAGTGTGCGTGTCGCGTTCATGGTGTTCCGGTTCCTCAGGCGGTCGCCGGCAGGGACGGCGGCAGGTGCCGGTTGCCTCCGCCGTAGCGGCGCTGGCGCAGTGAGTGCAATGCCTCGAGCACCAGCGCCAGGATGATCAGCGGCACGCCGATCGCACCGAGCAGGTTGATCGCCGGCAGGCTCAGGTCGTTGCCCGTGCCGGTCGGCTCCAACTGGCCGCGGACCGCCTCGAGGGCGTGCACCCGCGAGTTCGTCAGGACGACGGGCGTGCCGACGGCGACGTTCATCCCGACGGTCACCGCGTCCACGGTGACGTCGTCCACCGTGACGGGCTCCGACGTCCGGGCGCGGATGCCCTCGTTGGAGAGGCTCACCGACACCCCGGTGATCGTGGTCGCCGCCTCGGCGTCGATCCCGGTGAGGCCACCGTTGATCTGGCCACCGAGAATCTGCGCGCCGGGGGAGAAGTTGCGGACCGCGTCGTTCTCGACCCCGTCGGCCCGCATGTCCTTGATGACCACTCCGGTGGTGCCGGCAGTGGTCACCAGGCCGTCCTGGCCTCCGCTGAGCTTCAGCGCGTTCGCCACGATGTTGCCCGCACCGCGCTCGACGCGGACGCCTGTGCGCGAGTCGCTCACGGAGACGCCGTCCAGCGTGACGTCGTGGCCGCCGATCGCGATCCCGGCCACCCGGGCGCCGTCGACCGTCGTGCTGCTGATCGTCGCGCCCTTGGTGGTCTTCTCCACCACGATCCCGCGCCGTCCGCCGGTCATCTGCAGGTTCTGCAGGGTCGCGTTGGTGGTGTTCACGTGCATGTACAGCCCGATCGGCTGGTCTTCGGTCGTGACGTCGCGCACGACGCAGTCGGTGCACCGGTTGACCCGGAGCCCGCCCGCGCCGTCGCCGGTCGCGTTGATGTTGTTGACCTGCAGCCTGGTCTGGCCGACCACGGCCACTCCGTACGAGTGGTTGCCGGTGGTGGTGATGTTGTGGATCTCCCGGCCCGAGCTCTCGCCGGTGACGGCGACGCCGTTGCCCCCGTTACGCTCGGCCTTGACGTCCGTGAGCGTCGTGCCCACGTCGCCCTGCAGGAGGAACCCGTCCGACCACGACTCGGTCGCGGTGACGCCCTCGAGCTTGATGTTCTTGGACTTCGACAGCTCCACCCCGGTGGTGTTGCGCAGCAGCTGCGTGCGCACCAGTGCCCCGGTGGAGTCGGTGTTGAAGGAGATGCCGGGATCGCCCTTGTCCGTGCCGGTGGGCTGCACGCCGAGGTCGCTCAGCGTGGAGTCGGTGGCCTCGAAACGCCCCCGGGAGGAGACGACGATGTACGGACGGCCCTGCGAGTTCATCGCCAGCGGCTGGCCGTCCTTGTTCGCCGACGTCACGGTGACGCCGTCGACGAGGATCCGACCGCTGCCGGTGTAGAGGAACGCGGCCTCGGTCGGGGAGTCGCCGCCGCCGAGCGTCAGCGTCTTGATGCCGCTGATGTCGAGTGTCGTCTGCGGGGTCAGGACCACTGCGGAGTTCAGCTTCGCGGTGTCGCCGTCGATGGTCAGGAACGAGTTGGGCACGATCCGGCTCAGCGCCTGCAGCGTCACCGATCCCGACCGCGGGGTGCGCTTGGTGAGGCTGCCGTTGGTGATCGCGTCGATGCCCGACGGCCGCACGATGATCAGCTTCTTCGGCCGTCCGCGCCGGTCCCACGTCTCGCGGGCCTTCGCCGCCGCGGCAGCGGCCTGCGCCGCAGCCTTCGCGGCCCGCTCGGCGGCTTTGCGCTGTGCTTCGGCGGCCTTGCGTGCCGCCTCGGCGGCGTCCTTCTCGGCCTGCGCCTTCTCCTTGGCGGCCTTACTGGCGGCTTCGGCCCGCTCCTGGGCGGCCTCGCGCGCCTCGGCGGCAGCGGCCTGCTGCTGTGCGGCTGCCTCGGCTGCGGCCTGACCCGCGGCGTTGCCGCCGCCTGCCGCCCCGCCGCCTGCGGCCCCGCCGCCTGCGGCTCCACCTCCGCCGGTGCCACCGCCACCGGCACCACCGCCGGTGCCGCCTCCGCCGGAGCCCGAGCCGCCTCCGGCGTCGCCGGCACCACCACCGGTGCTGCCCGCGCCGCCGGCGTCACCGGTGCCGGTCTGCGCCAACAGCAGAGCCGCCGGTGCCGCCTCTGCGGCCTCGGCGGCTCCGACCGGTGCGGCGATTCCCACCAGCGTCGCGACTGTGGCGCCGGCGAGAAGCCTGCGCATCCAGTGCCTGCTCGTGGAGCTGCTCATGCGGGTACTCCTGGCTGCGCCCTCCGGTTCGGCTGGGGGCGCGGGTTGGGCTGCGGACGCGGAGCGGGTTGCGGGGAGTGCGGCGCCGGTGACGCCGAATGCGCGCCCGGGTGCGGTCGCGGAGACGGTCGCGGCCCCGGCTGTGGCTGGGCGTGCGGGTGCGGCTGGGGGTGCGGCTGGGGGTGCGGCCGAGGGTGCTCCGTCCGGACGGGCGCCGTGGGGAGCGACGCTGCACCGCCCGGGGTCCCGACCATGGCGGCCGTGGCGACCGGCTCGGTGAGTGCGACGGGGGAGGCGCCGTACCCGACCGGCTGCGGCTGCTTGAGCGGTTCGGTCAGCGGGTCCGCCAGAGCCGCGTTCTCCGCGGCGTCGTCGGCGGCCCCTTCGGTGCGCACGACCTCGCCGTTCTCGACGGCGACCTGGCGGGTGAGCCACCGCTGCTTGCGGATCGTCACCAGGGCGTGCAGCTTGATGATCGCCATGACCCACGAGAACACGACGTAGGCCGGGATGAAGAAGAACGACGAGGGTCGCCGGTACAGGTGCGGCAGCAGCTTCGCCGACCGGCTGATCTGCCACCACAGCGCGAGCACCGCGGCGAAGATCCAGTTCTGGCTGATCAGGGCGATGGCCATGAAGATCGGACCCAGCAGCACCGTGAAGCCGCTCAGCGCCTTGTCGACCATGGTGTAGGCGAGGAACGGGTGGCTCCAGACCCAGCGGCGCGACAGTGCCCGCAGGTCCGACCGCCAGGTGTTGCGCGCCCAGCGCAGCCGCTGCTTGCGGAACACCCGCGGGCTGTCCGGGAACGTCGACCAGACCTGCGCGGTGCGCTGCATGTAGGTCAGGTAGCCGTGCTCCAGGGTGAGCGTTGTGAGGCGCTTGTCGTCGCCCGACAGGCAGGGCACGCCCCAGAACGTCTCGCCCATGAACTCCTGCTGGATCTGCATCAGCACGGAGCGGCGGTACACCGCGGTGCGTCCGGAGAGGCAGGACACGGCCTTGCCGAGAAAGCTCTGGCTGGCGTTCTCGTCGAAGTAGCGGTGGTCGAGGAACATGTCGGTCAGCCGGGACAGCAGGCCCGTGCTGCCGTACACGCTCTGCCGCGTGCCGACGCCGCCCATGCGGGGGTCCGCGAACGGCTTGCACACCTCGGCCGCCACGTCGGGCGCCCAGATGGTGTCGGAGTCGACCAGTGCGACCAGCTCGGTCGACGCCGCGTTCCAGCCCTTGACCAGGGCGTCGCGCTTGCCCGGGACGTCCGTGATCACGACCGTCACCGGGTACCGGGAGGCGATCTCCTGGCAGACCTTGTCCGACGCGTCGATGACGAGGATGACCTCTTCGACGTTGTTGGCGAGCCATGACTGGATCGCCGTCTCGAAGATGATCGGGTCTTCCTGGTAGACCGGCACCGCGATGCTCATGGACGTGCGGTAGCCGTTCACGACGGGCTTGTAGAGCACCGCCGGGACGCGCCGGATCAGCCAGCACGCCCAGCGGAACAGGCCGAGCACGCCCAGAGGCGTGCCCAGCACGTAGTAATAGAGAGGTAACGTCATGCGCGATCGGTGTTCGGGACCGCCTGCTCGGCGGCGGCCTCGACCTCGTTGCTGACCACCTTCTCCAGGTGCTCGTTGACCTGGACGACGGCCCGCAGCAGCGGCATGTCCACCCCGACGCCGTCGGCGAAGCCGAGGAAGCCGCAGGTGTCCTTGGGCAGGCAGACCCCGCCGTAGGGGGCGCCGCCGCGGATGCCGTACTGCGGGTTGATCGAACCCTCGGCGGACTTCGCGACCGTCGCCGCGATCGGGTCGAGGTCGAGACCGATCTCGCGGGCGACCAGCCACATCTCGTTCCAGAAGCTGATCTTCGCCGCGTTGAAGATGTTGTGGGAGCACTTCACGAACTCGGCCTCGGCCGGGTTGCTGAAGGTGCGCATGTCGCCGCCGAACGGGGAGAGCAGCAGGCGCAGGCGCTCGACGGTCTGCGGGTCGCGGCTGGCGATGACCGTCATCCAGGGGTTCCGGAAGTCCTCGGCCGCGGAAACGGCGCGGAGGAACTCGGGGTTCGAGGCGAGCGCGAAGCCCTCGCCGGCGACCATTCCGGAGTTCTCCTCCAGGAGGTTCTTGACAAGGCCCTCGGTGGTGCCGGGCGGAACGGTGGAGCGCACGACCACAGTGTGACGTGCGGGCGAAGCCTTGAGGGCCTTGCCGACCGCCGTGCTGCCGGCGGAGAAAGCGCGGAGGTCGTACTCGTAGCCCGCGTGCGGCGTCGGCAGCGTCAGGAAGATGAAGGAGTCGGACTCGCCGCTCAGGTCCAACTCCGTCCGCACGTCGTGGCCGCGCGACTGCAGCTCACGAATGCGGGACGCCGAGATGTCGACGAAGGTGACCTCGTGTCCGGCGGCGAGGAACCCCTCTCCGGTGGCGGTCCCCACGACGCCCGAACCCACGATGAAGATCCTCGACGACTGCATGGGTGGTATGCCCCTTCCCCTTCAAACGGAGTGAACCGGTGAGGTCCTTCGCCAGCTTTTCGGAGCCGTCCGGGGGGCTGTTACGCAGGGGGTCGGTGACCCAGAGTGATCCAGTGGTACGTATCTGTACACGCCTCGTGAAGGGATGTGCAGGTCAGAGCGTTGTGGACGGACGCAGCCCCCGAGACTTGTCCACAGAGGGCAACGAACGCTTCAACACTCAGTTACGTCAAATGTGATGCAGATCACAGATTATGATTGAGTTATTTCGGTCTTCGATATTTCTGCTCCACACATGTCGCGACCGCATTTCGCGCGCAGTCGACCGTTCGTCGCTCGAAATAATCCGATCGGCGCACCGCAGGCAACTCTCGTGCAACCTCGACCGAACTCGTCGCCCGGTTGTCCGGCGTTACTTCCCGCTGGTCGACCCGCGTTCTCGGGCGCCCGACAGGACCCGCGCCGCGGAACCGTCGTCTCTCTCTCGCTCGATCCTGGCCGCGCGCAACATCCCCGATGGGATGACACCGCCGATCGTGATGGCACCGTCACCGGCGTGAGATGTGCACGGCGGGCACCATTCCGCGGCCGTCGGTGCTCGTGGTCGCCCGAGGTCACCAGTTCCAGTTGCGCACGGCTGTTCCTTCCGCGTCGTTCGGGTTCTCCAGACTCGGCGGTCACCAGTTCCAGTTGCGCATCGCCGCCTCCTTCCTGGCCGGTGCGTCAGGCGGGCTCGTGCTCACGGGTCCCCACTGCGCTCCTGCGCCTCCCGTCACTGGTGACACCAGCGTCGGCGCGCGGTTACGATCCGCTGACCGAGGAGACGAGCCGAGGATGAACGGCCGAGCGGTCCTAGAGGTACGGGGGTGCGCAACTGTCACCGCATAGCCCGTTCCGGGTCACTCGGTGGGGGGTATGGGCACTGCCTGCCCGCCTGCTCAGCTCAGTGCTCGTCGTCGAGTTGCTGGCCGTCGTCCTGTTCGTCACCGACGTCGTACGTGGTGCCGGGCGGCTGACCGGGCACGGCGCCACCGTTCTCGCGGCGCTCGCGGTGGCCGGTGTCCTGCACACAGAGATCGCGCTCCGGGTCGAGCGGATGCGCCGGCGGGTCACGCCGAGCCCGCACGTCGACCTGAGCTCGGTGTGGACGTTCGCCGCCGCGTTGCTGCTGCCGCCCCTGCTGGCGACCCTCACCGTCATCGTGATCTACCTCCACCTCTATCTCCGGGTGTGGCGACCCACGCGGAACCCGGCCTACCGCTGGCTCTTCACCACCGCAACCGTCGTGCTGGCGGTGCACGCGGCCGCGGGGGCCGTGGCCTACGTCGACAACTCGGACGTGTTCGGCTCGGGGTCGGGTCTGGCCGCCATCGTCACGGCGCTGCTCTGCTACACCGCCGTGAACACGTGCCTCGTCGTCGGCGCCGTCGTCCTCAGCGCCCCCGAGCGCACGTTCCGCCAGCTGCTCGGCCACGGCGACGAGGTCGTCCTCGAACTCGCGACGCTGTCGATGGGCGCGCTCGCCGCCGGGGCGATCTCGTCGACGAGCCCGCTGCACGCACTGCTGGTGCTGCCACCACTCGTCGTCCTGCACCGTGCCGTTCTCGTGCGGCACTTCCAGGAGGTCGCGAGCATCGACGGCAAGACCGGCCTGCTCAACGCCGCCGCCTGGCAGGACCGCGCCCATCGGGTGCTGCAGCGGGCGCAGCGCAACCAGGGAGGCGCCGCCGTCCTCATCCTGGATCTCGACCACTTCAAGCTCGTGAACGACCGGCACGGCCACCTGGCGGGCGACCGGGTGCTCATGTCGGTGGCCGAGGCCCTCCGCGCGGAGGTGCGCGACAACGACCTCGTCGGACGGTTCGGCGGCGAGGAGTTCGTGATCATGCTTCCCGGGCACGACGGAGCCGGCTACGACCGGGTCGAGCTGGAAGCCGTCGCGGACCGGATCCGCCGTCGTGTCGACGCACTCGGCGTGGAGGTCGCCACCGCGGACGGGGCCCTGACCGTGGGCGACCTCAGCGTGTCGGTCGGCGGCGCGTCGTTCCCCGACGACGCGGCGGACCTCGACGGCCTGCTCGAGGTCGCCGATTCGGCTCTGTACGCCGCCAAGCGGTCCGGCCGCAACGCCGTCCGGATGGGGTTGCACGTGCACGCCACGCAGCAGCTCCCGCAGCGGTGGGCGGACGGCGACGGCAGCTGCGCCTCGCCGGCGAAGCGGCCGCTCGGCGAGAGCGCCGAACCGGCTCCGCGGCCGTCCCCGCGCCACTGAAACAAGGGCCGACCCGGACGGGCCGTGGATCTTGGCGTGATAGATTCTGCGCCGGTTGCAGTCGTATTTCCTCGTCGCCCGCCACGCGACCGTGGAGAGCGAGCCCTTCCGGCCCGGACCGTCCGACGACGCCGATCGGCAGGGCTCATGACAGTGGACTCCACGGTGTGAAGGTCCTTCTCCTCGCGGTGTCCGCGCAGCCACCGGCCGGCACGGTGCCGGTCGGATCCGCTTCACATGTGGGAGATCAGGTATGCCGCAGGGCACCGTCAAGTGGTTCAACGCCGAGAAGGGCTTCGGCTTCATCGCGACTGACGACAACGGCCCGGACGTCTTCGTCCACTACTCGGCCATTCAGAGCGACGGGTTCCGCACCCTCGAGGAGAACCAGCGCGTCGCCTTCGAGGCGAGCCAGGGCGCGAAGGGACCGCAGGCCGACACGGTCCGGCCCATCTGACGTCTGACCGACGACTGCAACCGGCCATCGGCCGGAACTGGTGCCGGCGACCCTCCACGGGTCGCCGGCACCGGCGTTTTCCGGCCCCGTGCGTCCGTCGGCCGGGGGAACAGTGCTCCCCGGGCGACCACCGGTCGCACCTCCGGGCCGTCGGCGGCGTTCGTCGACGTCCATCCTGCCGCCCGCCCGTCGATCTGTGGTCGCGGACCGGTCGCCCTGCCGTTCGTCGGTCCTCCGATCGGGTCGTGACCGGCACGTGACGCAGAGCACCCGCTCATCTCGTCGTCACGTACGGTCATCGCTACCCACTCCCCGTTCCGTAGCGGGACGTGCATCCTCGACGTTGAGAGGAACGAAACGCGCAACCGTCATGGGGGCGCGGGTGAGGAGTCGGTGATGTTGCGCTGGGACAGCTACCGGACCGTCTACGGTGCCGAGCTGCGTGCAGCTGCCCGGGAGTACACGGACCACGGTTGGCCGGTCGTGGAGGCCGTCCCCGCGGGGCTGCTGCTGGCCACGGGCACGTCGCTCGACGTCCTGGAGGTGCCCGCCGCCGTCGGTCGGCTCGTCTGCGCGCAGCTGCGGGCTGCCGGGATGGCCGTGCCGGTCGCCGCGACGCCCACGGGCCGCTGGTGGTTCCCGGTGACGACGGGCGGCGCGCTTCCCGCCGCGCTGGCCGATCGCGCCGACGTCGTCCTGCGCACGGCGGGCGCCGTCGTCCTCGCCCCGCCGTCGGAGACCCCTGACGGATGGGTCCACTGGCGGGTCGCCCCCGCGCTCTCCGGCTACCGTCCGTCACCGGTCGGTCCGATCGTCGCGGCGGTGGTCGCCGCAACAGCAGAGGTGCACGAGCACGACCGCCTCCCCGCAGCGGTCGCCGCTCGCACGTAGCCCGGCTCGTTCCCGGTGCCGCGGACCGTCGGTCCGCGCCGGGAGCCACCGGATGCGCCAATCGGTGCGGCGCCCGAGGGGGCACTTCTCCCTCGCCGCGCAGCCGCACCCACCTTCTCGGCCGGGGCCGGTTGTCAGAGGACACCGGCCCCGGCCAGAGCCAGCTCCCCGCGCGACGCGGCACTATGGATTCGTGCAGACATCACCGGCGTCCGCTCCATCCGCGGGCACCTCGCCCCCAATCCCTCCGGGACCGCGGTCGCGACGCGTCGCCGTCGAGGTCGGGCTGGGCGTGGGCGGACCCGCCGACAAGGCACGCGACCTGCGGCGGATGAAGATGCTGGCCACCGGGCTCCTGCTGGGCGCGACGGTGGTGTTCCTGCTCGCCCGCTGGGGCGAGGCCGTCGGGGCGCCCGGCTGGGTGGGCTACATCCGCGCCATGGCGGAGGCCGCGATGGTCGGCGCACTGGCCGACTGGTTCGCCGTCACCGCCCTCTTCCGGCACCCGTTGGGTCTGCCGATCCCGCACACCGCGATCATCCCCCGCAAGAAGGACCAGATCGGCGACAGCCTCGGCGACTTCGTGGGCGAGAACTTCCTGGCCGAAGACGTGGTGCGCGACAAGCTCGGGCGCATCGAGGTCGCGCGGCGCGTGGGTGAGTGGATCGGCCAGGTGCCCAACGCCGATCGCGTCACCGCCGAGCTCGCGACCGCCGCGAAGGGCGTCGTCACCGTGCTGCGCGACGAGGACGTGCAGGAGGTCATCGACCAGGTCCTCGTCCGCAAGTTGCTCGAACGCCCGGCCGGGCCGCCGCTGGGCGCGGTGCTGGAGGGGATCCTGGCCGACGGCGCGCACCACCGGCTCGTCGACCTCGTCTGCGACAAGGCCTACGACTGGGTGACCGCGAACCACACGACCGTGCTGCGGATCGTCGAGAAGCGAGCGCCCACCTGGTCGCCCCGCTTCGTCGACGGGATCATCGCGGACCGGGTGTTCCTCGAGGTGCAGACGTTCGCCTGGGGGGTGAAGACCGACCCGGAGCATCCGTTGCGCAAGGCGATCGACACGTTCCTGGTCGAGTTCGCCGGCGACCTGCAGCGCGACCGCGACACGATCGAGCGGGTCGAGCGGATCAAGTTCCAGGTCGTCGAGCACCCCGAGGTCCAGCGGTTCATCGGTCAGGCGTGGACGACGGTCAAGAACCTCGTCCTCGACGCCGCGGCGGACCCCTCGTCGGCGCTGCGGCTGCGGGTGCGCGACGGGTTGCTGGCGCTCGGCAGGCGGCTGAGTTCGGACGCCGAGCTGCGCGGCAAGATCGACGGCTGGCTGGTGGGCGCGGCGGGCTACGTCGTGCGGCACTACCGCCGGGAGATCACCACCCTGATCACGGACACGGTCTCGCGGTGGGACGCCGAGGAGACCTCGCGCAAGGTGGAGCTCCAGGTGGGTCGCGACCTGCAGTTCATCCGGATCAACGGCACGGTGGTGGGCGCGCTGGCGGGGTTGGTGATCTACACGGTCTCGCAGTTAGCGTTCGGCGCGGTGTAGCCATCCCGCCTGCAAGCAGGGCGCTTGCAGGAGCTAGCACTCAGGCGTAACGTCGGTTGCGTGGGGACGGCAGACGACCGGGACATGCCGGGCGAGCGGGCAGGTGGTCCGGTCGGCGGCGCCGTCGGGCAGGCCGTCGACGACATCGGCGCCTACATCCGCACCCAGCGGGAGCACGCGAAGGTCTCGCTGCGCCAGCTCGCGCGCACGGCGGGGGTGAGCAACCCGTACCTGAGCCAGATCGAGCGCGGGCTGCGCACGCCGTCCGCGGAGATCCTGCAGCAGATCGCCCGTGCGTTGCGGATCTCCGCCGAGGCCCTCTACGTGCGGGCCGGGATCCTCGAGCAACGCCCGGCGGGCGCCGTCACGGACGCCGTCCTCGCCGACCCCCACCTCACCGAGCGGCAGAGACACGTGCTGCTCGAGGTCTACCAGTCCTTCCGCCGGGAGAACACCGGCGCCGACGATCCGGAGTGATCCACATGGCCTTCTCCGCACCCGAACCCGGCGACGCGCCCACCGTCACGGACACGGCGAACGGGGCTTCCGCCGAACACCGCCCGACACCGCTGCTCGCGGCGCTCGGCGCAGGCGACGCCGCCGTGGCTGCCGTCGCCAAGGCGTTCTCCGACGCGTTCGCCGCCGCCACGAACCGGCGCGAGACCGTGCAGCACCGCGCCGCCGAACTGCCCACCGAGCTCGAGGGCCTGCGTGCCCGCTTCTCCGGCGACGAGCTCCGCCGCGCACTGGAGACCTACCGGACGCAGGTCGAGCGCGCGTACGCACAGTTCGCCGGCCGCGGCGAGGAGACCTTGGGCAAGCTGCGCGAGCAGCCGCAGGTCCGCCAGGCGATCGCCCGTGTCGACGAGGCGCAGGAGGCGGCGAGCCGGGCGCTGGCGGCCGCGAGCCGGCAGGCCGGGGTCACCGGCGACAAGGTCGCCAAGGCGGGGCAGCGCTTCTCCGGGCGCGCCGCCGACGCGGTCGTGGACGCCAGCGCGGCCACGGCGGACGTCGTCGAGGACGCGGGCACCGCGACGGCCGAGGTCATCGAGGACGCCGGCGGCGAGGCCGCATCGGCCACGCGGAAGACCACGGGTACGGCCAAGGCTGCCGGTCGCACGACGGGGCCCAAGCGGACCACCGGCCACCCGTCGTCGGAGTGAGTGGCGACGGCTCGCCGCGCGGCGGGGGATGACGGCGGTCGGGCCAGGGACGTAGTCTTGGCGGGTGGACGTGTTCTACATCCTGGACCGGCTGGTGCTGTGCGCCATCGGTGTGGTGGCCGCGGCCGTCTCCGGCTACGCCTTCGTCCACGCGCTGCGGCAGCGGGGGGAGGCGTTCCAGGCGGTCGGCCGCCTGACGAAGAACGCCTGGCTCGGCATCACCGGCGCCTCGGCGCTGTTCCTGCTGCTCATCCCGCTGTTCGGGCTGCTGGCGAACCCCACGTTCTCCGGGCTCGTGCTGTCGTTCCAGGGTCCGCGCAGCAGCATGACCCTGTTTTGGCTGGCCGGCGTGGTCGCGACGCTCGTCTACCTGGTCGACGTGCGCCCGGCGGTCGTCGGGGTGCAGCGGGGGGACCAGCGCTGGTAGCCATATTTCCCGAGCGGGCTGCCTGGTCCGTACTCGGGACCCTGCGTCCCGAGCCGGCTCCGGAGCGCCCCGACCTGCTCGCGGCCCCGGTCGCGGCCGCGCTCAAGGCCCTCGACCCGGCGGACGCCGCCAGGGTCGGCGTCGCGGAGATCGATCCTGCGCTCGCCGACACCGCCGCCTTCTGCGCCGAGTACGGCTCCGCGATGGACGGCGCCGCGAACTGCGTCGTCGTCGCGGGCCGCCGCGGCGAGGCCGTGCGCTACGCCGCCTGTCTGGTGCTGGCGACCACCCGGGCGGACGTCAACGGTGTCGTGCGGCGGCGGCTGGACGCGCGCAAGGCGTCGTTCGCCCCGATGGACGACGCGGTGGCCCTGACGGGCATGGAGTACGGCGGGATCACTCCGCTCGGCCTGCCCGACGGCTGGCTGCTGCTGGTCGACGCCGCGGTGGCGGACGCGCCGGCCGTCGTGGTCGGGAGCGGGCTGCGGGCGTCGAAACTGGCGTTGCCCGGAGCGCTACTGGCGGCGCTGCCCGGGGCCGAGGTCGTCGAGGGACTGGCCCGTCCGGCCTGATCCCGTTCGCTGTGAGCTGAGCGGGTGCGACTCAACTTCGCGGAATGACTTCAACGCTGTAAGCGTTCGGCAGGTTATGACAGAGACGCTGAAGCTGCCGGTGCTTCCGCTCACCGACTCGGTGCTGCTGCCCGGCATGGTGGTTCCCGTCCGGCTCGACGAGCCGGAGATCCAAGCGGCTGTCGACGCCGCATCCAGCGTCGACCGCAAGATCCTCGTCGTTCCCCGTCTCGACGGCCGCTACGCCGCCGTCGGCACCGTCGCCGTCCTCGAGCAGGTCGGCAGGCTCCCGAGTGGCGAGAAGGCCGCCGTCGTCCGCGGCGAGGTCCGGGCCCGGATCGGGTCCGGCGTGACCGGGCCGGGTGCGGCCCTGTGGGTGGAGGCCGAGAAGGTCACCGACCCCGCGCCGACCGGGCGTGTGCTCGAGCTGGCGAAGGAGTACAAGGCGCTCGTCGTGTCGATCCTGCAGCAGCGGAACGCGTGGCAGGTGATCGACTCCGTCGAGCAGACGACCGACCCGGGCGCGCTGGCCGACCTCGCCGGCTGGGCGTCCTACTTCGACGACGTGCAGAAGGCGCAGCTGCTCGCCGAGACCGACGTGCAGCGCAGGCTCGAGCAGCTGCTCGAGTGGACGAAGGAGCACGTCGCCGAGCAGGAGATCAGCGAGAAGATCGGCAAGGACGTCCGCGAGGGCATGGAGAAGCAGCAGCGGGAGTTCCTGCTGCGCCAGCAGCTCGCGGCCATCCGCAAGGAGCTGGGTGAAGGCGAGCCGGAGGGCACGGACGACTACCGCGCCCGCGTCGAGGCCGCCGACCTGCCCGAGCACGTGTTGAAGGCCGCCCTCAAGGAGGTCGACAAGCTCGAGCGCAGCTCGGACCAGAACCCGGAGGCGGGCTGGATCCGCACCTGGCTCGACACGGTCCTCGACATCCCGTGGAACGTCCGCACCGACGACAACGACGACCTCGTCGCCGCCCGCTCGGTGCTCGACGCGGACCACGCGGGGCTGGACGACGTCAAGGAGCGGCTGATCGAGTTCCTGGCCGTCCGGGCCCGGCGCAACCGCCGCGGCCTGGCGACGGTCGGCGGCCGCGGGTCCGGCGCGGTGATGGCCCTGGTCGGGCCGCCCGGCGTCGGCAAGACGTCGCTGGGTGAGTCCGTGGCCCACGCGCTGGGCCGCAAGTTCGTCCGCGTCGCCCTCGGCGGCGTGCGCGACGAGGCCGAGATCCGCGGGCACCGGCGCACCTACGTCGGCGCGCTGCCCGGCCGGATCGTCCGCGCCATCCGCGAGGCCGGCTCGATGAACCCGGTCGTGCTGCTGGACGAGATCGACAAGGTCGGTTCGGACTTCCGCGGCGACCCCACCGCGGCGCTGCTCGAGGTGCTCGACCCGGCGCAGAACCACACGTTCCGCGACCACTATCTCGAGGTCGACCTCGACCTGAGCGACGTGCTGTTCCTCGCGACGGCCAACGTCGGCGAGGCCATCCCGGGGCCGCTGGCCGACCGCATGGAGTGGGTGGCGCTCGACGGCTACACCGAGGCGGAGAAGATCGCCATCGCGCGCGACCACCTGCTGCCCCGGCAGATCGAGAAGGCCGGCCTGGAGACCTCGGACGTCGAGTTCTCCGAGGTGGCCCTCGGTATGATCGCCGCTGAGTACACCCGCGAGGCGGGGGTGCGGCAGCTGGAGCGGGGCTTGGCGAAGGTCCTGCGCAAGGTGACCGTGGCGCTCGACTCGGGTACCGAGGCGCCGGTGCACATCGACGCCGACACACTGGTCAAGTTCCTGGGCCGGCCGAGGTTCACGCCGGAGTCGGCGGAGCGCACGGCGGTGCCGGGCGTGGCGACGGGACTGGCCGTGACCGGTGCCGGTGGTGACGTGCTCTTCATCGAGGCCACGGCCATGGACGGCGACCCGGGCCTGACCCTGACGGGGCAGCTGGGCGACGTCATGAAGGAGTCCGTCTCGATCGCGCTCTCGTACCTGCGGTCGAAGGGTCTCGCCGGCGACCTGGCGAGCAAGAAGCTGCACGTGCACGTCCCTGCGGGCGCGGTCCCGAAGGACGGGCCGAGCGCGGGCATCACGATGACGACGGCGCTCGCGTCGCTCGCGTCGGGACGCCCCGTGCGGTCGACGGTCGGCATGACCGGTGAGGTCACGCTGCAGGGCCGGGTCCTCCCGATCGGCGGGGTCAAGCAGAAGCTGCTGGCCGCGCACCGGGCGGGGCTGACGGATGTGATCATCCCGAAGCGCAACGAGCCCGACCTGGACGACCTGCCCGAGTCGGTGCGCCGCGAGCTGCGGGTGCACCCGGTGGCGGACGTCGCCGAGGTGCTGGAGCTGGCGCTGGAGCCGGCGTCGGTGGTGGCGCAGGCCGCCTGACCGCCTGCAGATGACGTAGCGAAAGCGGCGTTCGGTGCACTCAACGCACCGAACGCCGCTTTCGCTTCATCGGAGGCGTGCCCGACGGGTGCGGGTAGCTCCCGCCCTCGGGGGGTCTGGCACCACCGCCGATGCACCGGCGAGCACTCCCGATTCGGTCACGAGTGGCGGCCTAGCGTCGTCTGACCAGTTCGAGGGGGAGCTCATGACGCAGACCATCGCCAGGGACGTCACCACGCTGCGAGCGGCGGTGAACGGCGCGGTGCTGCTGCCGGGCGACGGGGGGTACGACGAGGCCCGGTCGGTGTGGAACGGCGACATCGACCGGCGGCCCGCCGTCATCGTGCGGTGCACCGGACCGGACGACGTCGCCGCCGCGCTGCGGTACGCCCAGGACTCCGGGCTCGAGGTCGCCGTACGCGGTGGCGGACACGGGTACTGGGGTGCCGCGGTACCCGAGGGCGGTGTGATGATCGACCTCAGCCCGATCCGCCACGTCGTCGTCGACCCGGAGGCCCGTCGTGCCCGGGTGGGGGGTGGCGCGACGCTCGGCGAGCTCGACGCCGCCACCCAGGAGCACGGGCTCGCCGTACCGGCGGGCACGGTCAGCCACACCGGCGTCGGCGGCCTGACGCTGGGCGGCGGCTGGGGCTGGTTCAGCCGAATGCACGGGTTCACGATCGACAATCTGGAGTCGGCGCAGGTCGTGCTGGCCGACGGCCGCTCTGTACGGGCGAGCGCGGACGAGCATCCCGATCTTTTCTGGGCGCTGCGCGGCGGAGGCGGCAACTTCGGCGTCGTCACCGAGTTCGAGTTCCGGCTGCACGAGCTGGGGCCGATCGTCCAGTTCGCGATGCTGGCCGTCGAGCAGGAACGGGCGGCCGACGCGTTGCGCGCCGCCCGCGACCTCGCCGCCGGCCTCGGCCGCACGGTCACGCCGGCGATCGTCTGCGCCGCGGCACCACCCGCCCCGTTCGTTCCCGTCGAGCACCACTTCGCGCCGGTGGTCACGCTGATCCTCGTCGGTTTCGGCGACCCGGAGGAGCACGCGGCCGCCGTCGCGGCGGCTCGCGACGTGCTGCAGCCGCTGTTCGACGTCGTGACTCCCATGCCGTATGTCGCCCTGCAGCAGATGCTCGACGAGGGGAACCCCTGGGGAACGCGCTCGTACACGAAGGGCCTCTACCTCGACGTGCTGCCGGACGCCGCGATCGACGCACTCGCCGAGCGGCTGTCTGCCCGCCGCTCGGGGCACACCGAGGTGCTGATCGCCCCGATGGGCGAGGCCATCGCCGACCTCCCTGACGACGCGACGGCGTTCGGCGGGAGCCGATCGCTGCGGTACGTGGTCGCGGTCGAGTGCAAGGCCGGCGACGCGGAGAGCTTCGTCCAGGGCCGCCGGTGGGTCCGTGACACGTGGCACGCCCTCCGGCCCGCCGCCGCGCACGACGGCGGGTACGTCAATCTGAACGCCGAGTTCGAGGGCGACAGCCTGCGCAACACCTACGGCGCCGCGAAGTTCGACAGGCTCCGGAAGATCAAGGCGCAGTACGACCCGACCAACGTCTTCCGGCACAACGCCAACATCCCGCCAGCCTGACCCGCCCCGCCTCGCGCGACCGGATGGAGCGAAAGCGGCTTTCGGTTCACTGAACGTACCGAACGCCGCTTTCGCTCCATACCGAGCGGCGAACGAACTAGCGGAAGACGACCGTCTTGTTGCCGTGCACCAGCACCCGGTCCTCGAGGTGCCAGCGCAGGCCGCGGGCCAGGACGAGGCGTTCGATGTCGCGGCCGCGCCGCACCATGTCGGCCACGGTGTCGCCGTGGTCCACCCGAATCACGTCCTGCTCCACGATCGGGCCCGCGTCCAGGTCCGCCGTCACGTAGTGGCACGTGGCGCCGATCAGCTTCACCCCGCGGGCGTGCGCCTGGTGGTAGGGCCGGGCGCCGACGAACGAGGGCAGGAAGCTGTGGTGGATGTTGAGCGCGCGGCCGGCCCAGCGCTCGCACAACCACGGCGGGAGGATCTGCATGAACCGGGCGAGCACCACGGCGTCCGGCTGGTACTTGTCGACCATCTGCCCCATCTCCGCGAAGGCAGCGGCCTTGCCGTCGGGGCCCGCGGGGAACGGCACGTGGTGGAACTCCACGCCGTGCGCCCGCACCACCCCTTCCAGAGCGTCGTGGTTGCCGATCACAGCCTCCAGCTTGACGGGCAGCTCGCCCGCCGCGACCCGGCCCAGCAGGTCGTGCAGGCAGTGCATCTCCTTGCTGACCAGCAGCACCGCCCGCTTCGGCACTCCCGTGTCGGTCACGGTCCACGTCGCCTGCCCGCCCAGCTCCGCAGCCACCTCGGCGAAGCGGCGCCGCAGCTCGTCCACCTCGAACGGCAGCGAGTCCGCACGCACCACCTGGCGCGTGAAGAACCAGCCGCTGTCGACGTCGGAGTGGTATCCGGCCTCGACGATCCAGCCCCCCGCCCCGGCGAGGAACCCGGCGATGCGGGCGACGATGCCCGTGGTGTCTGGACAGGTCAGGGTGATGACGTAACGGCGCTCGCTGGGCACCGTCCCATTCTCCCAGGACGCTAGTGGGACCCCAGCCAGCGGATCGTGAACGCGGTCTCGGCCTCGAGGAGCCTGCGCACCTGCTCGGCCACGATCTCCTCGATCTTGCCGCCGATCAGCGGGACCCGGACGTTCACGTCGGCGTGCACCTCGAAGAGGCTGCCGTCCGGCGCGTCGGCAAGCGTCATCGTCCCGGCTGCGGAGGCGGGCGCATTGCCGATCTTCACGTCGACGTCGCCCGCGTAGCTGCCCGCGGCGTTCCGGCGCAGCGTCTCGGTGCGCTCGATGGCCAGGTCGCCGTTCATCACCTTCCCGACGACCGGCGGCAGGTCGGACTCGGCGAGCCCCTGCTTGAGCCGGTAGCGGGCGCCCTCGGGGGTCGCCTCGTGCTCCAGAAGCTCCGAACCGGGCCCGCCCAGCTCGCGGAGCCTGGCCCGCAGGTACTCGGCGTCCGTCATGGCCGCGAAGACCTTCTCGGCCGGGAACGCCATGGTGGACCGGTAGTCGATCGAACGCGCCATGGCGGCAGGCTACTTTGGGAGCCGTGCCGTCACCCGTTCTGACCCGCGCACTCGCGCCGCACACCACGTTGAGGGTCGGGGGTCCGGCGGACCGGCTGGTCGAGGCCCGGTCCGCCGCAGAGATCGTCGAGGTGGTGCGCGCGGCGGATGCTGCAGGTGAGCCGCTGCTGCTGCTCGGGGGCGGCTCGAACGTCGTGATCGCGGACGAGGGCGTGCCCGGCGTCGCACTGCTGGTCCGCAGTTCCGGGCACACCGTCGAGCCACTGCCCGACGGTGGTGCGCTCGTCACCGTGGAGGCGGGGGAGGACTGGGACGCACTGGTCGCCGCCACCGTCGGAGCCGGGCTCGGCGGGTTGGAGTGCCTCTCCGGCATCCCGGGCAGTACCGGCGCCACCCCCGTGCAGAACGTGGGCGCCTACGGCGTCGAGATCGCGGACCTGCTCGTCGACGTCGACCTCTACGACCGGCGCACCGGCGAGGTCCGTCCGCACGTGCCGGCCGCCGAGCTCGGGCTCGGGTACCGCGCGAGCGTGCTCAAGCACCGCGACGACGCGGTGGTGCTGCGGGTGCGGTTCCGCCTCCGCCCGGACGGCACGAGCGCCCCGATCCGCTATCCCGAGCTGGCTCGGGTGCTGGGTGTCACACCGGGCGCGACCGTGCCCGCGCCCGCCGCCCGCGCCGCGGTGCTCGGTCTGCGCCGCGGCAAGGGGATGGTGCTCGACGCCGCGGACCACGACACCTGGAGCGTCGGCTCGTTCTTCACGAACCCGATCGTCCCCACGGCGGACGTCCCGGACGTCCCCGGCCTGCCCCGCTGGCCCGCCGATCACGACCGGGTGAAGCTCCCGGCGGCGTGGCTGATCGAGAATGCCGGCTTCGGCCGCGGGTATCCGGCGCCCGGCGGGCGGGTGGCGCTGTCCGGCAAGCACGTGCTCGCACTGAGCAACCGCGGTGGTGGAACGGCTGCCGACGTCCTCAGGCTCGCCGGGCAGGTGCGCGACGGCGTGCGGTCACGATTCGGAGTGAGCTTGGCCCCCGAACCCGTACTCGTTGGCTGCGCTCTGTAGTGGCCGCGTAGCCTGGCTCGGGGGTCCGCTTGCGCCGTCCGGGTGCTGTCTACACGAGGTGACTCTCGGGGGGAGTTGTCATGCAGAGGAGGACCGGGGTCATCCTCGCGGTCGTCGTGGTCGCTCTGCTTGCTGTCGGAATCGGCGCCGTCACGTTCGCCACCCGGTCGTCGACGCTGGTCGCCGCACCGCCACCGAAGCCCGCAGCAGCGTTCACCTACGACCCGGCCGCCGGGGCGACGGGCGTCAACCCGACTGCTCCCGTGTCGGTCCGCGTCGCGAACGGCACTCTGAACGACGTCGCTCTGCGTGACGCCCAGGGCAAGACCGTCGAGGGCACGCTGGCGGACGACCGGACGAGCTGGACCGCGTCGGGGCGCCTGACCTACGGGGTGCACTACACGTGGTCGGGCACCGCCACCGGCGAAGACGGCAACGCGGCGCCGCTGCAGGGCACCTTCGACACCGTCGCCCCCACACGGCAGCTGCGGGGCGTCCTGAACATCGGCGACGACCGCACGGTCGGCGTCGCCGCGCCGATCCAGATCCAGTTCGACGGACACGTCGACGACCGGGCGGCCGTCGAGCGCGCCCTGACCGTCGAGACCTCCACGCCGGTCGAGGGTGCCTGGGGTTGGCTGCCCGACGAGAACGGCGGCTCGCGCATCCACTACCGCACCAAGGAGTACTGGCCCGCGAACACCAAGGTGAAGGTCAGCGCCAAGCTCTTCGGCGTCGACTACGGGGGCGGCGTCTACGGCCGGACCGACATCTCGAGCAGCTTCACCATCGGGCGCTCGCAGATCGTCAAGGCGGACGCCAACAGCCACCGGCTGATCGTCATGCGCGGCGGGAAGCAGGTCGCGAACTATCCCGCCAGCTACGGCCTGGCCAGCGACCCTGACCGGAACACGCGCTCCGGTGTCCACGTGGTGAGCGAGAAGTTCACCGACAAGCGGATGGTCAGCGAGCAGTTCGACTACGACCTGGTCGAGAAGTGGGCCGTGCGGATGAGCAACAACGGCGAGTTCATCCACGCGAACCCGGACACGACGGGCGTCCAGGGGTCGAGCAACGTCACGCACGGCTGCATCAATCTCTCGACCGACAACGCCAAGGCCTACTACGACACCGCGATCTACGGCGACCCGGTGGAGGTCACCGGCACGCCGGTCAAGCTCTCGGCACGCGACGGCGACATCTGGGACTGGACGCTCTCCTGGGACCAGTGGACCGGGCTCTCGGCCCTGTAGCGGTCGGGCTTGCCCGGCGGCTCCTGCGGGTACGGGCCGGTCATGACCACGCCTGACGACGGTCCCCGTCCCGATCTCGACGAGCTGGCCGGGACGCGGGCCGAACCGCTGCCCGAGGAGGTCGCGGCCGGCGACGTCGGCGACCGGCGGGCGGAGGCCGAGGAGATCCTGCGCGACTCCGAGGAGCGCATCGCCGAGGCGGCCGAGGGGAACGCACCCGGCGACGCGGCGGACGAGCACCGGCCGTCCGACGAGGGCGTCTGAGCTCCGGACGGTCCGGCGCTAGGTGTCGCGGCGGTACGTCCGGGTCGCGGTGGCCTGGTCTCGGGCCTTGACCACGATCTGGTCGAGGTTGACGTGCGGTGGGCGGGTCGCGGCGAAAGCGATCACCTCCGCGACGTCGTCCGCGCTCAGGGGCGTCAGGCCGCGGTAGACCTTCGCCGCCTTCTCCGCGTCGCCGTCGAAGCGGACCAGGGAGAAGTCCGTCTCGACGAGGCCGGGCAGCACCTCGGTGAGCCGTACGGGCTGCCCGAGCAGCTCTCCGCGCAGGGTCCGGTGCAGCGCCGACTGGGCGTGCTTCGCGCCGCAGTAGCCCGCGCCGTTGTCGTAGACCTCGGTCGCGGCGACGGAGGTGACGGTGACGACGTGCCCGTCGCCGGAGGCGACCAGCGCCGGGAGCAGCGCCTTGGTCATGCGCAGCGTGCCGAGCACGTTCGTCTCGAACATCCAGCGCCACGCCTCGACGTCGGCCTCGGCGACCGGCTCGAGGCCGTGCGCCCCGCCCGCGTTGTTCACCAGAAGGCGGCAGTCGGGGACGGCGGCGGCGAAGGCGTCGACCGACTCCTGGTCGGTGACGTCGAGCCGGACGGCGATGCCGTCGATCTCCGCGGCGATGTGGGCGCAACGGTCCACCCGGCGCGCGCCCAGGACGACGGCGAAGCCGGCCGCCGCGAGAGCGCGGGCGGTGGTGGCACCGATGCCGGAGCTGGCTCCGGTGACGACGGCGACAGGACGGTCGGTCATCCGCCGAGCTTAGAGATCCACACCCTCCTGCGCCGTGCGGCTGCCCCGCCGCACGGCGGCGCGCTGCCAGGAGAAGATGCCGATGCCGAGCCCGCCGAGCACCATGCCGCAGACGCAGGTCACGAACCAGACATCGAAGGGCCGGCCCGCGACCAGATGAGCGACGAGAAGCGCCAGTGCGCCGAGCAGCCACAGCGCGGATCCGACGCCGACGACGGTGTGCACATCGGTGAACCGCGGAGGCAGTGGCGGCGGGGATTCGGGCACGGAACCAGGGTAACGGGCGAGGCTTGCGCCCTGAGGAGAAGTTAGGCTAACCTCATCTCGTCGCTTCGTGGTGGGAGCGGCGCGTCAGTTCGGGAACACGTCGGGCCCTGCCGATCGGCAGGGCCCGACGTGTTGACGGGGGAACTCCTCAGGCGGCGTAGATGCGCACCCAGTCGACCTCGAAGGTGCACGTCTCCGGCGTCGAGTCGTCGGGGGCCGGGATCCAGTCGTCCCCGTAGGGCCCGATGTCCTGCTGCATGGCGAAGTGCATCGGCCCCGGCGGGTTCGCGTCCTTGTCCTCGTTGCGGTAGACCTCGACGCCGTCCAGGTAGCCGGCGATGTGGTCGGGTGTCCACTCGACCGCGAAGATGTGCCACTGGGTGAAGTCGCCGGTCATCGTCTTGCTGTCCTGCTTGTTGTCTTCGCTCCAGTGCAACGTGAAGTGCGCCCTCGTCCGGTCGCCCTTCGGGATCTCCATGATGTCGATCTCACCGTCTTCGGGCCAGTCTTCGGAGTCCGGCCAGAGCAGCAGGACCGGTCCGTAGCCGGTGCCCTGCTGGGACCGGACCCGCGCCTCCCAGCGGCCGTACTTCTGCCCGTCGTCCCAGGCCATCCCGGCCGAGGTGTCGCCGCGGCTGGTGAGCTTCAACGTGCCGTCGGAGACGCTGAGGTTGTCCGGGTCGTGCTGCCCCACGTCGTCGGTGGTGCGGCCCTTGTAGGGCGACCAGATCTTCTCGTCGAGCTTGTCGCCGTCGAACTCGTCGTGCGCGCTCAGCGTCCAGCCGTTGCGGACTGCGGCCTCGGTGTCGAGCCGCTGCGAGGGGTCCAGCTCGGTGCCCGACTTCGACTGGTTGCTGCTCCCGGCGGACGACGTGCTGCCACCGCTGCCCGAGCTGCTCGTGCCGCCGCGCAGGGAGACGACCAGCACGGAGACGAGAGCGGCGATGGCGATGCAGGCCAGGACGAGGAGCGCGACCCGGCGACGGCGTGGTCTCCCGGGGGGACCTTCCGGGACGGCGGCGCGCTCGTGGAGATCGGACACCGGGACGACAGTAGGCCCAGTCGGCTGAACCGGCGCTGAGAGACTGGATCATCGGCCGCCGTCGTCGCTGCTCACGCCGTATTCGCGGACCCAGTCGACCTGCATCGTCGACTGCTTCACCGTGCCGCCTCTCGGGAACCAGTCGAGCTGGATGCACAGGTGCATCGGGCCGGGTGGTTGCACGGCTCGGTCCGTGGTGCCGTACCACTTCCGGCCGTCGAGGAAGGTCGTCACGGACGTGGGAGTCCACTCCACCGCCCAGTTGTGCCACCGGGTGGCGTCGACCTGCGCCTGCCCGTGTTCCTGCTCGTCGTCCGGTCCGTGGTGCAGGAAGACGTCGACCTTCTGCCGGGCGGGGTCGCCGATCTCCATGAAGTCGATCTCGCCGCCCTCGGGTCCGTTCTCGGCGTCGGGCCACAGGAGCAGCACCGCGTGGTATGACGGGTCGGCCGCCGAGGCCCGGACCCGCGCCTCCCACCGGCCGTAGCGGCGTCCGTGCCCCCACGACATGCCCGCGGTGGTGCCCGAGGAGTCGCCGGTGACCGTGAGGACGCCGTCGCGCACGGCGACCGCGTCGGGCGAGCGCCTGCCGTTGCCGCCGTGTCCCGGGCCGTCGTAGATGCTCCACTGCCCGGTGCCGGCGTCGAACTCGTCGGCGCGTACGGGCGTACCCCAGCCGAGCGTCGCGGCGGCCGTCGCGGTCGCCGGTGCAGGTTGCACGGTGGCGACCGCCGAGGCCGTCGCCGTGGTGCGGCTGGTGGCGGTGGCAGGGGCGGTGGCCGTCGTGCCCGGCCTGTTCCCGGCGTCGGTCCCCGCGCCCGTTCCTGCGCCCGTCCCCGGCGCGAGGACGACGACCACCACGGCCGCGCCGGTCGCGACGGCCCGCTTGACGATCTGTTCGAGCTGATCGATATCGATGGTCATGCCGTCCGCCCCGGGCGCATCAGTCGTCGCCCTCCCCGAGGTCGGGAGCGTCGGCGACGACCAGCCAGCGCCCGTCCGGTTGCCGGGCGAGCACCACGTACGCCGATGCGGGAACGGTGGAGGCGACGGCACCCGGCGGTCCGGTCGCCGTGGCGACCGTCGCCCGGTAGCCACGCCGCCGGTCGTCGTCCGCCACCGCGACGAGCTCGAGTGCCGTGACGGAGGCCGTACGGATCTGCCCGGGCGGTGGCGGGTCGAGCACCACCACGCCCACCGAGCCGGGCGGGCTCTCCGGCGCCGCGTAGGCCGCGGCCCGCAGGCGGGTACGGCCGTGGTCGTCCGGCGTCGCCGACCGTGCCCCGGCGAGGTAGGCACGGGCGACGGCCGTGGGGTCGGCGAGGTCGACGGCCGGGTCGGCAACCGGCGGGTCGGTACCGCGACGGACCGGCACGGCACCGAGCACCCGCCGGTCGGCGTCGTCGAGCACTGCCCCGAGCGGCGGGCCCAGTCCGCGGTCGTGGCCGCTCCGGACGAGGAACGCGGTGGCGACGAGCAGTACCACGACTGTCAGTGCGGCGGCGGCGATGATCGTAGGTCGGCGCACGGGTCACTCCCGGAAGCTGATGTGGACATGGTCGTAGTGGCCGCCGGTGGCGTCGCGCACGTCGTAGACACCGGCTCCGGAGTAGCGCCGGCCCCAGCCGTCCTGGTCGGCGACGCGCGGGTCCCAGTAGCGGCCCTGCCAGATGACGTACTTGACCTGCAACGGCTCCGCGTGCCCGCGGACCCAGCGCGCCACCCGCCAGCCCTCGGCGAGCTCGGCCCCGCCGGCGAAGCGGCCGGGCCTGGTCGCGAACAGGTCGCAGGCCCGGCCCTGCGGGTGGTCGCTCCTCGGGTTCCAGGCGTGCCGGTCCCAACAGCCTGCCGACCTGATGACCGGCCCGTCCTGCCACCCGTCGAAGGCCGCCGACACCTCGTCGAGCCCGTGCCGCGTTGCGCCGGTGACGCAACGGCCCCCGGTCGGATCGGGTAGGGAGCAGCCGGTCGCACCACCGGTCCAGGCGCGGGGATCGAGCAGCCCGGCAGGCGCGCCGGTACCCGGGCCCCGGGTTCTCGGTACCCCGGTGGTCGGTGTGGGTCTCGGGCTGCGGGACGAAGACGGCGTGGGCCGGCCCACCGACGGCCGTGCGCCGGCGGACGGCTGAGCACCGCTCGACGGCCGTGGAGACGGAACCTCGGCTGTGGTCTCCGGGCCGACGACGGCGTACCGGCGAACGAGCCCGTGGACGGCGTCCACGAAGCGGGCCACCAGGGCGGCGCAGCGCTCGTCGCATCCGGCCTCGCCCGCCTGCGGCACCCCGGAGGCGCTGCCGGCGACCCGGCTGCAGCCCGCGACGTGGCAGACGAGCATCGCGTCGAGCGCGGCGGTGGGCTTACCGGTGTCGCTCAGGTGGCCCGTGACGGCCCGCAACGTGCTGCACAACCAGGGCACCGCGATCCGCAGGTGGGCTCGGGGGTCGAGTACCGGGTCGCCGCGCTGCGGGGTCCGGGCCGACCACGGCGCACCGCCCGCCGCCATCCACGTGAGCTGGTCGAACTGCAGCAGGCCGCCGACGCCGTCGCCGGTCGCCGCCGGGTCCCAGCCGGACTCGGCCTCGACCTGGGCGACCACCCACAGCGGCGGGAGTTCCGGGCACTGCCGGGCGGTGAGGTCGGTGACCAGCGGCAGGTACCGGCGGGCGTCGGCCGGGATGCGGGCGGTGTCGACCCCGGACGACGGCGCCGTGACGTCGCCACCGGGAACCAGCCCGAGCGTCAACCCGAGCACCGCGAGGAGCGGGCCGCGCAGGACCTTCGGCACGTGCACGCTCACCCGACTCGCTCGGTCGTGATCCGCGCATGGGCGGGCGACACGGCGGTCGCCCGCGGGCCGTCCGGCGGCACGATCTGTACCCCGCGCAGTCGCGGTGCTCGTTCCGGCGCGATCGGATCCGGCACGCGCTGGGCGGGCGGTGGGGGTCCCGGCGGCGTGGCCAACGGGAATCGGGCCGAACGCGCCGGTCCCACGCCGTCCCGACGAACGGCGTGCTCGTCGGAATCCGTTCGGCGGGCATACCGCTCGTGGGGCCGCGCGTCGAGCCGGCCCGACGACGCCACCGCCTCGACGAGCTCCCGCAGCGCCGCGGTGTACGCCCGCAGCGGCCGGGGCAGCCGCTCGGCCGGGTCCGCCAGCAGCCGGGTGGTCTCGGCCAGCGGGTCCGCGAGCGTGCCCCATCGCCTCACGTGCGGTAGCAGCACGAGTGCGCCGGCGTCCGCCTCGAGGAGCTCCAGGCGCGCCCGCAGCGGTCCGCGGAGCATCCGGGCCCCGTCGAGGGTCACCGCCACCACGGGTACCGGCTCCGGACCGGCGTCGTCGAGGACGGCCGCGGCCCGCCGCAACGAGTCGAACGTTCCGCGGCAGACGAGGATGTCCGGCAACCGGCCGGCCATCCGACCGGCGTCGTGCGCCCGCAACGCCGCCGCCACGGTGGTGGTGCCGACCCCTCCGCCGACGCCCGCCACGACCGGGACCCGCATGCCCTTCACCAGGCACCGTCCGGTTCGGGCTCGTGATCCGCGACCCCCGGCCGCGACGGTGCCGGTGTGTCGAGGAGATCGGACCGCGGATCGTCGTCGGCCCCCTGTCTCTCGTCGGCCAGGGCCTCCTCGCCGGCGTCGACCACCAGCCGGCCGTCGTCGCGCACCACGGGCACGATCAGCCGGACCCAGTACGACGCGCAGCCCTGCCAGCCGGCCACGGCGGGCGCGGGCGCGGCGGCGGGCACGCCCGGCACGTCCGGCTCCGAGCCGGGCTCGTCGGCCGTGCGCTCGCCCACGACGCGGTAGGGCGTCACCCGTACCCGGACGTCCACCAGCACCCGGTCGTCGCCGTCCGGGCGGACCGCGCCGGGCAGCACGATCTCCGCCCGTTGCCGGCCCACTCCGGTCCAACCGAGCAGGGCCGGATCACCGGCGGCCGCGCCCAGGTGGTCGGCCAGTGCCCGCCCGCGCCGCCCCGCGTCGTCTTCGTCCCACGACAGGTAGTCGGCGGCGAAGGCCCCGGCGAGGGCCGCGGCCTCCTGTGCATCCGGCGGAGGCCCGCACGAGCCCTTCGGCGGCGCCGACCAGGAGGGCGGCAGCCCGGAAGGGATCGGGGGGAATCCGTACGGGTCGGTCGGCGGGTCCGGCAGGTCGCGTGGTGCGGAGCGGACGTCGAGGCCGACCGGCCGGGCATGCCGCGTGGCCGGCGCCGGATCGCTCGCCCATGCTCCGGGCGCCCAGTTGACGGAGCCGGTGTCGGCGAACGCGCCGACCGGCTCGGACTCCGGCGTGGGACCGAAGAGGCGGAAGGGTGACATGGCGATCACCAGTCGCGGTTGGTGTCGGGCACGGTGGTTCTCCGTCCGTGAGCGCGCAGCACCGACACCCGTGCCGGCGACACGGGTCCGGAGCGGTGCGGGATCGGCCGCGGAGATCGGGCTCCGGCGGCGTCTCCGACACTAGGAGCGGGTCGGTCGCACCGAGGCCGAACGGCAGAACCGTTTGCACCTGCGAACATCCGGCTGCGCGCGCACCGCCGGAGGGAGCGTCAGGACGGCAGGGGCCAGCTGTGCACGGGCTCGTTCGCGGCCGAGTGCTCCAGGTACTCCCCGAACATGCCGTGCAGCGCGGCGGTGCGGGTCGCGCCCCGGTTCTCCAGCGCCTCCACCGCGGCGACCTGCCACGCCGCGCCCGTCCGCCTGGTCAGGCACCGCTGCTCGACGACCGGCAGATACCGGTCGCACACCTCGGCCGCCACCCCCCAGCGGGCCAGACCCTCGGCGGCCATCGGGAGCAGCTTGCGCAGCACCAGCTCGTCGGGCTGGATCCAGCCGGTGCCCGGCCAGTACAGGGTGGCGTCCATGCCGTTGCGCGCCGCGCTGACGAAGTTCTCGTGGGCCGCGTCGAAGGACATGTAGCTCCAGAGCGGCCGCTCCGCCTCCACCATCACCCGCAGCAGTCCGTAGAAGAACAGCGCGTTCGCCACCATGTCGACCGCCGTCGGGCCGGCCGGCAACACCCGGTTCTCGAGGCGGACGTGCGGGAGCCCGTTGGCGATGTCGTACACCGGGCGGTTCCAGCGCCAGACCGTGCCGTTGTGCAGCTTCAGTTCGGACAGCTCGGGGATCCGGCCCGCCTTCAGCTCACCGATCGGGTCGACGTCGTCAGTACGGGGGATCAGGCCGGGGAAGTAGCGGCTGTTCTCGGCGAACAGGTCGAGCACCGACGAGATCCACCGCTCGCCGAACCACACCCGGGGCCGCACACCCTGGTTGCGCAGCTCCGGCGGACGGACGTCGCACGACTGCTCGAACAGCGGGATCCGGGTCTCCGCCCACAGCCGCGAACCCAGCAGGAACGGCGAGTTCGCGCCGACGGCGAGCTGCACGCCGGCGAGGCACTGCGCGGCGTTCCAGTAGGCGGGGAACACCTCCGGCGCCACCTGCAGGTGCAGCTGCATCGACGTGCACGCCGCCTCGGGGGCGATCGAGTCGAAGTCGGCCAGCAGGTGCTCGGGCGCGGACGCGAGCGGGTCGCCGCCGGTGATGTCGAGCCGGATGGGCTCACCCCGGTCGCTGAGCATCTGCTCGTTGAGCAGCAGGTATCGATCGTCGGGGGAGATCGCCTCCTCGACGAGGTGCCGGGCGGCGAGCGTCGGCAGGATCCCGATCACGGCCAGCTGGGCCCGGTGGTCCTGGGCCTTGGCGCGGGCCATCGCGAGCTCATCGAGAAGCTGCTGCTCGAAGTGGCGCCACTGCTCGCCCGGCAGCGGCCGCGGCGGCAGGTTGAGCTCGAGGTTCCACCGGCCCAGCTCCGTCTGGAACTCCGCCGAGCCGAGCGAGTCGAGCACCGCCTTCGCCACCAGCGCGGGCTCCAGGTCGTCGCCCACCAGGTTCAGCTCGACCTCGATGCCGGTCATCGGCTCGTCGCGGGCGAACGGATGGTCGCGCAGCATGGTGGTGAGCGCGTCGACACATCGCTGGACGTTCGAGCGGTACTGCTGCCGGTCGTGTCGACTGAACGTGGTCCGGTCGACCTCCTGGCCCATGCCCTTGCCGTTCCCTTCACCTCGCCGCCCGGCGGCCCACAACGGTTGCACACGGCCCAACCGACCGCGACCGCCGTACGGATGACGCGTCGTAACCCGCCTGACCTGCGGCGATGTCGCACTGCGACGATCGTCTCCGTGGCCACACTGATCGAGGTCGGCGACGCCGGCGACCCCCGTCTCGACGACTACCGCGACCTCACCACCGCGGATCGCCGTCCCGATCGCCCAGGTGGGCGCGGGTTGGTGATCGCCGAGGGTGTCGTGGTCGTCCGCCGATTGATCGATTCACCGTACCCCGTCCGGTCCATTCTCGGCGTTCCTCGACGGCTCGCCGAGCTAGCGGCCGACCTCGCCGGTCTCGACGTGCCCGCGTACGCCGTCGACGCCGACACGATGGCCGCCGCCGTCGGCTTCCACCTCAACCGCGGCGTGCTCGCCGTCGCGGACCGGGCCCGACCACCAGAGGTGCGCGCACTCGCGGCGGGTGCGCAGGTGCTGGCCGTCGCGGAGGGCGTCAACGACCACGAGAATCTCGGCAGCCTGTTCCGCAACGCCGCGGCCCTGGGCGTCGACGGGGTGCTGCTCGGACCGCGCTGCGCGGATCCGCTGTACCGGCGCAGCGTTCGCGTCTCGATGGGGCACGTGCTGCGGGTGCCGTTCGCGGAGCTGCCGGGGGAGTGGCCGAACTCACTGCACGTGCTGCGGGCGGCCGGGCTGCGCGTGGCGGCGCTGACCCCCGCACCGGACGCGCTGCCGCTCGCCGCGGCCGGCCTGGCGGGCGTGCGCACCGCGCTGCTGCTGGGTGCGGAGGGCCCTGGTCTCACCCCCGAGGCACTCGCTGCCGCCGACCTCCGGGTACGGATCCCGATGGCCACGGGGGTCGACTCTCTCAATGTCGCAACGGCTGCCGCAGTGGCCTTCCACGAGGTGATGCGGTCCGTACGCTGAGATCGTGCTGCACCTCGGGGGAAGTGCACTGTTGCAGGAGAGCGACGTCGGCGACGTCCGGCTGACCGACGACCTGCGCGACGCGCTGCGCGAGTGGGTGACGGTCGCGGAGACCGTGCGCCGTTCGGGGGATGCGCACGAACTGGATCTGCTGAGCCGGCGCGGCCGGCAACTCGCCCTGCGCGTCGCGGACGCGTTGGGCAGGCCGGTGGAGTTCGTCGACCCCGTCTCGGGGGAGGTGGAGTCGATCCGCATCGAGGCAGCCGCGCGGTTGACCCCGGTCCGCGAGTCGCCGTCGTCGACGCCCTGGGGTACCGGTCTCGCGGTGGCGGCGTTCTTCGCCGTGCTCGTCACGGTCGCCGACGTCGTGCTGGCCCGGGCGTTCGCGGGTGCGTTCGGGCTGCTGTGGATACCGGCGAACCTGCTGGTGACGGCCGGGACGGCGCCGTCGCTGTGGATGGCGCGCGAGGTGCCGTTCTGGCGGTGGCCGGCGCTCGGTGCCGCGGCCGGCGTGGTCGTCGCGTGGGTCGTGATGCTGCTGGGGCTGCTCGGCTGAGCTCGAAGATCGACGAAAAGGGGACATGAGGCTCGTATGCGAGCCTCATGTCCCCGAATCGCTGATCAGTAGGGGCTCAGCGCGGTCCGCGGACCCCCAGGAGCACCTCGTCCCACGACGGCATCACCGGCTTGCCCTTGCGGGTGCGCTTCGACGCGGCGGGCGCCTTCTGCTCCGCCGGCTCGGTGGGCTCGGCGGCCGGAGCCGCCTCGGCCTCGGCGGGCTCGGCTGCGGTCGCCGGCTCGTCCGCCGCCGGTTCGCTCGGGGCCGCCGTGCTCTCCGCGGCGACCGCCGTGTCGGGGACGTCCGCTTCCGCGGCGGCCTGCTCCGGCTCCGGCGCGGCCGGAGCCGCTGCCGAGGTGATCCGGGCAGCTGCTGCGGACGCCGCTTCGAGCTCCGACGCGATCGGTGATTCCGTGGCCGGGGTGGGCTCCTCAGCAGGAGCGGCCGCGCCAGCCGTCTCCGCGGGCGCCGTGTCGTCGGCGACCGTGACCTCGTCGGTCGCAGCAGCGGGCGTCGGCACGGCGGTCCGTGCCGCGGGCACGGTGACCTGGTCGCCAGGTGCTGATGTGGTCGACGGCGCGGGTGCGGTCGACACCCCCGACCGGTTCACGCCGCGTTCCCAGGGGGCCCATTCCGCCGTCGTCCGGTCTGCGCGCCGCTCCGTCGTGGTCGGCGGGACGGCGTCCGACCGGGGGGCCGCCGGACGGGGGTCGGCGAGAGGTTCGGCCGACCGGTAGGGGTCGGGCCGCACCGCGGGACGGGGATCGGGGGTCGGCTCCGTCGGCCGGTAGGTACCGGCACGTTCGACCGGGGCCTCGGTCTGCCGCTGCGGTGGCGGCGTGGGGCGCCACGGCTCCGACGGGGTGCGGCTCGCGGTCCGTGCCGGGTCGGGGCCGAACGGCATCCGCTCGCGGTAGCTGTCGGACGCGGCCGCGCGCCACTGCTCCACCGGCGACGGCGTGGGCGGCGGCTCCTCCTCCGGCCGGGTCATGTCGACCACCGCACCGACCGTCCGCAGCGGCCGCGCCGGCAGTCCCTCGACCAGGTCGCTCGCGTGCTCGTCCAGCGCGGTGACCGTGCCGCCGTGCGCCCCCGGCTGGAACACCCAGTGCGCCCGGTTGTCCGAGCGTCCCGCGCGCCAGCTCAGGGCGACCACCCAGCGGCCGTCTTCGCCCTTCCACGAGTCCCACTTGGCGCCCTCGTAGGTCTGGCCGCGCAGCCCGAGCGTGTGCGCGACGACCTCGGCGAGGGTGCGGTTGTCCGGGCCGTCGGCGCGCATCGGGTGGGCGCGCTGTGCGTTGTCCGCGGTCCGGAAGCGTTCGGTCAGCACCGGATAGGCGAAGCGTTCGATCTTCTGCTCCGGCACCCCCGCTGCCGTGGCCACCTGCTCCACGGACGCTCCGGCGCGGATCCGGGCCTGGATCTCTCGTGGTCGCAACTGGCTCTCCAACTCGATCGCAATCTGGCCGAGACGGGAGAGATCGCCCCGCGCGGCAGCGCGCAGCCGCTCGTCGGCCGGCACTGTGTAGCGCTCGAGCCGAACCGGGTCTTCGAGGACGACCTCACCGTCCTCGGTGAGCCCGACGACCCGCAACGCCCGCATGGGTCGCTCTCCCCCCGCTCGTCGTCCCCGTGTGGGTGACCGTAGATGCCGAATTGCAACCTGCGGCGGAGGCGCGCCGAGTGCAGGTCGCACGCACTATCGGCCCCTACCGCAGTGATCTTGTCCAGGTTTGCACACCTGCGGGGGGAATATGATCACGAGAAGGGTGTGGTCGCCGAACGGTCAGCGTGTCGCGCGCCACGCCCCCGTCAGGAGAGGTGCTCGACCACCCAGTCGACGCACGCCGTGAGGGCGGAGACGTCGTCCGGGTCGACCGCCGGGAACATGCCGACCCGCAGCTGGTTGCGGCCGAGCTTGCGGTAGGGCTCGGTGTCGACGATCCCGTTCGCCCGCAGCACCTTCGCGACGGCCGCGGCGTCCACCGCGTCGTCGAAGTCGACCGTGCCGACCACCTGGGAGCGGTGGGCGGGCTCCTGGACGAACGGCGTGGCGTACGCCGACTTCTCGGCCCAGCCGTAGAGCCGCTCCGCCGAGTCGGCGGTGCGGGCGGTGCATCCGTCGAGGCCGCCGAGCCCGAGCATCCAGTCGATCTGCTCGGCGAGCAGGTAGAGGGTGGCGACCGCGGGCGTGTTGTAGGTCTGGTCTTTGCCGGAGTTGTCGACGGCGGTGGCCAGCGACAGGAACGGGGGGATCCAGCGGTCCGACGCGGCGAGCTCGGCGACGCGCTCCAGCGCGGCCGGGCTCAGCAGAGCGATGAAGAGGCCGCCGTCGGCGGCGAAGCTCTTCTGCGGCGCGAAGTAGTAGGCGTCGGCCTGCGCGACGTCGACGGGCAGGCCGCCCGCGCCCGACGTCGCGTCGATCACCACGAGCTGGTCCGCCGTCGCACCCTCGGGCCGCACGACCGGCACCATCACACCCGTCGACGTCTCGTTGTGCGCCCAGGCGAGGACGTCGCAGGCCGGGTCCGTCCGCGGCGCCGGTGCGGACCCGGCGTCCGCCTTGACGATCACTGGGTCGGCCAGGAACGGCGCGCCCGCGGTCGACTCGGCGAACTTCGCGGAGAACTCGCCGTAGGTGAGGTGCAGCGAGCGCTCGCGGACCAGGCCGAACGCCGCGGCGTCCCAGAAGGCGGTGGAACCGCCGTTGCCCAGCACGACCTGGTAGCCCGCGGGCAGGGAGAACAGCTCGGCGAGCCCCGCACGGACCCGGCCGACCAGCGACTTCACCGGCTTCTGCCGGTGGCTCGTGCCCATGAACGCCGCGCCGGGACCCGCCAGCGCCGCGAGCTGCTCCGGGCGCACCTTCGACGGTCCGCAGCCGAAGCGCCCGTCGGCGGGCTTGAGGTCTGCGGGGATCTTCAGCTCGGCACTGGTCACGGCGGTCACGGATTCCAGTGTCCCAGCCGGTGCGGCGTCAGCCTTGTGGCCCCCGGTACATCCGCCGATAGGCCCCGGGCGAGACCCCGATCGCGGCCCGCAGGTGCTGGCGCAGTGATGTGGCGGTGCCGAACCCGGCGTCGGCGGCGATCCGCTCGACAGGGAGGTCGCTCGTCTCCAGCAGCCGGCGGGCCAGCGCGACCCGCTGTGCGGCGAGCCACGTGTGCGGGCTCTGGCCGGTCTCGTCGCGGAAGCGGCGGGTGAACGTGCGCACGCTCATCGCTGCGTGCCCGGCGAGCCGGGTCAGGGGGAGCGGCTCGGCGAGGCGTTCGAGCGCGAAGGTGCGCGCCGCACGGATGCTCGGCCCCGCTTCTGCAGGAGGCGCCTCGACGCTGAACTGCGACTGCCCGCCGTCGCGCCACGGTGCGACGACGTTGCGCCGCGCCACCCGGTTCGCGACCTCCGTGCCGTGGTCGCGCCGGACGAGGTGCAGCAGCAGGTCGATCCCCGCGGCGTTGCCCGCGGAGGTGAGCACGTCGCCGTCGTCGACGTAGAGGACGTCGGGATCGAGGCGCACCGAGGGGAAGAAGGAGTGGAACGGCTCCGTGCGCATCCAGTGCGTGGTGGCGGGACGCCCGTCGAGCACGCCGGCGGCGGCGAGCACGAACGCGCCGGTGCAGATCGACACCAGCCGCGCGTTGGGCTGCCGCGTGGCGAGCGCGGCCGCCAGCGCAGGCTCGAGCCGACCCTCGGCGACCGGCGGCCCGCCCACGATGCCCGGGACGACGATCGTCGCCGCCGTGCGCAGGATCGACGCGTCGTGGTCCGGCAGCACCGAGTAGTGCGCCGACGTGCGGACGGGGCCGCCGTCGACCGTGCACGTCCGCACGCGGTAGAGCGGGCGGCCGTCGTCGTCCACCGCGCCGCCGAGGAACCGGTGGGGTAGGCCGAGCTCGAAGGCGACGACGTGGGGCAGGGCGAGGACGGCGACCTCCGTCACCGGGGGTACGAGATCGGGGGACTTCGCATGATCCGTCCGATCGGCCGGAACGCCCCGATCTCGTACCCCCGTCATGGCCGGATCTTTTCACATGTTGGCTTTCGGGCCACTGTCTGAGGCCGACGAAGTTTGCGAATGTGGAGCCGTGACGCAGACCGCCGCGCCGGCTCCGACCACCCGCCGCATCCATCCCGCCTGGTGGGCGGCCGCCGCGACCTTCCTGGCGCTCCTCGGCGCCGCAGCCTTCCGGGCCACGCCCAGCGTGATGATCGAGCCGTTGCGGGCGGAGTTCGGCTGGTCGATCGGCACGATCTCGGCGGCGCTGTCGGTCAACCTGGCCCTGTTCGGGATCACGGCGCCGTTCGCCGCCGCGCTGATGGAGCGCTTCGGTGTGCGGCGGGTCGTGTCGATCGCGCTGCTGATGGTCGCTACCGGCAGCGGGCTGACCGTGTTCATGACGGCGTCGTGGCAGCTCGTGATGCTGTGGGGCGTCATCGTCGGGCTCGGCACGGGCTCGATGGCCATGGCATTGGTTGCGACGGTGGTCGGGCGGTGGTTCGTCGCCCGGCGTGGCCTCGTCTCCGGCATCCTCACCGCCGCCAGCGCCACCGGGCAGCTGATCTTCCTCCCGACGATCGCGCGCATCGTGCTCGCCGACGGCTGGCGCGCGGCGTCGCTGACGATCAGCGTGTGCGCGCTCGCCGTCATCCCGGTCGTGCTGCTGTTCCTGCGCGAGCGGCCGGCGGACCTGGGCGAGCTGCCCTACGGCGGCACGCCTGCGGACGTCGTCCCGCCGATGCGCACCGGAGCGGCGCGGCTGGCGGTCGGGACGCTGGCGCACGCCGCCCGCGTCCGAACGTTCTGGCTGCTCGCGGGCGGCTTCTTCGTCTGCGGCGCCACGACGACGGGGCTGGTCCAGCAGCACTTCATGCCGGCGGCGCACGACCACGGCATGCCGGTGACGACGGCGGCCACCCTGCTCGCGCTGGTTGGGGTCTTCGACCTCGTCGGCACGATCGGGTCGGGCTGGCTGACCGACCGGTTCGACCCGCGGATCCTGCTCGGGGCCTACTACGGCCTGCGCGGGGTGTCGCTGGCGCTACTGGTGCCCCTGTTCGGCGCCGACCTCAACGCGAGCGTGCTCGCCTTCGTCATCTTCTACGGACTCGACTGGGTCGCGACCGTGCCGCCGACCTTGGCGCTGACCCGCGAGGCGTTCGGAGCTGCGTCGCCGATCGTGTTCGGCTGGATCTTCGCCTCGCACCAGCTCGGTGCGGCGTGCGCGGCGCTGGTCGCCGGCATCACGCGCGACGCGCTGGGCAGCTACGACGCGGCCTGGTACGGCGGGGCGGTGCTGTGCGTAGTGGGCGCGGCGCTGTCGCTGTCGATCCGGCGGAACCGCCCGGTCGCCCTCGTCGCGCCCCTGGCGTGAGCGCCCGCCCCGTTGCCAGGAAGGCCACCTTCATGACGTGTGGTGCCCTGAAGGTGGCCTTCCTGACATCCCCGGTGCGGCTCAGGAGTGGGTGATCTCCGCCCAGCCCTCGACCTCCGTCGGTGTGCGCGGCGCCGGGCCGATGTACTGCGCCGACGGGCGCACCAGCTTGCTCTCCTGCTTCTGCTCGAGGATGTGCGCCGACCAGCCCGCGGTGCGCGCCGCGGTGAACATCGACGGCATCATCTGCGGTGGCACCTGCGCGAAGTCGAGGATCACCGCGGCCCAGAACTCGACGTTCGTCTCGATCGCCCGGTCCGGGCGCCGCTCGCGCAGAACCGTCAGCGCCGCCTGCTCCAGCGCCGCCGCGGCCTCGTAGCGGGGCGCGTCGAGCTCGCGGCAGGTGCGCCGGAGCACCCGGGCCCGAGGGTCCTCGGCCCGGTACACCCGGTGCCCGAAGCCCATCAACCGTTCCCCGCGGTCGAGGATGCCGGCGACCAGGCCGGCCGGGTCGCCCGACCGCTCCACCTCCTCGATCATCGGCAGCACCCGCGCCGGAGCCCCGCCGTGCAGGGGCCCCGACATCGCGCCGATCGCTCCCGACAGCGCCGCCGCCGCGTCCGCGCCGGTCGAGGCGATCACGCGGGCGGTGAACGTCGAGGCGTTGAGCCCGTGCTCCGCGGCCGACACCCAGTACGCGTCGACGGCCCGCACGTGTGCGGGGTCGGGCTCGCCCCGCCAGCGCGTCATGAACCGCTCGGTGATCGTCGCGCACTCGTCGATCCGCCGCTGCGGGACGGCGGGCACCCCGATCCCGCGCGCCGACTGCGCGACGTACGACAGCGCCATCACCGACGCCCGCGCCAGATTCTCCCGCGCCTCGTCGTCGGTGACGTCGAGCAGCGGCTTGTAGCCCCAGTACGGGGCGAGCATCGCGAGGCCGGCCTGGACGTCGACGCGCACGTCGCCGCTGTGCACCGGGATCGGGAAGGGCTCGGCGGGCGGCAGCCCCGGACCGAAGCGCCCGTCGACGAGCAGGGCCCAGACGTTCCCGAACGTCACTCGCCCGGCGAGGTCCTCGACGTCGACGCCGCGGTAGCGCAGGGCCCCGCCGTCACGGTCCGGCTCGGCGATCCGGGTGCGGAAGGCGACATGCCCCTCCAGTCCGGGGCGGAACCCGGCGGGCGGTGGTGGAGTGGTGGAGACCGGGGAATTCGTCGGGGACATCGTTGGCCCTCCTCGTTGGTCCGGGGCGATCGCCGACCCGTACGGCTGACGCCGCTGCCCTCGCCGGGTGACGGCGCGGACGTGCAAGAACGGTCCCTCCGCCACACGGGTACAGGCAATGGCCGTGTGGGTGGTATAGGTCACCGTGCTAGCTATCCCAATCGGGTACCTCTAGCGTCGGATCACACGACGACGTGGAGGTGCCATGGAAGCCCAGCTCGCCCAGATGCGTGTCGACTACCGCCGGGACGAGCTGGACGTCGGCGATCTCGCCGACACCTGGTACGAGCAACTGGCCCGCTGGCTCGACGACGCCACCGCGGACGGGGTCGTCGAGCCGAACGCGATGGTGCTCGCCACCACGTCCGACGACTGCATACCCAGCACTCGCACCGTGCTCTGCAAGGACGTCGACGAGCGGGGGGTGGTGTTCTACACCAACTACACCTCGGCGAAGAGCCACGACCTGCGCACGATGCGCCGCGCCGCCGCGACCTTTCCCTGGTACGCGCAGCAGCGGCAGGTGAGCCTGCGCGGTGAGGTCGAGCGGGTCAGCAACGAGGAGACCCGCGCCTACTGGGCGACCCGCCCGCGCGGGTCGCAGCTCGGCGCGTGGGCGTCGGCGCAGTCGGCCTACGTGCGCGACCGCGACGCGCTCGACGCCGCGCTGGCGGTCACCGAGCGCCGGTTCCCCGAGACCGCCGAGGTGCCGGTGCCGCCGCACTGGGGCGGATGGCGGATCGTCCCGGACCGCGTCGAGTTCTGGCAGGGCCGGGCGAACCGGATGCACGACCGGCTGCGGTTCGAGCAGAACGCGGTCGACCGGTCGTGGCAGGTGCGCCGGCTCGCGCCCTGACCATTCGGGCGTACCGGGCAGCGGCCCGGCGACGCACCGGAGCCGGTGGTAGTCCTGGACGGGTGACGATGCGCGACGAGGACCCGACCCGGCCCGTTCCGGAGGGTCGCGACGATGGTCCGACGCGTCCGTTGCGCAAGGGGCCGGACGCGCCCACCCGCCGGTTCTCGACGGCCGTGCGGGGGGCGCTCGCCGACACCCGCCCCCTGCGCACGCCGGCCTACCGGCGGCTGTGGACGGCCGGGATCGTGACGGTCGTCGGCGCGCAGCTCACGGTCGTCGCGGTGCCCACGCAGATCTACCTGCTCACCGGCTCGTCGGCGTACGTCGGCCTGACCGGCATCTTCGGGCTCGTCCCGCTCGTGTTCTTCGGCCTGTGGGGCGGCGCGATCGCCGACGCCGTCGACCGGCGGGTGCTGCTCCTGCTGACCGGCGCCGGGATCGCCGCCATGTCGCTGGTGCTGTGGGTGACGGCGGCGACCGGGGTCGGCGGGGTCTGGCTGGTGCTGTGCCTGTTCGCGGTGCAGACGGCGTTCCTGGCGGTCAACCAGCCGACCCGCAGCGCGGTGATCCCACGCCTGCTGCCCGCCGAGCAACTACCGGCGGCGAACGCGCTGAACATGACGGTCGTGCAGGCCGGGGCCGTGGCGGGCCCGCTGCTGGCCGGGGTGCTGATCCCGGTGATCGGCCTGCCGACCCTCTACCTGCTCGACGCCGTCGCGCTGCTCGCCACGCTCTGGGCGACCTGGCGCCTGCCCCCGGTGCCGCCCGCCGCCCCCGAAGGGCGTCGGCAGCGGGCCGGACTCCAGGAGATCGTCGACGGGTTCCGCTACCTCGCCCTGCACAAGGTGCTGCTGGTGTCGTTCCTCATCGACATCGTGGCGATGGGTTTCGGCATGCCACGTGTGGTCTTCCCCGAGATGGCGGAGCGGACCTTCGGCGACCCGCGGGGCGGCGGAATCGCGCTGGGCCTGCTGTTCGCCGCGATCCCGATCGGCATGGTCGCGGCCGGGCTGTTCTCCGGCTGGCTGCACCGGGTGAGCAGGCAGGGTGTCGCGGTGACAGTGGCGATCTGCATCTGGGGAGCGGGGGTGGCCCTCTTCGGGCTGACGCACTCGCTCTGGCTCGCCGTGCTGTTCCTCGCCGTGGCCGGTGCGGGCGACCTGGTCAGCTCGGTCTACCGGTCGTCGATGTTGCAGACCGTCGCCACGGACGAGATGCGCGGCCGGATGCAGGGCGTCTTCATCGTGGTCGTCGCCGGCGGGCCCCGGATCGCCGACCTGTGGCACGGCCCGGCCGCCGCGGGCTTCGGCCCGGGGACGGCGGCGACGGTCGGCGGAGTGGCGGTGATCGTCGCTGCGCTCGCGGTGGTGGCCCGCTACCCGCAGTTCTGGCGTTACCGGGGAGCTACCGCGTGACGAGCCTGTACCGAAATCCCGCGAGGCCGTGACGTCGGGACCGCCGGGCAGGACCATTCCGACATGGCGGACGCAGTGGCGGATCAGGATATCGAGTCCACTTCGGGGCAACCGGAGCTGAAGCGGGCGATCGGCCCGGGGTTGCTGCTGTTCTTCGTGATCGGCGACATCCTCGGCACCGGCATCTACGCGCTCACCGGCTCGGTGGCCGGCGTCATCGGCGGTGCGCTCTGGTTGCCGTTCCTGCTCGCCTTCGCGGTCGCCTTCATCACGGCCTTCAGCTACCTGGAGCTGGTCGGCAAGTACCCCCGAGCAGCCGGGGCCGCGCTCTACACGCACAAGGCGTTCGGGATCAACTTCCTGACGTTCATGGTCACCTTCACCGTGATGGCGTCGGGGGTGACCTCGGCCGCCACGGCGGCGAAGGCGTTCGGCGACACGTACCTGCGGCAGTTCGTCACGCTGCCGACCTGGGCCGTCGCCACCGTCTTCGTCATCGGGCTCGCAGTGATCAACTTCCGCGGGGTGGGGGAGTCGGTCAAGGCCAACGTGGTGTTGACCTGCATCGAGCTCTCCGGCCTGCTGCTGATCATCGGGGTCGGGGTGTACGCGGTGATGCAGGGCCGGGGGGACGCCTCGCGCCTCGTCGAGATCAACACGGGCGACACCTCGGCGTTCCTCGCGATCACGGCGGCGACGTCGCTGGCGTTCTTCGCGATGGTCGGGTTCGAGGACTCGGTGAACATGGCCGAGGAGTGCCACAACCCGCCGCGGATCTTCCCGCGGGCCATGCTGCTCGGCATGGGCGTCGCTGCGGCGATCTACGTGATCGTCGCGGTGCTCTCGTCGATGCTGGTGCCCGCGGACGTGCTCGCCGCCGCGAAGAGCGACGCCCTGTTCAAGGTGCTCGACGCGGGTGCGCCCGGCTTCCCGCTGGCCGTGTTCGCGGCGATCGGGCTCTTCGCCGTCGTCAACTCCGCCCTGATCAACATGCTGATGGCCAGCCGGCTGCTCTACGGCATGGCCAACGAGCGGATCATCCCGCGCCCGTTCGGCCGCGTGCACCAGAACCGCCGAACGCCGTGGGTCTCGATCGTGTTCACCAGCGCCGTCGCGATCGTCCTCGTGATCTCGGCGGACATCACGCTGCTGGGCGGCACGACCGCGTTGCTGCTGCTGGCGGTCTTCACGATCGTCAACGTGGCGGTGCTCGTCCTGCGCAGGCGCGACCCCGTCGACCGCCCGCACTT
Source organism: Pseudonocardia charpentierae (assembly GCF_031845345.1). Taxonomy (NCBI): domain Bacteria; kingdom Bacillati; phylum Actinomycetota; class Actinomycetes; order Pseudonocardiales; family Pseudonocardiaceae; genus Pseudonocardia; species Pseudonocardia charpentierae. The sequence continues at coordinate 267,071 of NZ_JAVREJ010000004.1, read as the reverse complement.
CCGCGCGCCCGGCTGGGCGCCGTACGCGGGCATCGTGCTCTGCGGGTTCCTCGCGACGCCCCTGTCCGGGCGACCGTTGCAGCAGTTCCTGGTGGCTGGGATCCTGTTGGCGGTCGGTGTCGTCCTCTGGGTAATCAACCGGCTCGTCGTCGGGCGTGTCGACGTGGACCCGACCCATCTGACGAAGGGGTGACACCCGACCGGTGTGACCCATGTCAACGAGTGGCGTTCGAGCCACCCGAACGGAGCCGCGGCGGATTAGCGTTGCGACCGGGAGCACGACTCAGACGGAGTTCGACTCATCGGTGAGAGGGACCGACACATGGCCGACGAGCCTGGCAAGACCGCCACCCTGCACACCTCGGGTGGCGAGCTCGAGATGACGATCCGGCCCGCCACCGAGGGCGCATCGGCGTTCGAGATCGGCAAGTTGCTGTCGACCACCGGCCTGACGACCTACGACCCCGGCTACGGCAACACGGCTCCGGTGTCGTCGGCGATCACCTACATCGACGGCGACGCAGGGATCCTGCGCTACCGCGGCTACCCGATCGACCAGCTGGCGGAGAAGTCGACGTTCCTGGAGACCAGCTACCTGCTGATCTACGGGGAGCTGCCGACCAAGGACGAGCTGGACGCGTTCACCAAGAAGATCAGCCGGCACACGCTGCTGCACGAGGACCTCAAGGCGTTCTTCTCCGGTTTCCCGCGCGACGCGCACCCGATGCCGGTGCTGTCGTCCGCGGTGTCGGCGCTCTCGACGTTCTACCAGGACGCGCTGGACCCGTTCGACGAGGACGCGGTCGAGCTGTCCACGGTGCGGCTGCTGGCCAAGCTGCCCACGATCGCGGCGTACGCCTACAAGAAGTCGATCGGCCAGCCGTTCCTCTACCCGGACAACTCGCTGGGTCTGATCGAGAACTTCCTGCGGATGACCTTCGGCTTCCCGGCGGAGCCCTACGAGGTGGACCCGGAGTTCGTCAAGGCGCTGGACCTGCTGCTGATCCTGCACGCCGACCACGAGCAGAACTGTTCGACCTCGACGGTGCGCCTGGTGGGTTCGGCCCAGGCGAACCTGTTCGCGTCGGTGTCGGCGGGGATCAACGCGTTGTTCGGGCCGCTGCACGGCGGGGCGAACGAGGCGGTGCTGTCGATGCTGGGGCGGATCCGCGATGTCGAAGAGGGCAACGTCGATGCGTTCGTCGAGCGGGTCAAGCAGAAGGAGAAGGGCGCGAAGCTGATGGGCTTCGGGCACCGGGTGTACAAGAACTACGACCCGCGCGCGAAGATCGTGAAGGCGAGCGCGGACGAGGTGCTCAAGAAGCTCGGGGTGACCGACCCGCTGCTCGACATCGCCAAGGCGTTGGAGGAGCGGGCGCTGGCCGACGACTACTTCATCGAGCGCAAGCTCTACCCGAACGTCGACTTCTACACCGGCGTGATCTACCGGGCGATGGGCTTCCCGACGAAGATGTTCACGGTGCTGTTCGCGCTCGGCCGGCTGCCGGGGTGGATCTCGCACTGGCGGGAGATGATCCAGGACCCCGAGAACCGGATCGGCCGCCCGCGCCAGCTCTACGTCGGCCCGACGGAGCGCAGCTACGTCTCGATGCCGGAGCGCTGACCCGGCCCCTGACGAGGTGGACCCGGCCGCGAGGTTCGCAGCATGGTGGCTTTGCTGCACTCCCACCGCAGCAAAGCCACCATGCTGAGTTCCCGACGGGCCCCGGTCGGCGCGCGCGGGCACGCCGGGGTCGCTAGCGTCGCGGCATGAGCGCCGTCGACGACCCTGCGCCCTACGGCACGGCCGTCGTCTGGTTCCGCCGCGACCTGCGCGTGCGCGACCAGCCGACGTTCCTCGCCGCCGCCGACGGTGCCGCTCGCGCCCTCGCGCTGTTCGTGCTCGATCCCGCGCTGCTCGACCCGTCGGGGGCGCCCCGGCGTACGGTGCTCTACCGCTGCCTGCGCGAGCTCGACGAGAAACTCGGCGGGCGGCTGCTCGTCGTCCGCGGCGACCCGGCTGACGTCGTGCCCCACGTCGCTGCGGCTGTCGACGCGCGGCAGGTGCACGCCGCCGCGGACTTCGGGCCCTACGGGCGCACCCGTGACGAGGCCGTCGAGAAGGCGCTCGCCGAGCACGGGCGCGAGTTCGTGCGCTCCGGGTCGCCGTACGCGGTCGCGCCCGGACGGGTGACCAAGCCCGACGGCACGCCGTACAAGGTGTTCACCCCGTTCCGTCGGGCCTGGCAGCAGCACGGCTGGCGGCGGCCCGCCGACACCGATGCCCGCACGGTCGAGTGGCTCGATCCCGACGACAAGCACGGCGGTCCCCGCCGCACCCGGATCCCGGACGACGACCGCGTCGAGGCCGAGCTCCCGCCCGCGGGCGAGCAGGTGGCGCTGGCGCGGTGGCAGGAGTTCCTCGACGACGGCGCGACCGCCTACAAGCGCACCCGAGACCGTCCGGACCGGCCTGGCACGTCGCGGATGTCGGTGCACCTCAAGTACGGCACGGTGCACCCACGCACGCTGCTGGCCGACCTCGCCGGCCGTAGTGGGGACGGCGTGGAGAGCGTGCGCTCCGAGCTGGCTTGGCGGGAGTTCTACGCGGACGTCCTGTGGCACCGCCCCGATTCCGCCCGGAAGAACTTCGACCGCCGGTTCGACGCCCTGCCCTCGGACTCGGGGCCCGCCGCGGACGAGCATTTCGCCGCGTGGGCGGAGGGCCGCACCGGGTTTCCGATCGTCGACGCCGGGATGCGCCAGCTGCGTGAGATGGCGTGGGTGCACAACCGGGTGCGGATGATCGTGGCGAGCTTCCTCGTCAAGGACCTGCACCTGCCGTGGCAGCGCGGCGCCCGGCACTTCATGCACTACCTCGCCGACGGCGACCTGGCGTCGAACAACCACGGCTGGCAGTGGGTCGCTGGCACGGGCACCGACGCCGCGCCGTTCTTCCGAGTGTTCAACCCGGTGGTGCAGGGGGAGAAGTTCGACCCGGAGGGCGACTACGTGCGGCGCTTCGTCCCGGAACTGCGCGACGTGCCCGGCAAGGCGGTGCACCGGCCGTGGGAGCTGCCCGGCGGGCCGCCGAATGGCTACCCCCGTCCCATCGTGGACCACGCGGAGGAGCGTCGAGCGGCGTTGGACCGGTACGAGCAGGTCAGGGGCGGCTCGGCCTGACCGCCGACGGTCTTGTCGGTGCGGTCCCCTACCCTTTCGGCGCAACGGGGAGGTGCTGCATGACCGAGAAGCAGACCCGGCGCCGGCGCGCAGTCCTGGTGCCGCTGCTGGCAGTCGGAGTAGCCGCCTGGGCCGTCCGGTCCCGGCTCACCGAGCGTCGCACGCTGCACGACAGCTGGCAGGCGCTCCCGCCGCGCCCGGTTCCGGCCGCGGAGCCCGTCCTGGCGGCAGCGCCCGTCGCCGTTGACGAGCCCGCCGAGCCGGACGCGCAGCTGGAGCTCATGGTGTCCGAGCCGGTCGTGGAGCCGGTGTCCGAGCCGGAGCCCGTCCTCGCCCGGGCGCGAGCCGTTCCCGCCGCCTCCGCCGTCGCGTCCGTGACCGCGCCTGCGCTGCCCGACACGCCGTTCGGTCCCGGCTCCGTGCGCGCGTCCGCCGACGGCTCGTCGCCGGACGCCGACCACGTCGTCAAGGGCAAGTCCGCCACGCGGGTGTTCTACGCACCCGGCAGCCCGTACTACGCGCGCACCCGCGCCGACGTGTGGTTCCGCACCGCGGACGACGCCCGCGCCGCAGGCTTCACCCCCCGGGCGCCCCGCCGATCGTAGGGCCGCGCGGTCTACGCGGTCTCGAACGGGATCGTGAGGCCGTACCCCCGGATCTTGCGGTAGATCGTCGCCCGCGACATCCCGAGCTGGCGGGCGGCCTCGGCCTTGTTGCCGTCGGTGTCCAGGAGCGCGTCGACGATCGCGTCGCACTCGATCGCCTCCAGCGGTGTGAGCACCCTGCGGGTGGTCGCGCGGCACTCCGGGGGCAGGTCGGACAGCTCGATCGTGCCGGACCGGCGGCGGGCCACCGTCGTCCGCAGCACCTGGTAGAGCTGCTCGACGTTGCCGGGCCACAGGTTGCGCATGAGCACCCGCATCACCGCGGGTGAGACCGACAGGCACCCGCCCCGGGTCAATCGGGTCAGCAGGTGCGGGACGAGCTCCGCGACGTCTTCGACATGGTGGCGCAGCGGCGGCACCTCGACGGTGCGCGGGAACAACGTCAGCAGGTTCGCGAGGTCGCCGTCGCGGTCGCCCCGCTGCCTGCCGGTGGTGACCACCACCCAGTGCCCGTCGACGTCGGTCGACTCGCGGTAGGGCTCGAGCACGTCGGCGAGCACGGCCATGGCCTCCGGCGGCAGCGTGTCGACGTGGGTCAGCAGCAGCGTCCCCCCGCCGGTGGCCAGTTCGTCGATGACGTCCGCGATCCAGCGCGGCCCGTACTCCGCGGCGTCGAGCACCCGCAGGTGGGCCGCCGGTGTGCGGCTCTGGTGGACCGCGCGGGCCAACGTGGCCTTCCCCGCGCCGGGCTCACCCTCGAGCACCAGCCACTCAGGCGTCCGGAAGGCCCGGTCGACGGCCTGGCGGCACTTCGCCCACAGCGGTCCCGACCCCACCGCGGCCGGGAGCGCGGGCGGCAGCGTCGAGCGGGAACTGGTCACGGCGGTCTGGCCGATCACCTGAACGAGGGCGACGCCGCCGAAGCGGGCTCCCTCGATGAAGCTCGGCTTGCACTGCACCCGGGCGATCAGGCCGCTCGGCAGGTCGACCAGCAACTGCTGGCGACGCCCCGTCCCCAGCGCCTCGGCGATCTCGGCGAGCAGCGGCCCCTGGTCGGCGGGGGCGAGCAGTTCGCGTGCGCGGTCGTTGAGCATCAACAGGTCGTCGCCGACGGCGAGCACGGCGTCGCGGTTGCGCCGGCAGGCGGTGAGGTAGTCGTGCAGCAGCGTGTGCTCCCGACGCCCGGACTGCTCCAGCAGCATCGCCTCGATGCGCCGGGCCAGGGCCGTCACGGCCGCCGCCATCATCGGGCCGGCCTCGCGACGCCAGCAGGTGAGGTCGACGACGCCGAGGACCTTGCGCGTGACCGGGTGCCGGACCGGCACCCCGGCGCAGGCGAACTCCTCCAGGTGCTCGACGTAGTGCTCGTGGCCGAACACCCGCGCCGGGCCGCCGCCCTCCAGCGCCGTCCCGATGCCGTTCGTGCCGACGTGCTCTTCGGAGTAGCTGAAGCCGGGGGCCAGCCACACCCGGTCCAGGCTCCTCTCGAGCCGTGTGTCGCCGGTGTCGCGGGTGAGCACGATGCCGTTGGCGTCGCAGAGGATGACGCTGACGGGCTCGGAGGCGAACTGCTCGGCGGCCTCGGCCAGCACGGGCCGTGCGGCGCGCAGCAGGGTGGTCTCACCGTCCAGGTCGGACTCGAACGGGACGTCGAGGTGGTCGAGCGGGACGCGCCAGAGCCGCGACCGGGTCCACGACGCCAGGATCGGCTCCCGGACGACGTCGCGCGGCGCGGCGCCGTCGGAGAGGAACGAGGCACGGGCGAGCGCCAGGCGGGCCGAACCGGGGTCTTCCGGGGCCAGGAGTGCCTGCGCACCTCCCGCCGGCGTTCCCGGTACGGGATGTCCGTCGTGCGTCGCTTCGGCCAAGCCGACCTCCTCGGAGCTGCAACGGTCCGTGGTCGAGCGCGATCTGTGACCCCCGTCTCGGTCCACGATAGGCAGACGCACGAACCCACGAGTCTCATATTGAGACCTCGGCCTCGCCACGGGAAGGGTGTGATCCGAGCCACGAGGCCACACCGGTTCCCGCGACCGGTGCGGCCCCGGACCGCTGTCGGAGTCGACGACGCCCGCGTCCGTCGTGACTCACGGCCATCCACCACCGTGAGGAGTCCACGTGAGTCGGCAGAGTCTGGCGAAGGCTCATCAGAAGATCCAGGAGCTCGCCTGGGAGCCGCAGTACCACGAGCCGTACATGAAGTACGGCACCGACTACACCTTCCGGAAAGCCGCGAAGAAGGACCCGCTCAAGCAGGTTCTTCGGTCCTACTTCCCGATGGAGGAGGAGAAGGACAATCGCGTCTACGGCGCTCAGGACGGCGCCATCCGCGGGAACATGTTCCGCCAGGTGCAGGAGCGCTGGCTGGAGTGGCAGAAGCTCTTCCTCTCGATCATCCCGTTGCCCGAGATCTCGGCGGCGCGCTCGATGCCGATGCTGTTCCACGTGGTTCCGAACCCGGAGCTGCACAACGGCCAGGCGATCCAGATGATCGACGAGGTCCGCCACTCGACGATCCAGCAGAACCTCAAGCGCCTGTACATGAACAACTACATCGACCCCGCAGGCTTCAACAACAGCCTGCGGAACTTCCAGAGCGACTACTGCGGCACCATCGGCCGCCAGTTCGCCGAGGGGTTCATCACCGGTGACGCGATCACGGCAGCCAGCATCTACCTGACGATCGTCGCCGAGACGGCGTTCACGAACACCCTGTTCGTGGCCATGCCGGCCGAGGCCGCGGCGAACGGCGACTACCTGCTGCCGACGGTGTTCCACTCGGTCCAGTCCGACGAGTCGCGGCACATCTCCAACGGTTACGCCACCCTGCTGATGGCGCTGTCGGACGAGGACAACCGCCAGCTGCTCGAGCGCGACCTGCGCTACGCGTGGTGGAACAACCACCGCGTGGTCGACGCCGCGATCGGCACGTTCATCGAGTACGGCACGAAGGACCGCCGCAAGGACCGCGAGTCGTACGCCGAGATGTGGCGTCGCTGGATCTACGACGACTACTACCGCGCCTACCTGGTGCCGCTCGAGAAGTACGGCCTGACGATCCCGCACGACCTCGTCGAGGAGTCGTGGAAGCAGATCTGGGAGAAGGGCTACGTCCACGAGGTCGCCCAGTTCTTCGCCACCGGTTGGCTCGCCAACTACTGGCGTATCGACGGGATGACCGACGAGGACTTCGAGTGGTTCGAGTACAAGTACCCCGGGTGGTACGACAAGTACGGCAAGTGGTGGGAGAACTACTCGCGCCTGGCCAAGCCCAACGGGCACAACGCGATCGTGGCCGAGGACGTCGACTACGTGTACCCGCACCGCTGCTGGACCTGCATGGTGCCGTGTCTGGTCCGTGAGGACATGGTCATGGCCGAGGTCGACGGCCAGTGGCGCACGTACTGCCACGAGGTGTGCCGCTGGACCGACGTCGAGGCGTTCCGGCCCACGTACCAGGGCCGGGAGACCCCGAACATGGGCCGGCTCGTCGGCCACCGTGAGTGGGAGACGCTCTACCACGGGTGGAACTGGGCCGACGTGATCACGGACATGGGCTTCGTCCGTGACGACGGGAAGACGATGACGGCGCAGCCGCATCTCGACCTCGACCCCAAGAAGATGTGGACGCTGGACCACATGCGGCGGATGGGCCCGCTGCTGAGCCCCAACGTGATCCTCAACGAGATGAGCGACACGGAGCGGGATGCGTTCCACGCCGACTACATCCGCCAGGGACCGGCCGGACGACCGGCACCTACCGACGCCTGAGCGCGGGTCAGGCGAGGGGGGAGGGCCGGCCCGACCGGCCCTCCCCTTGCCCAACCCTGCCCGGGTCCACCCGACGACCACATGAGGACGGGTTTCCGTGGGTGACAAGCACGTCGTCCGGTTCGAGCCGGTCGGTATCGAGATCGAGGTCGACGAGAACCAGACCATCCTGCGCGCGGCCGCCGAGCAGGGCGTGCAGCTCATGCACGGCTGCAAGGAGGGTCAGTGCGCCGCCTGCAAGTCCTTCGTCCTCGAGGGTGAGGACATCGAGCTCGACAGCTACTCGACGTTCGCCCTGCCGGACTACGAGAAGGAGGAGGGCTCGACCCTGCTCTGCCGGGCGCACGCCTACGAGGACCTGGTGATCGAGCTCCTCAACTACGACGAGGAGATCATCCGGGGCGGGCTGCCGCTGCGCACCGGCGTCGTCGAGGTCGTGTCGAACGAGCCGGTCACCCACGATCTCCGCCACCTGGTCGTGAAGCTCATCGAGCCCGAGGAGATCAAGTTCTTCCCGGGCCAGTACATGGACTTCGTCGTGCCCGGCACGGAGGAGACCCGGTCGTTCTCGATGGCGAACACGCCGAACAGGGACGGCCACTTCGAGTTCGTCATCAAGATCTACCCCGGTGGGCTGTTCTCGGAGTTCCTGGCCGAGAAGGTGCAGCTCGGCGACCAGTTGAAGGTGGAGGCGCCGTTCGGCACCTTCACCCTGCGCGAGAGCCGCACGTCGGACCTGCTGTTCCTCGGCGGCGGCGCCGGTATGGCCCCCATGCTCGGCCTGCTGCGGTCCATGGCCGAGCGCGGGGTCGACCGCAAGGTCAGCTTCTACTACGGCGCGCGCACGCAGCAGGACCTGTGCTTCATCGGGGAGCTTGCGGAGCTGTCGGAGCGGCTGTCCGAGTTCACCTACATTCCCGCGTTGTCGCACGCCCCGGACGACGACCCCTGGGACGGAGAGCGGGGAATGATCACCGATGTCGTCCGCCGCTGCGAGTCGGGGCTGGCCGGGGTGGACGCCTACGTCTGCGGTCCGCCCCCGATGGTCGACGCGGCCATCGAGACGCTGACCGCGCTGGGAGTCAAAGAGAACAACATCTTCTACGACAAGTTCACCACCACCGGTGAGCCGGAGGCCTGACCCCGACCGGAGAGGCGGAACTGCTCCATGTCCACCACGGAACGTCCCGAACGCAGCGTCCCGAAACCCGTCTTCACCGATGCCGAGGCGGGTGCGCGCGAATTCCCTGACTCGGGCGCGAGCGCCCGCCGGTACAACTACTTCACCCCGGCCAAGCGCAAGCAGACCCACTACGAAGACGTCACCGTCGACGTCCAGCCCGACCCGCGGCACTACCTCTCCCAGGGCTGGATCTACGGCTTCGCCAACGGCGAGGCCGGATATCCGCTGCACTGGACCAAGCTGAAGGCCTGGGGCGTCGACGAGCCCGAGCCGGCACGCGGAATCGGCAGCGGCGGGTTGCACGTGAAGAACTGGCCGGCGCACGGCTGGCACGAGTTCCGCGACCCGAACGAGGAGTGGGAGCAGACCCTCTACCGCTACAACGCCAATGTCGTGCGGCAGACGAACCAGAACGTCGAGAACGCCCGAAACTCCAAGGCGTTCGACTTCTGGTCGCCGAACTGGGTGCATTTCGTCGAACGGCACGTCGGCGCCTGGATGCACATCGAGCACATCCTCGGGCTGTACGTGTTCGGCTCGAGCGAGCGCTCCGCGCCGACGAACATGCACAACACGGCGCTGGCGGCCAACAGCACCCGCAAGATCCGGTTCGCCCAGGACCTCGCCCTCTACAACCTCACCCTGAGCGAGGAGATCGAGGGATTCGACGGCGCCGCGCACGTCGAGGCCTGGAACTCCGACGCCGAGTGGCAGGGTGCACGCAGGCTGACCGAGGCGCTCACGGCGATCGAGGACGACTGGGCGGAGTCGGTGTTCGCCACGAACGTCGTGTTCGAGCCGCTGGTCGGCGAGCTGTTCCGGAGCAACCTGGTCATGCAGACCGCCGCGCCGCACGGTGACTTCATCACCCCGACGGTGATCGGCGCCGGTGAGAACGACTACGCCCAGCGCGACCTGCGCTGGACCGTCGCCTGCTTCGCCCCGCTCGTGTCGGACAAGGAGTTCGCCGACCACAACCGGCAGCTCATGAGCGCGTGGCTGGCGAAATGGGTGCCGCAGGCGCTGGAGGCCGCCCGGACGATGCAGCCCCTGTGGTCGGCGGCCGACCACAAGCCTCCGCGTTTCGAGGACAGCCTCGACAAGGCGAAGAACCGGTTCTCCGGGATCTGCCGCGATCTCGGTCTCGACACCCCCGAGGAGCTGAAGCAGTGACCTCCGCCAGGACCTCCTTCAAGACCGCCGAGAGCCCGTACAAGGCGGACAACACCGCGTCGGGCAAAGCCGGTGTGACGCTGATGAACAGCCAGGTCGGCGTTGTCGTCGCCGACGTCATGAACCGGCAGGACAACGTGACTGTCACGTACCTGCCGTCCATGATCCGGGTGGACTGCGTGGGCCGGATGGACTTCGTCTACGCCGAGATCTCCGAAGCACTCGGCGAGGAGGAGGGCTTCTACACGGCCGCCGAGTTCGAGGAGAACATGTCCACGCACTACGGGAAAATGATCCACATGGACGACCGGACCGTCATGTTCGGAAATCTCGAGGAGGCGGCCGAGTTCATCGGCGACATGCTCCCGCCCGAGGTGGCGAAGAACGCCATCGAGGAAATTCAGTAGTTCGCTCGGTACGGGTCGCCGTCCGCGCACGCCCGTGCGGGCGGCGGCCCGTTCTCGTTGATTTGCACCCGCGCCGCAGACCAACGCTCGTCTTAACAGGAGGTCCCGTCAATGGCGAAGGAACTGAGATTCGGCGAGGAGGGCCGCCGGCTGCTCCAGGCCGGCGTCGACCAGCTCGCCGAAGCCGTGAAGAGCACTCTCGGCCCGAAGGGCCGCAACGTCATCCTGGAGAAGATCACCGGGTCGCCCGAGGTGACCAACGACGGCGTGACCATCGCCCGGGAGATCCATCTCCGCGATCCCTTCGAGAACATGGGTGCCCAGCTCGTCAAGGAAGCGGCGGTCAAGACCAACGACACCGTCGGCGACGGGACCACCACCGCCACCGTGCTGGCCCAGGCGATCGTCAACCAGGGCATGCTCGCGGTGCACTCGGGCGGCAACCCCGTGCTGGTCAAGCGGGGCATCGACATCGCCGTGAACACGGTGGTCGAGCATCTCGCGAGCGTCGCGCACCCCGTGTCGTCCGAGGAGGACTACGCGCGCGTCGCGGCGATCTCGGCCAACGACGACTACGCGATCGGGCGCGTGGTGGCCAAGGCCCTGCACACCGTCGGCGACGACGGCACGGTGACCGTGGAGGACTCCTCGCAGCTCGGGATCTCACTCGGCTTCGTCGAGGACTTCGAGTTCGACAACGGCTACCTGACCCCCTACATGGTCACCGACCCCGGCCGGCTCGAGGCCGTCCTCGACGACCCGTACCTCCTCTTCTCCGCGGAGAAGATCAAGGACGTGCAGCAGCTCATGCCGGTGCTCGACAAGATCATGCGTGGTGACCGGCGCCCGCTGGTGATCGTCGCGGAGACCGTCGAGGGCACCGCCCTGCAGATGCTCGTGCACAACCACGTCAACCGGGTCTTCCAGACCGTCGCGATCAAGGCGCCCGGCTTCGGGCAGAAGCGCATCCACCTGCTGGAGGACATGGCGGCGCTGTGCGGCGGCAAGGTGCACAGCAAGAGCTCGTCGTTCGCGCTGGAGCAGATGACGACCGAGCACCTCGGCCGCGCCCGGCAGGTCCGGGTGACCGGCGACAACACGACGATCATCGGCGGCGGTGGGGACCGCGAGGCGCTGGAGCTGCGGCTCACCCAGCTGCGCGCCGAGCTCAACCGCGCCACGATCGGGACGGACGAGGACTTCTTCGGCGACCGCATCGCCCGCCTCTCGGGCAAGGCCGCGATCATCGGGGTGGGGGCGCCGACCAACGCCGAGTCCAAGGAGATCCGCCACCGCGTCGACGACTCGCTCCAGGCCACCCGGGCCGCCATCGCCGAGGGCATCGTCGCAGGTGGCGGGGCCGCGCTGCTGCACGCGGAGGTGTCGCTGGACGCGCTCGACGTCGCCGGTGACTACCGGATCGGCGTCGAGATCGTCCGCTCGGCGTTGAGCGAGCCGGTGCACCTCATCGCGGCCAACGCGGGCTACGACGGCGACGACGTGGTCAAGCAGGTCTCCGCCGCGGGGGTGGACGAGGGCTTCGACGCGCTGGAGGGCCGGTTCGGCAACATGGTCGAGATGGGGATCATCGACCCGCTGCGGGTGGTGCGGTCTGCGCTGCAGAACGGGGCGTCGGTGGCGGGGCTGATCCTCACCACGAACTCGTTGGTGGCGGAGGAGGTCACGCCCTGGAACAAGTCGCTGATGACGGAGTTCGGGCAGCTGGACGAGGGGATCCCGCAGCCGAGCCCGGACTCCTCGACACCGCAGTCCATGGGCCTGGGCCCGTCGATGGGCTGATCTCCGTTCGACGCGCGGCTCGGGTGGGCGGCCGGATGTAGCGAAAGCGGCGTTGGGTGCACTGAACGCACCGAACGCCGCTTTCGCTACATGAGGGAGGGCTCAGTCGACGGTGCGTATGGCCCGCACCGGGGGCCGCGGTCGCCGTGCCGCCGCCGCGTAGGTGGCGACGAGCGTCGCCATCGACCCGGCCGGGTCGCGGTGGAGCGCGGTCGGCAGCACCGGAAGCACCATGACGTTCGCGGCCGTCATGTCGGCGGTGCGCGTGATCTCCCGCGCGTACGACTCGGGGTGCAGGTGCCAGGCGTAGGAGTTGATCTCCCAGTTCAACGCGACCTCGTCGAACCACGCGTCCGCTATCCCGAGCAGCCGGCCACGGTCGTCGTACACAGGCACGTTCCACCATGGGGCGGGCAGCCCACTGCGCGCCACCAGGCGCTTGGCGTCGCGTTCGGCCGTCGATCTGACGCCCTCTGAGACGTCGACGAGAACGCGGCGTGGTGTCGCCGACCCGCGCTGGCTGCCCTCTCGCAGCTCAGCCGCCAGCTGCGCCGGGGTGCACAGGCGGCGCTGGACCGTGTCGGCTATCAGTTCGGTGATCTCGGCAGCGGAGTGGAGGCGCCGTGCGCCATCCAGGCAGGCGCGGACCACGGGGGTCAGCGGCACGCCGTCGCGCACGATCGCCGGCGGGAGCCGCGTGGTCCGCTCGACGACCACGAACTCCGACCCCTTGAGCTGCCGCTCCTCGGGCACGAGCAGGTGGACCTTCCGCGGCGGCTCGGGCCCGCGGCGCACACCGTATCGACGGCAGGCCTCCAGGCCGGTCACGAGCGCGTCGGGGCCGCCGTACATCAGCGCGGCGGTGATCTCCTGCTGCCGTGTGGCCGGTCCGCTGCCGAGCAGGACGATGCCGGGCAGCAGGCGTCGCCACGGCCCGCCGTCTTGGCATCGGCGGGCGACGGTGGGCCCCGGCACGCCGAGACCGACGAGCGCCGCCACGGGGATCACGCGGTCGCGTGCCGAGCGCCGCAGCGCCTCGGGGTCGCTGGCCCAACGTCCACGTCGCATGGCCCGGATCGTGACCTGCCGGTGGTGGTCCACGGGGCCGTTCGGGAGAACGCGTGCAGCGAAAGCGGCGTTCGGTGCACTCAACGCACTGAAAGCCGCTTTCGCTACATCGGGGCCGCGCCGGGGCGGAGCGGGGCTCAGGCGAACGTGTGCCAGAGGAGCACGGCGTTCAGGGCGATGATCACCGCCGCCGCCAGCGAGGCCACCGCCGTCGTGAGCCGCCGGTTCACCAGCTCGCCCATCAGCCCGCGCCTCCGGGTGAGCAGCACCAGCGGCACCAGGGCGAACGGGATGCCGAACGCCAGCACCACCTGCGAGAACACCAGGGCCGCGGTCGGGTCGACGCCCAGTGAGAGCACCACGAGCGCCGGCGCCAGGGTCAGTGCGCGGCGCGCGAGCAGGGGGATCCGCCGCTGTACGAAGCCCTGCATCACCACTTGCCCCGCGTAGGTCCCCACGCCCGACGACGCGAAGCCGGACGCCAGCAGGGCCAGCGCGAACATCGTCGCCGCCGGGGCGTCGAGGGCCCGGGCCAGGCCGGCGTGCACACCCTCGAGGGTGTCCGTGTCCGGGATCGAGGACCCGTGGAACAGCGCCGCCGCGACCACGAGCATGGCTGCGTTGACCACTCCGGCCAACCCCATCGCCACGAGTACGCCCCGCCGGTGCGCCCGAAGCAGGCGGTGGCGCAGCTTCGCCGTGTGCCGGGGATCGCGTCGGCTCGTCAGCGCCGAGTGCAGGTAGATGACGTGCGGCATCACCGTCGCGCCCAGAATGCCGGTCGCCAGCAGCAGGCTCTCGGAGCCGGCGAAGGCCGGCACGAGGCCCGCGGCCAGCGGCCCGACCTCGACCGGCACGCGCAGCAGCGTGACGACGAAGCCGACGACGATCACGGCGAAGAGCCCCGCGACCGCGCGCTCGAACGGCCGGTGTCCGCGTTCCTGCAGCGCCAGCAGCCCGAACGCGACCACCCCCGTCACGAGGCCGCCGATCGGCAGGGGGAGCCCGAAGAGCAGGTAGAGCGCCACCGCGCCGCCGATGACCTCGGCCAGGTCGGTGGCGATCGCGACGAACTCCGCCTGCACCCAGAGTCCGATGTTGACCCGGCGCGGGAAGGTGTCGCGGCAGACCTCGGGCAGGTTGCGGCCCGTCGCGAGGCCGAGCTTGGCTGACAACGACTGGATCAGCATCGCGGTGATGTTGGCCGCGACGATCACCCAGAGCAGCAGGTAGCCGTACTCGGAGCCTGCGGCGAAGTTGGTGGCGAAGTTGCCGGGGTCGACGTAGGCGATCGCGGCGACGAACGCCGGCCCGAGAAGGGGGGCGGTGCGCAGCATCCGGGCCGGGCGGGCGGCGGCGGTGCGCATGGCGCTCATCATGCGAGCACGTCCACGTGCACCTCACGCCCGTGCACCAGGCGGGTCAGCGATTCGCCCAGGGCATGGTCACGACCGTCGAACCGCACCCAGAGCGGGCCGCCGGGTCCGCGTTCGAGCACGACCAGGGTCAGGCCGGGGACGACGCCGAGGTCGTCGAGGTGCGCCAGCGCGGCGGCGTCCCAGTCCTGCACCCGCTCGACCCGGAACTCCCCGCCGACCGCGGCGTCGGCGAGCCGGGTGCCCCAGCCCTCGACGTGGGCGTCGCCAGACCGCGGGATCGGGTCGCCGTGCGGGTCGTGCGTGGGGCGGTCGAGCAGGGCGTCGATGCGGTCGAGCAGCCGGTCCGACACGGCGTGCTCCAGGGCGTCCGCCTCGTCGTGCACCTCGTGCGGCGCGAGCCCGACGACGCGGACGAGGAAGGTCTCGAGCAGTCGGTGCCTACGGACGACGTGCCGGGCGTGCCCGGCGCCGTGCGGCGTCAGCGTGGCGCGGTGGTCCGTGCGCTCGACGAGCCCGTGCTCGGCGAGCCGCTTGAGCATGATCGACACGGTGGGTGGGGAGACGCCCAGGTGCCGGGCCAGGACCGACGTGCTCACCTCGTCGCCGCGACCCGTCAGCACGAAGATGGTCCGCAGCGCGTCTTCGGTCGGGGCGGTGGGCACGAGCCCGCAGCAGGCTCGTGACGAGCGCAGATCCTCCATCGGGCAACCTCTCACACCGGTGTTAGAGCGGTCTAATACCCCGAACCTAGGAGCGCACACCGGCAGTGGATGTCTCATCGCGAGACGGACATGCCACGGCCCCGCCGGCGACGCTGCCGACGGGGCCGTGGACGAACTCTTCAGGACGTGGCGGCGTACCGCTTGGCGAGCAGGTCGCGGCACGTGCCGCCGTTCGCCTCGATGCTCACGCCTGTGAGCCGCGCCCGCCGCAGATGCAGTGGGACCTGCGCGGCCGTGACGGGCTCGCCCTCCGGATGCAGCAGCAACGGCGCGTCGTCGCCGCACGGCAGCCCGACCTCGGCCCGCCGCGCCCGCAGCCGGTCGAGGTCCTGTGACGGCGGGACCTGCCCGAGCCGCAGCGCAGCCAGCTCGTCGGGGCCCATTCCGGAGTTGACCAGCGGCCGCGCCACCCGCTCCTGGCCGGCGAGCGCGGCCTTGCGGAAGAACGTGGCACGCAGGTCGTCGAGCTCCGCGACGGCCTCACCCGGGAACGCGGCGACGAATCCCGCCCGTGCCGCGACGCCCTGGTTGATCACCTCGGAGACGAAGTGGTCTTCCAGCGCGACGTCCACCCGCGTGATCCCTGGGACCGCCGACACCGCGTCGTGCGCGTCGGCGACCATCAGCCACGAGAAGTTCGGCGAGCAGAAGAACGTCGGGAGCCGCAGTCGGACGACAGCGACTGCGCCAGATCCGTCCGGGTCTTCGGACACGGTGCACGACGTCACGAACTCGAGCGAGGTGATCGGCTCGTCGAGCTCGGGGTCGAGCACCGTGTCCAGCGCGGCCCAGACGGCGTCCCGGAGGACACCGCTCATGCCTGCGACCCCGCGGCCAGCCCGGCGTCGATCAGCAGCTCCTCACCGGGCTGCTTCTGCTCGTCCGCGGTCGTGCCCGGAGCGGGCAGCTGGCACTCGGCGGGCACCTCGATGTCGTAGAGCTTCGCCGAGTTCAGGCCCATGATCTTCTTCTTTGCCGCGGTGGTGAGGCGCGGGTAGTCGGAGAACGCCTCGTCGTCCGGCATCTGCCAGTCGATGAAGCCCTCGACCTGCCACTTCGGCTCCCAGATGCCGTAGTCGCTGCCGAAGACGATGCGGTCTTCACCCACCCAGAACAGCAGTTCGCCCATGACCTTCGCGAAGAACTTCGGACGGGCGTACATGTGGGCGCCGATCACGACGGACAGCCCCGCGTACACGTTCGGCTCCTGCACCGCCGTGTAGCAGAAGTCCTCGATCCGCGGCAGGCCGACGTGCTCGACGATGAAGTTCATCTCGGGGAAGTCGGTGGCGGCGTGGTCGACGTCCTCGATGTTGAACGCGTCCTTGTCCAGGGGCCAGATCGTGGGGCCCTTGTGCAGGTGGACGTTCTTGATGCCGAGGTCCTGGGTCCGCTTCAGGAAGTCGCGAGCCTCGGGCTGGTCGATCTTGTAGCCGCGCGAGTCGCCGATCCACTCGGCCGTGTAGACCTTGACGCCCTTGAAGTTGTACTTCTTGTGGTCAGCTTCGAACTGGCGCCAGCCCTCCTCACCCTCGCGCGGGTCCCAGCGCCCGTTCACGATGACCTTCTCCGGGAAGGCGTCGGCGATCTGCCGGTTGCGCTCGACGGTGTTGAAGCCCTCCTTGTACCAGTACTTCAGGTAGGTCGACTGGAGGACGGCCACGTCGACGTGGCCCTCGTCGAAGACGTCGTGCTTGTAGTCGTCGACGGTCCAGCGCTGGTACTTCTCCATGTCCCAGTGGGTCTCGGGCGGGCCGAGCTGGTGGTACCCGTAGAAACAGTCGATCCAGCCCTTGGCGAGGTTCTCCCGGCCCTCGACCCAGTTGTCGGGCCGGGCGTTCCAGAAGTGCTGGTGCTCGTCGACGATGAAGTACTTCTCGCCGTCCTTCTCGTACATGGTGGTGGTCCTTCGCGTCTGTGGTGGTGGGCGCGTCAGTTCGGGCGTGCAGGTGGACGGGTCAGGGGACGAGGATCGCCCGGCCCCGGACCCGCCCGGCGTCGAGGTCGTGCAGGGCGTCCAGGGCGGCATCGAGCGGGTACTGCTTCGTGTGCAGCGTGACCTTGCCCGCCTGGGCGAGGACCATCAGTTCGGCGAGGTCGTTGTAGGTGCCGACGATGTTGCCGATCACGTTCTTCTCGCCGCCGACGAAGTCGAGCGTCGGGGCCGTGAACTGGCCGCCGTACCCGATGACGTACATCGAGCCGGCAGGGGCGGTCATCGCCCAGGCGTCGAGCTCGGCGCCCTGCTCCGCGACGAAGTCGAACACGACGTTGCCGCCCCTGCCGCCGGTCAGGTCTTTGACGGCGTCGACGTGACTGCCGTCGGCGACCACCGTCTCGTCCGCACCGATCTGCTTGGCCAGCGCGAGGGCGTCGGGGTTGCGGTCGACGACGATGATCCGGGTGCCGGTGATCGCGGCGAGGGCCTGGATGCCGATGTGGCCCAACCCGCCGGCGCCCTGCACCACTGCGGTCGTGCCGGGGTAGAGCGCGGGGACGGCCTTGCGGACGGCGTGGTACGCGGTGATCCCGGCGTCGGCGAGCGCGGCGACGTCGGCGGGCTTGGTGTCGGGGTTGAGCTTGACGCAGGCCCGCGCGGTGGTCCGGAGGTACTCGGCCATACCGCCGTCGTTGTTGCTCAGGCCCGGGAAGAACGCGTTCTCGCACTGCATGTCGCGGCCGGCGCGACAGGCCAGGCACAGACCGCACGAGGGCTGCGGGTGCAGGATCACGGTGTCGCCGACGGCGACGTTCGTGACGCCCTCGCCGATCTCGTGCACCCAGCCGGCGTTCTCGTGCCCGATGACGTAGGGCAGGTCCGGGTTCTGGATCTCCGCCCAGTCGCCGTTGACGATGTGCAGGTCGGTGCGGCACACCCCGGCGCCGCCGATCTTGACGATGACGTCGAGCGGGCCCTGGAGCGTGGGCTCCGGGATGTCGTCGATCCGCGGATCGCTGTGGTACTCGTGCACCCGTACTGCCTTCACGCAGTGACCTCCTCGTCGATTCCGCGGTCAACCGATCCGACGCTACGTAGCACCTATGGTGACCGGAGTCTCATGTTGAGACACTTCGATCACCTTGTCCACCCTGCCGGAAGCGCTTGCAGTGATCCCTCGTCCGCCGCCCACGCGTACGTCCAGCAGGCCGTCCCCGGTCCGCTACCCGAGGTCGCCGCGACGCGGATGCGCCGGTACTCCGGGCCCTCGTAGCGGTCGAGATCGCCGAGCGCGGAGACGGGATCACGCATGGTGACGACCCATCCGGGCGCACGCGACGACCCGTCGGGAAGCAGCGCCGGATAGCCGAAGCCGGTGTCCCATACCTGCCCGGCCACAGTGGCGCGCCGGGGCCGTCCGACGGAGTGCTCCGCCAGCAACGGCCAGGCCCGGTGGCCCGGCTGCAGCGTCCCGTAGACGAACACCGCCGACGGCCACGCGTCGGGGTCCGGCGCACCATGCACGGTGGTGGCCGACAGCCCGTCGTCCGGGGCCGGCACGCCGTCGAGCGCGAAGGCCGCGGCCTGGTCGAGGTCGGCGCAGCGCACCGGGCTCCCGTTCACCAGCAGTGGGCGGCGGATGGCCGACAGCCCGAGGTAGCACCACGGTGCCTCGATGCGCAGGCCGTCGTCGGTGTGGACCGCGCCGGTGCCCAGCCGGGCCAGCCGGTAGCGGTCGTCGCGGCCCTCGCAGCGGTCGAGCACGGCGACCTGCTCGGGCGTGGCCAGCCAGACGGCGTGCTTCTCGGTCGCCCCCGGTGCGGCGCCGAGCACGGAGGTCCGCTGCCCGTCGCGGGCCCGGAACCCGCTGGCCCACACCGCCGCCAGATTCTCGGTCCGGGCCCGCAGCACCACGACCGGCCCGGTCAGCCCCAGCGACCGGCGCAGCCACGTGATCTTGCTCGGGTTGCGGTTCGAGCCGTAGGAGAGCAGGGGGATGCGCGCCGCGAGCGGGGGAGCCCCGTGCCCCGCCAGCCACAGATCCAGCTCGGCGCCACCCGCTTCACCGACGCGCCAGCAGACGTCGAAGGTCAGCGGGTGGCTGCACTCGTCGAGGTGGACGAAGGAGAAGGGCGGGACGGCGCCGGGGTAGGGGTCGGCGGGGAAGTCGGCGTCCGGGTAGGCGCGGCTCGGCACGTTCCTACGGTAGGCATCGGCCAGGTAGCACCTCAGGTGCTACCTGGCGGTGACTCAGTGACCCCGGACGATCCACTCCTCCAGGTGCGGCAGCTCCGTGCCGATCGACGTCGAGTCGCCGTGGCCCGTGCGGACCGTGGTGTCGCCGGGCAGCGTGAGCAGGCGGTGGCGGATCGAGTCGATGATCGTGTCGAACGACGAGAACGACCGCCCCGTCGCACCCGGGCCGCCCTGGAACAGGGTGTCGCCGGTGAACACCGTGGATAGTTCGGGGACGTGGAGGCACGTCGAACCGGGGGAGTGCCCGGGTGTGGTGATCGCGTGCAGCTCGATCCCGCCCGCGGTGAGCACGTCGCCGTCGCACAGGTCGTGGTCCGGCTTGCGGTCCGGGTGCGCCATCGCCCAGAGGGGCGCCTCGGCGGGGTGTACGTAGACCGGGGCGTCGAAGCGGTCGGACAGGGCAGGTGCCTGGTTGACGTGGTCGTCGTGGGCGTGCGTGCACACGATCGCCACCACGCGCCTGCCGCCGATCGCGGTCGCGATCTTCTCCAGGTCGTGCGCGGCGTCGACGACGATGACCTCGTTCTCGTCGCCGACGAGCCACACGTTGTTGTCGACGTCCCAGGTGCCGCCGTCGAGGGAGAACGTGCCGGAAGTGACCACGTGGTCGACCGGGCCCATCAGAACACCACCACCGAGCGGAGGACCTCGCCCTTGTGCATCTTGTGGAACGCCGCCTCGACGTCGTCGAGCCCGATGGTCTCGGACACGAACTTCTCCAGCGGCAGCCGGCCCTGCAGGTGCAGGTCGATCAGCATGGGGAAGTCGCGCGAGGGCAGGCAGTCGCCGTACCAGGACGACTTGGTGGCCCCGCCGCGGCCGAAGACGTCGAGCAGCGGCAGTTCGACGCGCATGTCCGGGGTGGGGACGCCGACCAGGACGACGGTGCCGGCGAGGTCGCGGGCGTAGAAGGCCTGGGTGAAGGTCTCCGGGCGGCCCACGGCGTCGACGACGACGTTCGCGCCGTTGCCGTCGGTGAGCGCCTGGACCCCCTCGACCGCGTCCTGCTCGCGGGAGTTGATGGTGTGGGTGGCGCCGAAATCCTTCGCCCACGCCAGTTTCGTGTCGTCGATGTCGACGGCGATGATCGTCGACGCGCCGGCGAGGCGGGCGCCGGCGATGGCGGCGTTGCCGACTCCGCCGCAGCCGATGACGGCGATGGAGTCGCCCCGGCCGACCTTGCCGGTGTTGATCGCCGCGCCGATGCCGGCCATGACCCCGCAGCCGAGCAGCCCGGCGACCTCGGGCTTGGCGGCGGGGTTGACCTTGGTGCACTGCCCGGCGTGGACGAGGGTCTTCTCGACGAACGCGCCGATGCCCAGGGCGGCGGAGAGCTCCTGGCCCGAGGTCAGGGTCATCTTCTGTGCGGCGTTGTGGGTGGTGAAGCAGTACCAGGGCTCGCCGCGGCGGCAGGCGCGGCAGTTCCCGCAGACCGCGCGCCAGTTGAGGATGACGAAATCGCCGGGGGCGACGTCGGTGACGCCCTCGCCGACGGCTTCGACGATCCCGGCGGCCTCGTGGCCGAGCAGGAACGGGAACTCGTCGTTGATGCCGCCCTCGCGGTAGTGCAGGTCGGTGTGGCACACCCCGCAGGCCTGGACCGCGACCACGGCCTCACCCGGCCCCGGGTCCGGGATCACGATCGTCTCCACCGACACCGGGTCGCCCTTCTTGTGCGCGACGACCCCGCGGACCTCCTGCGGCATGGCTGCTCGCCTCCTCCTTCTCGACTCATGCGCAGCCTGCCATGCACCCCCGACAGTCGTCGTGGGCAGGACGGTGGGTGAAGTGCCGGAATCGTCGGCCGGCTGGGGTATGAAGGAGCGGAGAGACGGAGGGCGGCCATGGCGGCATCCACGACACCGATTCCCGAGGCCTACATCTACGAGGCGATCCGCACACCACGCGGGCGGGGCAAGGCCTCCGGCTCGCTGTACGAGGTCAAACCGATCGCGCTGGTCGTCGGCCTGATCCACGAGCTGCGCAGACGGTTCCCGACGCTCGATCCGGCGGCGATCGACGACGTCGTGCTGGGCGTCGTCACCCCGGTCGGCGACCAGGGCGGCGACATCGCCCGGGCCGCGGCGCTGGCCGCGGGGCTGCCCGACACCGTCGCCGGGGTGCAGCTCAACCGGTTCTGCGCATCGGGGCTGGAGGCGGTCAACACCGCCGCCATGAAGATCCGCTCCGGTATGGAGGACCTGGTCCTCGCGGGCGGCGTCGAGTCGATGTCGCGGGTGCCGATGGGTTCCGACGGCGGTGCCTGGGCGATGGACCCGGAGACCGCCTACGACACGGGCTTCGTCCCCCAGGGCATCGGCGCGGATCTGATCGCCACCCTCGACGGGTACTCGCGCACGGACGTCGACACGTACGCCGTCGAGTCGCAGACGCGCGCCGCGAAGGCGTGGGCGAACGGCTGGTTCGCCCGGTCGGTCGTGCCGGTGCGCGACCGCAACGGGCTCACGGTCCTCGAGCGCGACGAGCACCTGCGTCCCGGCGCCACGCTGGACGCCCTCGCCGGGCTGACGCCGTCGTTCGCCTCGATCGGCGAGGCGGGCGGGTTCGACGCCGTCGCCTTGCAGCGCTACCACTGGGTCGAGCGCATCGAGCACGTGCACCACGCCGGCAACGCCTCGGGCATCGTCGACGGTGCGGCGCTCGTGCTGGTGGGCAACGAGGTGGCAGGATCGGCGGCCGGGCTGGCGCCTCGCGCCCGCATCGTCTCCGTCGGGCTCTCCGGGTCGGACCCGACGATCATGCTCACGGGGCCCACCCCGGCCAGCCGCAAGGCGCTGGCCAAGGCCGGCCTCACCGTCGACGACATTGATCTCTTCGAGGTCAACGAGGCGTTCGCGGCCGTGCCCATGCGGTTCATGCGCGAGATGGGCGTGCCGCACGAGAAGGTCAACGTCAACGGCGGCGCCATCGCCATGGGTCACCCGCTCGGCGCCACCGGGGCGATGATCCTCGGCACGCTGCTGGACGAGCTGGAACGCCGCGAGCTGCGCTACGGGCTGGCGACCCTCTGCGTCGGCGGCGGCATGGGAATCGCGACGATCGTGGAGCGGGTATGACGAGCACCGGGAGCGCCGAGGAGAAGGCCGTCCGCTGGGAGCGCGGCGACGGGGCACTGGACGGGATCGCCGTCGTCGTCCTGGACGACCCCGCCCGAAGCGCGAACACGATGAACGAGGCCTACCTCGCCGGGATGGCGCAGGTCCTCGACGAGCTGTCGGCGGCCCGGAGCGAGCTGCGCGGCGTGATCGTGACCTCGGCCAAGAAGACGTTCTTCGCCGGCGGCGACCTGGAGACCCTGATCGGGTACGGCCCGGACGACGCCCCGGCCGTGTTCGAGCACGTCACCCGGCTCAAGGGGCAGTTGCGCCGGCTCGAGACCCTCGGTCTGCCCGTGGTCGCCGCCCTGACGGGCAGCGCGCTCGGCGGCGGCCTGGAGATCGCGCTGGCCTGCCACCGCCGCATCGCGGTCGACGCTCCGGGCGTGGTCTTCGGGCTGCCCGAGGTGACGCTGGGCCTGCTCCCCGGCGCGGGTGGCGTCACCCGGATCACCCGCATGCTGGGCATCGCGGACGGCTTCATGAAGGTGCTGGCCCAGGGGCAGCGCCACAAACCCGCGGCGGCGCTGGAGATCGGCATCGTCGACGAGCTGGTGGCGGGCCGCGAGGAGGCGCTGGAGAGGGCCCGCGCGTGGATCGGCGAGCATCCGGAGGCGCGGCAGCCCTGGGATTCACCCGGCTACCGCATCCCGGGCGGCACCCCGTCGACGCCGAAGCTCGCGGCGGTGCTGCCGGCGTTCCCCGCCAACCTGCGCAAGCAGCTCAAGGGCGCACCGCTTCCTGCGCCGCGCAACATCCTGGCGGCGGCGGTCGAAGGCGCGCAGGTCGATGTCGACACCGCGCTGCGCATCGAGACCCGGTACTTCGTCGAACTGGCCACCGGGCAGGTGGCCAAGAACATGACCAAGGCGTTCTTCTTCGACATGCAGGCGATCAGCGGCGGCGCCTCGCGCCCCTCCGAGTACGACCGGTGGACGCCCACCCGGGTCGCCGTCCTCGGCGCCGGGATGATGGGCGCGGGCATTGCCTACTCGTGTGCGCTGGCCGGCTGGGAGGTCGTGCTCAAGGACGTCGACCGCGACGCTGCGGCAAAGGGCAAGGCGTACTCCGAGGGCTTGGTCGCGAAGGGCGTGCAGCGCGGGCGGACGACACCCGAGAAGGGCGCGGCCCTGCTCGACCGGATCACCCCGACCGACGACTACGCGGCCCTCGCCGGGTGTGACCTCGTGATCGAGGCCGTCTTCGAGTCGGTGTCGCTGAAGAAGGAGGTCTACGCCGAGGTCGCGAAGGTCGTCGCGGCGGACGCCCTGCTGTGCTCGAACACCTCGACCCTGCCGATCACCTCGCTCGCCGAGGGTGTCGACCGGCCTGCCGACTTCATCGGGCTGCACTTCTTCTCCCCGGTCGACAAGATGCCGCTCATCGAGATCATCCGCGGTCGCGGGACCTCGGACGCGACGCTCGCCAGGGCGTTCGACGTGGCGGTCGGCCTGCGGAAGACTCCCATCGTCGTCAACGACAGCCGCGGCTTCTTCACCAGCCGGGTGATCAGCACCTTCCTCAACGAGGGCGTCGCGATGCTCGCCGAAGGCATCGACCCGCAGACCGTCGAGCAGGCCGCCGCGCAGGCCGGCTATCCGGCGCCGGTCCTGCAGTTGATGGACGAGCTCACCCTCACGCTGCCGCTCAAGATCCGCGACGAGGCCCGTACGGCGGCAGGCGACGCGTACGTCCCGCATCCGGCGGAGGCCGTGCTGGACCGGCTCGTGGAGGAGTTCGGCCGGAAGGGCCGCAGCAGCGGGTCCGGGTTCTACGACTACGAGAACGGCCGTCGCACGCGGCTCTGGCCGGGCCTGCGCACGGAGCTGGGTGCGACGAACCACGACGTCGACCTGCGCGAGCTGGCCGAGCGCATGCTGGTCGTCGAGGCGATCGAGACCCAGCGCTGCCTCGACGAGGGAGTGCTCACCAGCGTGGCCGACGCGAACGTGGGCTCGGTCCTGGGCATCGGATTCCCGCCGTGGACGGGCGGGGTCGTGCAGTACG
Source organism: Pseudonocardia charpentierae (assembly GCF_031845345.1). NCBI lineage: Bacteria > Bacillati > Actinomycetota > Actinomycetes > Pseudonocardiales > Pseudonocardiaceae > Pseudonocardia > Pseudonocardia charpentierae. Next base: position 242,462 of record NZ_JAVREJ010000004.1, on the reverse strand, counting down.
TCGAGGGCTTCCCGGGCGGGGTGGCCGGGTTCGTGGCCCGGGCGGACGCCCTCGCGGAGCGGTACGGCGAGCGGTTCGGCGTTCCCACGTCGCTGCGTTCTCGAGCCGCCGCCTGAGGCCGCTGGGTGGATCTTCGGACGAATCGGGCACTCTGGAGGGGTGGTGGCGGAGTGGGTGTTCTCGATCGTCGACAAGCTGGGCGAGATCGGCGTCGGTCTTCTGATCCTCCTGGAGAATCTGATCCCTCCCATCCCGTCCGAGGCGATCCTCCCTCTGGCCGGCTTCCGCGCCCGCACCGGCGCCCTCAATGTCTGGTTGGTCTGGCCTGCGGCGACGCTCGGCTCCGTGCTCGGCGCGCTCGCGCTCTACGGCATCGGTGCGTGGCTCGGCTACGACCGGCTGCGCACGCTGGCGGGCAAGCGCTGGTTCTTCATCACGAGCCAGAAGGACCTCGACCGCGGCGAAAAGATCTTCACGCGGCACGGCGGCAAGATGGTGCTGTTCGGCCGCTGCGTCCCGCTGATCCGCAGCGTCGTCTCGATCCCGGCCGGTATCGACCGGATGCCGCTACCCCGCTTCCTACTGCTCACGGCGATCGGCAGCGGCGTCTGGAACGCGATCTTCATCGCGCTGGGCTGGATCCTCGGCGACAACTGGGACCGCGTGCAGGGCTGGCTCGGCCCGGTCAGCTACGTGGTGCTCGGGCTCGTCGTCGTCGGGCTCATCTGGCTCGCGGTCCGCAAGATGCGCGAGCGGTCCGGGAAGCAGACCTCAGCCGGCGTCCCCTGAGGTCCGGCGCACGGCCAGCGCCACCGCCTCCTGCGGGTCCGCGGCTCCGCGCTGCGCCCGCGCCCCCGTGCCGCGGCGCAGCACCGCGGTGAGCCGCTCGCGCACCTCGTCGAGGTCGCCCGCATCCTCCAGCGCGGGGGTGACGTGCGTGACCAGCCGCCCGAGCACGTCCGCGGCCGGGGCCGGGCGCCACGTGCAGGGATCGAGCAGCGTGTCGTCGACGCCCGAACGGGCCGCTCGCCATGCCGCCAGCCGCAGCAGTTCCAGCCGCACGGGGTCCGCCGGCGCTCCGGTCCGCCAGGCCTGCGCGGCCGTCTCCACCAGCGCCCGGACCAGTGCGGCGAGCAGCACCGCGTCGTCGACGTCGAGGCACACGTCGCCGACGCGGACCTCCAGGGTGGGGTGCTGCACCGAGAGCCGGGCGTCGAAGTAGATCATCCCGCGGTCGAGCAGCGTCTCGGTGTCGATCATCGCCTGCACGGTGTCGTGGTAGACGGCCGGCGAGCCGAAGGGTGCGTACGGTCCCGCTGACGGCCATCGCTGCCACACCTGGGTGCGGTAGCTCGCGTACCCGGAGTCGGCACCCTGCCAGAAGGGCGAGTTCGCGGTGAGCGCGAGCAGGGATGCGAGCCACGGCCGGATCCGGTCGAGCGCACCGACGCCCTCCTCGTCGGAGTCGACCGCGACGTGCACGTGGCACCCGCAGGTGAGCTCCTCGGACACCGTCAGGCCGAACCGCCGCCCCATCTCGCGGTAGCGCTCGCTTGACGACAGCGTCGGCTCGACGGCCAGCGGGGAGGTGCCGAGCGCCGCCAACCGCGACCCGGCGGCCGCCGCCGCCCGCGCCGCCACCGAGCGGGCCCGGCGCAGCTCGCGATCGACCTCGGCGAGGGTCGTGCACGGACGTGTTGCGCTCTCCACCTGCTCGCGCTGCAGCTCACCGGTCAGCCCAATGGTGGATTCAGCCGCGGGGTCGGCGGCCAGCGCCACGTGGGAAACGGCCCGCGGGTGCCCGGTGTCCGGGTCGACCAACAGGTACTCCTCTTCGACCCCGACCGTGCGCGTCACTGCAGGAGTATCGCGGTGTAGGCGGGCCGCGAGTCGATCAGCCCCGCCGGCGCTCCGCCAGAACCGTCTTGATGTGCAGGCCGACGCGGTCGCCGAGCATGACGCCGCCGATGCCGGCGAGCGCTGCGGGGACGATCAGGAGGAGGTCGGCGAACACCACGGTGGTCTCCTTCGCACCCGGTCCGGGGATCCGGGTTGCCTCGTGGAGCCGCGCCGTCGGGGTCGGGCGTGCTCCTGCGCGTGTGCGTCGTGCCCGACGCATTGATTGACGGTTACTGTGCGGCACCGGCACTCGATCGTGAACTGGATCGTGTGCGACATCACGTTTGAACAACGGCACAGTAGCGTACTGGTCACGGTGACTCGGCTGTGGCGCGTCCGCTGCGCAGCCAGCGGACGACGGACGGTCCGAGCAGCAGTGCCGGTAGCCCCTCCGCCACGAGCGCCGACCAGCCCACCGCGGTGAGCCCGACGGGGCCGGCCAGGAGCGCCGTCCCGCCGACCAGCACCACGGCCTGCAGCGACTGCAGGACCGCGATCCGGCCGGTGCGGTTCTGCAGGCGGCTCCGCGTGTTGAACAGCGAGGTCACCACCTTGGGGAAGACGGTGAGCATGAGCAGCTGCAGCAGGAACGTCGCGTTCTCCCGGTACTCCGCCCCGAACAGCATGAGCAGCCACGGCGCACCGACGGCGACCACGACCGCGGCGGGCCAGACGGTCACGGCGATCCGCCGCAGCATCGCCGCCGCGTAGTGCGATGCCCGCTCCTCGTCCTTAGCGGCCTCCACCACGAGCGACGACACGATGGCCGAGGAGAGCAGCGTCATCGCCGCGAACGCCGTCTGCGCCGGCAGGAAGAAGCCGCCCTGGGCCGAGCCGAGCAGCTGCACGACCAGGACCGGCAGGAACGTCGACGACATCTGCCCGGCCAGATGCCCGACGTACCCGCCCGCGAGGTACCGCGTCAGCACCGTGCGCGTGGGCACGTACGGATCGACAGTCGACGCCGCGTGCCGAGGTATGAGCCGCCGGAACAGCAGGAGGTTCACCGGCACCAGGAGCGCGAGCACCGGCAGCGTCCAGGAGGTGAACACCCCGTCGGAGAGCGACGTCCGGGCCACGACCACGAGCAGTCCGAGCTTGACGACCCCGTACACGGCGTTCTCGAGCGGGATCCACATCGACGCGCGCAGGCCCGTGAGTGCCGAGTCCTGGAGGTTGAACACCGACCACGCCACCGTCGACACCACGAACCAGCAGGCGAACGGCAGCGACACGTGCAGCGGGTCCGAGGCGTCGAGCAGGAGGTGGCACCAGGCCATCGCCAGCGTCGCACCGAGCACGGCGAGCCCGACCGCGACGCCGTACGACACCATTACCAGCCGCCGCGTCCCGCCACCGGCACGCGGGAGGAACCGGATCAGTGCCTGGCCGAAGTCGGCCTGGGTGAGGATCGACACCAGCAGCATCAGCGAGATCAGGGCGTTGCCGCGGCCGACGTCGTCGGGTGTCGACGTGCGGGCCGCGACGATCCAGTAGAGCAGCCCGAGCCCGGAGTTCACGATCGTGTTGAGCATGAGGGCGTAGGCGTTGCGGTACATCGGCACCGACACCTCGCGCCGCAGACGCGCGACGCGGCCCGTTGTCACGGGCCCGACGGTACCGACGCCCTAAGATCGGCAGCAGATCGACATGGAGGGGGAGGTGCTCGTGCGGGAGCAGCTCCGTTCCGCCGGGAGACCGGTCGCCGATTCCCGGAACGTCCTGCAGGGCGCCGACTACCGGATCACGGTGCTGGCCGACGGCCTCGTGCGGCTGGAGTACAGCGCGTCCGGCGAGTTCGAGGACCGGGCGAGTCAGGCCGTCGTCGACCGCGCGTTCCCGCCCGCCGAGTTCCAGGTCGTCGAGACCGACGACCGGCTCACGGTCCACACCGCCCGGCTGCAGCTGGTCTACGACAAGCGGCCGTTCAGCACGGAGGGCCTCTCGGTGCAGGCCAAGGGCGGCTACCGGTCCGACGAGAGTGTCTGGCGCTACGGCCTGCCCACGTCGAACCTCGGCGGCACGGCGCGGACCCTCGACGAGGCCGACGGCCCGGTGCCGCTGGAGCCCGGGTTGCTCTCCCGCGAGGGCGTCACCTACTACGACGACTCCCACACGGTGCTCCTCACCGACGACGGCTGGATCGCACCCCGCCGCCCGGACACCGTCGACCTCTACGTCTTCGCCTACGGCCGCGACTACCGCGCCGCGCTGCGCGCCTTCTACCGCCTGACCGGTCCCCAGCCGCTGCTGCCGCGCTTCGCCCTGGGCAACTGGTGGAGCCGCTACCACCCCTACTCCGCCGACGAGTACCTCGGCCTGATGGACCGCTTCGCCGCCGAGGGCATCCCGCTGTCGGTCGCGGTGCTGGACATGGACTGGCACCTCGTCGACATCGACCCCCGCTACGGCAGCGGCTGGACCGGATACACCTGGAACCGCGACCTGTTCCCCGACCCGCCGGCCTTCCTCGCCGCCCTGCACGAGCGCGGGCTCGCGACGACCCTCAACGTGCACCCGGCCGAGGGCGTGCACGCCCACGAGGAGCACTACGCCGCGATCGCGCGACGGATGGGCGTCGACCCGGACAGCGAGCTGCCGGTCGACTTCGACCCCGCGGACCCGGCGTTCCTGGAGGCCTACCTCGAGGAGCTGCACCATCCGCGGGAGGCCGAGGGCGTCGACTTCTGGTGGGTGGACTGGCAGCAGGGCGGCGTTACCCGCATCCCGGGGCTGGACCCGCTGTGGCTGCTCAACCACTTCCACTTCCTGGACTCCGGTCGGAACGGGAAGCGCCCGCTCACGTTCTCCCGCTACGCCGGGGTCGGCAGCCACCGCTACCCGATCGGCTTCTCCGGCGACACGGTGATCACCTGGGAGTCGCTGGACTTCCAGCCGTACTTCACCGCCACCGCGAGCAACGTGGGCTACGGCTGGTGGAGCCACGACGTCGGCGGGCACTTTTTCGGCTACAAGGACGACGAGCTCACCGTCCGCTGGACCCAGCTCGGCGTCTTCTCGCCGATCACCCGGCTGCACTCCAGCGACAGCCCGTTCAACACCCGCGAACCGTGGCGCTTCGGCGAGCGGGCGCAGCGGATCATGACCCGCTTCCTGGCGCTGCGGCACCGCCTCGTGCCCTACCTGCACACGATGAACCGGCGCGCGCACCTCGACGGCGAACCGCTGGTGCAGCCGATGTACTACGACCACCCGGACGACCTCGACGCCTACCGGGTGCGCAACCAGTACCGCTTCGGCGACCGGCTGCTCGTCGCCCCGATCACCACGCCTGCGGACCGGGCGACCGGCCTCGGGGCCGTGCGCGCCTGGCTGCCGCCCGGGCGGTGGACCGACGTGTTCACCGGCCTGACCTACCGCGGCGGCACCACGATCCAGCTGCACCGCGACCTCGACACGATCCCCGTGCTCGCGCCCGCCGGCGCGATCCTGCCCCTCGTGGCCGACGGGGAGGCCGGCTTCGGCACGGCCAACCCGGAGGCGCTGGAGCTGCGCGTGTACGCGGGCCCGGACGGCGAGTTCACCCTCGCCGAGGAACACGACGACGAGCGCTGGGCGTTCACCCACATCGTCCGCACCGGCGACGAGCTGCGGATCCATCCCGCCGACGGCGACCTCGGCTCCGTCCCCGCGACCCGCCGCTACGACGTCGTGCTGTGCGGGTTCGCCGGGGTCACGGCGGTCGAGGTCGACGGGGCCGCGCACCCGGCCGTCCCGGGCCCGGTCGCCGGCAGCGTGGCCGTGCGACTTCCGTCGGTCGCCGCGACCGAGGGCGCCGTGCTCCGGCTGGTCGGCGACACCACGCCGGCCGACAACCGGGACGTCCCGGAACGGCTCTTCGCCCTACTGGACGCCGCGCAGATCGAGCTGACGACCAAGGAGCGGGTCCACCGGGCCGTGACGACCCACGACCCGGCCCGCGCCGTTCCCGCGCTCGCGGCTCTGGACCTGCCGCGGCCGCTGTTCACCGCCGTCGTCGAACTCCTGCTGGCCGACGCCGGCTGATCCCTACATCCGGTCCGGCGCCGCAATCCCCAGCAGGCCGAGCCCGTCGTGCAGCGTCGCCGCGGCGAGCCGGCACAGCGCCAGACGGTTCGCCCGTACGCCCTCCTCCGCCGAGAGCACCGGGCAGTTCTCGTAGAAGTCCGTGAACGCCTTCGCCGTCTCGAACAGGTAGGTGCACAGCCGGTGCGGCTCACTCGCCGCGTCGACGTCGCGCAGGACGTCGCCGAACTCGTCGAGCGCCAGCACGAGCGCGCGCTCGGCGGGGTGCATCGGGAGAGTTGAATCCACTTGGGCCGGGTCCGGCGCCGTCGTCGAGTCGCCCGCCTTGCGCAGGATCGAGCGGATCCGGGCGTGCGCGTACTGCAGGTAGACGCTGGTGTTGCCGGTCAGCGACACCATGCGCGCGATGTCGAACGTGTAGTCCTTGACCCGGGAGGTCGACAGGTCGGCGTACTTGACGGCGCCGACGCCGGCCTGCTCGGCGATGCGGTCCAGCTCGGCGGGCGACAGGTCGGGCTCGCGCTCGGCGACGGTGCGTCGGGCGGAGTCGACCGCCTCGTCGATCAGGTGCATCAGCCGCACGGTGCCGCCGGCCCGGGTCTTGAACGGCCGCCCGTCCGGCCCGAGCACGGTGCCGAACGCGACGTGCACCGCCTCGACGCTGTCGTGCCCATTTCCTCTGGCTAGCCAGCCCATCCGCCGGGCCGCCTCGAAGATCAGGCGGAAGTGCAGCGCCTGCCGGGCGTCGACGACGTAGAGGATGCGGTCGGCCTTGAGGTCGCGGACGCGGTAGCGCAGCGTGGCGAGGTCCGTGGTGTCGTAGCCGTAGCCGCCGTCGCGCTTCTGCACCATCAGCACGGCAGGCTGGCCGTCGGGGGCCTTGACCTCTTCGGACTCGACGACGACCGCGCCGTCGCTGTGCTTCGCGACGCCCGCAGCGAGCAGTTCCTCGACCACCTCCGGGAGCCACTGGTTGTAGACCGACTCACCCGCGGAGTCGCCCGGCTCCAGCAGCACGCCGAGCCGGCCGTAGATCTGCCGGAAGGCGATCTCGGACTCGTCGACGATCTCGCGCCAGCGCGCCAGGGTGGCTTCGTCGCCGGCCTGCAGGGCGACGACCCGGGCCCGCGACCGGTCGGCGAACGCCTCGTCGGCGTCGAACTCGGCGCGCGCCACGCGGTACAACCCGTCGAGCGCGGAGACCGTCGACGCACCGGGCTCGACCTCGCCGGATTCGAGGTCGGAGTGGCGCCACCGCGCCTCGGGGTGCTCGTCGATGTACTGGATCAGCATCCCGAACTGGGTGCCCCAGTCGCCGAGGTGGTTCTGCCGGATCACGGTCGCACCGAGGTGGCCGAGCACCCGCGCGAGGCTGTCGCCGATGATCGTCGTGCGCAGGTGGCCGACGTGCATCTCCTTGGCGATGTTGGGCGCCGAGTAGTCGATCACCACCCGCGCACCCTGCTCCGACCGCTCGACGCCCAGCCGGTCGTCGGCGAGGCGGCGGTCGAGCTGCCGCCAGAGGCCCTGGTCCGCGACCGTGATGTTGAGGAAGCCGGGGCCGGAAACCTCCACGTCGGCGATCCCGTCGACGTCCTGCAGCGCCTCCACCAGCTGCCCGGCCAGTTCGGCGGGGCGCGCCTTCAGGCGCTTGGCGGAGGCGAGGGCGACGTTGGACTGGAAGTCGGCGCGGTCCGAGCGGCGCACCAGCGGGTCCGCGCCGTCGAGCTCGGGTCGGACCCGGCCCAGCGCCGTCGACACCGCCGTCTCGACCTGCCGGGCCAGTGAGGTGACCTGCTGTTCCACGCCTGTCATTCTCCCAGGTCGGCTCGGCGGCCTCGCGCGCGGTCGTCGGGCGTGAGGAGCGTCTCCAGGTAGGTCTTCCACACCCGCTCGCCGTCGGTGCTGCCGACCGCCGCGCGCAGTGCCTCCAACCGGCCCGGTGCGTACAGCTCGTGCAGGGCCCGGGCCAGGTCCGCGACGTCGCCGGGGGTGCAGAGCAGCCCGTCGACGCCGTCGTCGATGGTGTCGGGGAAGTTGCCGACGCGGGTGGCGACCACGGGGAGCCCGTGCCGGTGCGCCAGCGCGACGTGCTGGGACGCCGTCGCGGTGCGGTAGGGCAGTACGAGCGCGTCCACGGAGGCGAACAGGTCGGGGATCCGGGCCGCCGGCAGGTAGCCGGGATGCAGATCGACCCGGCCGCGAAGGCCGAGCCGGTCGACGAGGGTGTCGACGTCGGCGGCGTCGGGATAGATCTCGCCGACAACCGTGAGGCGCACGTCGTCGAGCTCCGCGAGCGCGCGCAGCAACACGTCGACACCCTTGTAGCGGCGGACCTTGCCGAAGAACAGCAGTCGCCCGCGCACGCCGGCTCGCGGCGGCCGAGGTGGCCCGTCAGGCAGGTGCGGCGGCAGGGCAGCAACGGAGATCGGCCGATCGGTCAGGGCCGCCAGTGCCGTGCGCTCCGCGGCGGTGTGCACCACGGCGGCGTCGACCGCCCGCATCAGCAGCGCGGTCAGCAGACGGTCGCCGGCTCGTCGCTCGTGCGGGACGACGTTCGCGCAGATCGCCACCACGCGTGCGCCGCGCCGGGCCGCGCGCGCCACCGTCCACAGCACCGGCGCCTGGATCGTCGTGTAGTGGACGACCACGACCAGATCCGACGACGCGGCGGCTCGCCCGAGCCGCCACCCTCGGACGGGGTTGCGCCACGACAGGGAGGGTTCCGCCGGGAACACCGCGCCTTCCGGGGCGGTGAGCGGCCGGGTCGGCAGCAGCCGGGCCGGGCCCTGGCGGCTCCAGGTCTGCACCGTCACCTCGTGCCCCTCGCCGGTGAGCCGGTGCGCCAGGTCCGTCACGAGCAGCGGAAGGCCTCCGCGCCACGGGTACGCCGGACCGACGAGCGTGATGCGCAGGCTCCGGTCCGACACGCCCCGATCCTCCCTGTCGGGCAGGATGCCGACATGGCGAACCCTCTGGACGGCACCGTCGCGCTCGTCACGGGCGCCAGCAGCGGCATCGGTGAGCAGACCGCGGCCACCCTGGCCGGGCTCGGGGCCGCTGTGGTCGTCGCCGCCCGGCGCGTCGACCGCCTCGACGCGCTCGTGCAGCGGATCGGCGACACCGGCGGCCGCGCCGTGGCGGTCGCCGCGGACGTCACCGACGAGGACCAGGCGCACGCGGCCGTCGCGGCGGCCGTGGACCGGTTCGGCCGGCTGGACACCGTGGTGGCGAACGCCGGGGTGATGCTGCTCGGCCCGATCGTCGGCGCCGACACCGCGGAGTGGCGGCGAATGCTCGAGCTCAACACCCTCGGCGCGATGTACACCGCGCACGCCGCGCTGCCGCACCTGCTCGCGGCCGCGGAGCAGGACCCCCGGAACGTCGCCGACCTCGTGATCACCAGCAGCGTCGCCGGACGGCAGGTCCGCCAGGGCAGCGGTGTCTACAACGCGAGCAAGCACGCCGTCGGGGCGTTCGCGGAGGCGCTGCGGATGGAGGTCACGCAGCGGCATGTCCGGGTGAGTCTCATCGAGCCCGGCGCGGTCGCGACGGAGCTGGCGAGCCACAACCGGCCGGAGGTCCAGGAGCAGATCCAGCAGCGCTTCGAGGGCGGCGATCGGCTGCAGGCCGACGACATCGCCCGCACGATCGCGTTCGTCGTCACCAGCCCGCGTCACATGGCGGTCAACGAGGTGCTGATCCGGCCCACCTGGCAGGTGTGACCTCGGCGGCGTGCCTACCCGCTGCGACCCCGAGGACCGCGCCGCCCAGCACGTCCGTCGGCCAGTGCACCCGCAGGCGGATCCGCCCGTAGGCGAGGGTGAGCGCGAGCGGGACGAGCGCCGCGCCCAGCTTCGGGTCGCGGCGCGCGACCGCGGTGGTGAAGGCCGCGGCGACGGCGGTGTGCGACGACGGGAACGACGGCGCGAGCGGCTGGCGGGGGAGCGCGCGGCACGCGGGGTGATCGGCCGACGGCCGCGGCCGGCCCACGAGGCGGTTGAGCACCTGCGTGACGCCGGCGGCGAGCAGCGCCGCCATCACCCCCTCGGCCGCGGTGCGGCGCAGCGACGGCCGCAGGGCCATCAGCGCCGCGATGCCGAACCACAGCCGGCTGCCGTTGGCCGCGACGCTGACGGCGAGCAGCGGCCGGGGTGGGGGTCCGGGCGGCACGAGGCGTTCGACCAGCTCGGACTCCCGACGGTTCAGGTCGTCGAAGATCGACGCTGGGAAGATCGGCCCGGGCATGATCGGCACAGCCCCATCATGCCGCCGCGGCCACCGCCGTCCAGAAGTCGTCGAAGCCGTCGAGCGGGCCCGTCATCGCCCGCTGGGTCATGAGCACGGCGACCGTCCCCCGGATCGGGTCGACGTACGCCGTGGTCCCGGTCCCGCCCGTCCAGCCCCAGCGGCCGGGCGCCTGCCACGGTTCGGTCACCTGGACGTCCACCCCGGTGCCCAGACCCCACGACTCGCCCCCGGCGAGGAAGGCCCGCGCGGACCTCCGCTGCTCGGCGGTGAGCGCGTCCGCCGTCATGAGTGCGACCTCGTCCGCCGTCAGCACGGGCGCGCCGCCGTCGGCCATCGCGCAGAAGAACCGCAGGACGTCCGGCGCGGTGGACACCAGCCCGGAACCCAGTTCCTCGAACGGCGGCGGGACGGCGAAGGTGCCGTCCGGCGGGTCGAGCACGGTGAGCCCGTCGGGTCCGGGGATGTAGGCGGTCGCCAGCAGGGTGGCGTTTGTGGCCCGGAACCCGGTCGAGGCCATGCCGAGCGGGCCCGTGACCCGCTCGGCGACCAGGTCGGCCAGCGAGCGCCCGGTGGCGCGGGTCAGCACCATGCCGAGCAGGTCGATGCCGGTCTCGTAGAGCCAGCCCGCACCAGGTTGGAAGGCGAGCGGCAGGCTCGCGATCCGTTCGACGAACTCGTCCGCCGACACGTCGCGGTGCAGCGGGCTGCCGTACACGCCGCGTTCGATCATCGCCGCCTGCAGCGGCGTCCGCTCCATGACGATGCCCCAGCCGGAGGTGCCGGCGAGCAGATCGCGGACGGTGACCGGCCGCTCCGCGGGCACGGTGTCGTCGAGGGCGCCGTCGGGCGACACCAGCACCCGCGGCTCCGCCGCCTCCGGAAGCCACCGACCGATCGGGTCGTCCAGGGCGACCACGCCGTCGCGCACCAGGGTCAGTGTGAGCGCGGCGCCCATGGGCTTGGTGATCGACGCGATGCGGAACTGGGTGTCGTCGCGCATGGGCGGGCTCGCCGGCTCCAGCGCGGTGTGGCCGCCGGCGCGTACGTGCTCGGTTCCGCGGATCCGCACCGCGGCCACGTACCCGGGGAAGCGGCCGGCCTCCACCTGTGTGTCGAGCACCTGCCAGACGCGATCCACACTGGTGACGGTGCTGTCGATCCACGGTGTCATGCGGTCCTCCGAGTGCCGTGTCGATCCGTGTCGATCCGTGTCGACCGTCCGGCGGCGCGTGAGTCATCGGTTGCCTGCCGATCGGCGGTTTCACCGGATCTCGACCGGTCGTACCCGACCGGTACCGCCGTCGCCGCGGTCCGTCACCGTATCGAGTCCCGCCGCTTCTCTTTCAGGTCGTGCTGTCTGACCAGTCGTTCCACGCTGCGCGCCCCCTCGTTGGCCGACACATCCGGAGAGTTCGACGCGCGATCCGCGCGGTGGGGAAAGAGGAGTGCGGCGTGGCCGAGCATGTGCCTGCCCAGGTGTCGACCGGCCCGCGGTCGCGGGCTGCGTCGGCCGCTTCCGCCCTGCGAACCTGCGGTGCCGGGCTGCGGTGGTTCGCCGGAACCCCCGGCCCGGGGCTGCTGGTCGTCGCGGTCGCTCTCGCCGCCTGCACGAGCTCGTCGGCACCACCGCAGCCGCAGACCGCCCGCGTGGAGCGCACGACCGTGTACACCGCCGTGTCGTCGTCCGGTGCGCTGTCGGCGTCGAGCGAGCAGAACCTCGGCTTCCTCAAGGGCGGCAGGCTCACGGCCGTCAACGTCAAGGTCGGCGACCGGGTCACCGCCGGGCAGGTGCTCGCTAACCTGGACGACGGCCCGGCGCGCCGGACCCTGGAGCAGCAGCAGGCCCAGCTCGACGCGCAGCGGGCCGTGCTCGACCGGCTGGTGAACAGCACGACCGTGACGGGTGCGGAGAACTCCGTCGAGCAGGCGCAGGCGATCCTCGACGCGACCGAGGACCAGGTCGACGCCACCGTCGACGCCGACGAGTCGGCGCTGGACCGCGCCCAGAGGCAGCTCGGCTTCGACGAGGACGCCCGCGACGACGCGAACGACCAGCTCGACGCGGACGAGAAGGCGTGCGAGACGACACCGGGAAGCGGCACGGCGACGACAGGGACGTTCACCTTCCCGTTCACGCCCGTCTCGCCGCTCGCCGCGGCGTCCGCGCCGGGCACGACGGGCACGACGGGCACGACGGGCGGTACCGACACCGGGGCCGGTGCCGCGCACAAGCGGACGAGCTCGTCGACCGACTCCACCGCGGGGACCCCCGCGCCCACCGGTACCGGGACCGCGACCTCGCCCGGAACGTTCTCCGCGACCACCACGCCCATCGGCGGTGCGTGCAGCGCCGTGTCCTCGGACCAGTCGGCGGTGACCGCGGCGGACCGGCAGGTCGAGGCCAGCCGCACCGCCCGCGACGCGGCACGGCAGAAGCGCGACGTGGACGCCGCGGCGGGCCAGGTGTCGATCGAGAACGCCCGCCAGGGAGTGGTGAACGCGCAGAACAACCTCGACTCGGCTGCCACGGACCGCCCGTCGACGATCGCCCAGCAGCAGGCCCTGGTCGCCGCACAGGACGCGGTGGTGCGCCAGGCGCAGCAGGACGTCGACGAGACGGTGCTGCGGGCCCCCGTCGACGGGACCGTGGCGGCGCTGAACGGCGCCGTCGGCGAGTACGTCGCCGCCAGCTCGGGGACGAGCGCGTTGGCCCCCGGCAGCTCGGCGGCGATCCCGGGCACCGGGGCCTCGGCCGCGGCGGAGGGCTCGGAGGTGGCGCGGCCGGGCGGCACGCAGTTCCTCGTCCTCGACGGGGTCGAGACCTTCCAGGTCGTGGTGCCGTTCGCGGAGGCGGACGCGTCGCGGATCTCGTCGGGCCAGAACGTGGACGTCACGTTCGACGCGGTTCCCGACCTCACCCGCCGCGGAACGGTGCTCAGGGTGGGCCCGGCCGCCAGCGCGTCGTCCGGCGTGATCAGCTACTACGTGACCGTGCTGCTCAACGAGACCGACCCCCGGCTGCGGAACGGCCAGACGGCCCTGGCTGCGATCCGCACCGAGGAACTGCGCGACGTCCTCGCCGTGCCGAACTCGGCGGTGCGCCGGTCGGGGGGGCAGACGACGGTGATGGTGGTCGGGCCGGGCGGTGTCCGGCGGACCGTCCCGTTCCAGGCGGGCGAGGTCGGCGACACCATGACGCAGGTCGTCTCGGGGCTGTCGGAGGGCGACCAGGTGGTGGTCACGGACCAGCGGTAAGGCTCGGGCATCAGCCTGGCCGGGCTGGACGACGTGGTGCAGGCGGCGACGGGCTGAAGAAGGTCGTCGGTGTGGCCGGGCGCGCGGGTGTTCGGGAGGCACTTCGCAGAGAACGTGGCGTCGTCGCAGGCGCGATCGTCCCTGCGACGCAGCCACGAACCCTGCGAGGAAGGACGGTTTGGTGAAGTTGCGGTCCGCCGAGTCCCGCATGCGGCGCGGCTGTGTTCGACCTGGGGATAAGCAGTTAATGGGGTAGCGATCTTGCGATGGAATCGAACATGTTCGAGCAAGCGGTCGAGGGACCCTCCTGGGATCCCGACGGTTGGCTGCCCGAAGACGACTTCGACGGCGTGCTGGAACGGCTGCTCGCGAAAGCCGAGGCGCTGCCCGAGTTCGTGCCGGACTGGTCGGACCCGGTGCCGGACTTCCCGCCCGAGGACTGGGCATTCGAGGACTGGGCATTCGAGGACGGGGCACTCGGGCCGCGCAGCGACGACGACGCCCCCTACGGCACCCGCATGCCGTCGGGGTGGCTGGCGCTGGACCTCGACTCCGGCACCGCCGAGCCCGCCGCGCTCGACGACAACACCTTGATCGAAGCCCTGGTCGGGTTCGACCGGGTCGCGTCCTGGGCCGCGGCGCGGCAGGCCCGGCTGCTCGCCGAGCTCGCCCGCCGCCGCCCGACCGACCGGGCGCCGCATACGGCGCGGTGGGCCGGGGTGGGCAGCGAGTACGCCCCCGACGAGGCCGGGGTCGCCCTCAAACTCTCCCGCCCCACCGCGTGTGCCCGGATCGGCACCGCCAACCGGCTGCTCACGGTGCTCCCCGCCACCCACGCCCTGTGGGAGACCGGACGCATCGACACCGCCAAAGCCCGCGCGGTCGACGACACCACCTGGATGCTCACCCCCGAGCTGGCCCGCGCCGTGCAGGACCGGGTCCTGCCCCGCGCGCCGGAGCAGACGTTGGCCCAGTTGAAGGCTGCGCTGGCCCGTGCCGTGCTGGCCGTGGACCCTGAGGGTGCCGAGGCGCGGCACCGCGCGGCCCCCGCGACCGCCGGGTGGTGATCACCCCGGAGGCCGACGGGATGGCCGCGCTGTGGGCGCTGCTCACCGCGACCGAAGCCGCCGGGGCGTTCACCTGGCTCACCCGGCTGGCCCGCGGCCTCGGCTCGGACGACCCCCGCTCCATGGACGCCCGACGCGCCGACATCCTCACCGCCTGCGAGCTGGTCGGCCACGCCCCCATCCCGGCGAGCCTGGCCCGCGACACCGCCACCGAAAGTGTGTGGCAGCGGCTGGTCACCGACCCCCTGTCGGGCACCCTGCTCGACCACGGCCGCAGCACCTACCACCCACCCGCCGGGCTCGCCGACCACGTCCGCGCCCGCGACGTCTACTGCCGATTCCCCGGCTGCCGCCGCACAGCCGTCGACGCCGAACTCGACCACATCCTGGCCTGGTCCGACGGCGGCACCACCAGCGACCACAACCTCGCCGCCTACTGCACCCACCACCACCGGCTCAAACACCACGCCGGTTGGCAGGTCCACGCAAACCCCGACGGCAGCCTCACCTGGACCACCCCCACCGGGCACCAACGCACCACCACACCCCACGACTACCGCCCCGAACCAGCACCCGAACCGGCGTCCCCGCCGTGCCCGACGACGAACGAACCCGGCCCCGACCCGCCCCGGTTCTGATCGATCCGATCAGCGTGTTCATCGCGCTCCACACCTCGCCCGCGCGTTCTCCTCGACCCCCTCGACCGAGGAGAGCGCGCGGACGGAAGGGTATTCAGATCAGGGCCGGGCCTCGAAGACGTTGTTGAACGGCGTCTCGGCGGCCCGACGGAAGCGGGTGAAGCCCGCCTCGGTGACGACCTCCCGGATCGCGGCCTCGCCGGCCTGCGCGCCGAGCGCGTACCCGCCCTCCTGCGACAGCGCGGTCGGAACGCACAGGAACGTGGAGAACCCGTAGTAGGCCCGGCCGACGGGGTTGAGGTTCCCGGCCACGGTGTCGGTCGCGTACGGCTCGACGATCAACCAGGTCCCGTCAGGGGCGATCGACTCTCGGACGTGGCGGGCTGTCGCGACGGGGTCGCCCATGTCGTGCAGGCAGTCGAAGGTCGCGACGAGGTCGAGGTCGTGGCCCGGGAAGTCCTTCGCGCTCGCGACGTCGAACGTCGTCCGGTCCTCGACGCCGGCGTCGGCGGCGCGCTTGCGGGCCAGCTCGATCGACTCGGCGTGGTAGTCGGAGCCGGTGAAGGTCGACTTCGGGAACGCCTGGGCCAGGAGCACCGTCGACGCACCGAGCCCGCACCCGACGTCGGCGACCCGGGCACCGGCGGTCAGCTTCGCCTCCACCCCGTCCAGCGCCGGGATCCAGGTCGGGACCAGGTTCGCGATGTAGCCGGGTCGGAAGAACATCTCGCAGCCCAACGGCACGTCGTCGTGGTGCTCGTGCCAGCCCATGCCGGCACCGGTCCGGAAGCTGTCGGTGATCTGGCTCTCGGCCCGCAGTGCGCCGAGAGCCAGCACGAAGGCGCCGGGGGTGTAGACGGCGCCGTCCGGGTCGGTCAGCACGAACGCCTGCTCCTCGGACAGGGAGAACGTGCCGCTGGCGGCGTCGAACTCGGCGTAGCCGCCTGCGGCCTGCGCCCGCAGCCACTCTGCGACGTACCGCGGCGAGGTCCTGGTGCGCTCGGCCAGCTCGTCCGGAGTCGCGGGACCCTCCGCGAGCGCCTTGTAGAGCCCCAGCCGGTGTCCGACGACGATCCCGCCGGCCGCCATCGTGGCGCCGAGGTCGTCGACGAAGCGGCCGAGTACTGCATTCAGCTTGTCCTGATCCATCGGGCTGTCTCCTTGTGTCGTCTCGATGTGACGACGAGAGCCTCGGCGCGGACCGTCGGTGCACCGTCAACGCAGCGTCAACGGCGGTGTACGCCGGCCCCGTCTCGGGCTACCGTCCGGCGGGTGCTGCACGTGCAGCTCCTCGGCGAGATCACGGCGACGCGCGACGGGGAACAGGTGCTCCTGTCCCGGCCGCACCGGCGGCTGCTCGCGTATCTCGCCTTGCACCCCGGTCCGCACGAACGCGACGCGCTCGCCGCGCGCTTCTGGCCGGATGCGCCGACAGCCCGGGCGAACCTGCGCACGGCCGTCTGGACGCTGCGCCGGTCGCTGGGGGCCGACGCGGTGCAGGCCACCCGGACGACGGTCGCGCTGGCGCCGGTGGTCCGCGACGTCGACGAGCTCGGCACGGCGCTGGAGCGGGGCGAGCCGACCGCACTGGACATGCTCGGGGCCGAGCCGTGTGCCGAGTTCGACGACGACTGGGCGGACGCGGCGCGCGCCGAGCACCGGCGCCGGTGCGTCACGCTGCTGGACGCCCGCGCCGCGGCGGCGGCAGATCCGGCCGGGGCCGTGCGGTGGTCCGCCCGGAGGTGCGCCCTCACCCCGCTCGACGAGCCGGCGCACCGCGCCCTCTTCGAACACCTCGCCGCGACGGGTGACCGGGCAGGAGCGATGCTCGCGGCCCGCGAGCTCGCGGATCGGCTGCGCACCGAGCTCGGGGTGGGGCCGGCCCCGACCACCCGGGCGCTGGTGGCGCGGCTGTGTGGGCCCGGAGCGGTCCCCGCAGCGTCGGGTGCACCGATGTTCGGGCGTTCGGCGGAGCTCACCACGCTGACCGCGGCCTGGTCGGCCGCGCGCCGTGGCCGGGGAAGGGTCGTGGTCGTCACCGGCGAGGCCGGGATCGGCAAGACCCGGCTGATCCGCGAGCTGGCCCGGCGGGCCGACAACGCCGGGGCCCGGGTGGCGGTCGGCGCGGGCGTGGATGTCGGCGGCGAGGCGCCGCTCGCGATGTGGCAGGAGCTGGCGCGGGCGCTGGTCGCCGTCGTCCCGCAGCCGCCGGATCGAGCCGGATGGCCGTCGGAGCTCGGTCGGCTCGCCCCGGACCTCACCCGCGGGCTCGGCAGGCACGGCGAACCCCCGGTGGTCGCCGCGCCCGAGCTGGAGCGGCTGCGGGTGTTCGACGCCGTGCTGCGGCTGGTCGAATGGGCCGCGGGAGGACGTCCGGTACTGCTCGTGGCCGAGGACGTGCACCGGGCCGACCGGGCGAGCATCGCCCTGTGTGCGCACATCGGACGGCGACTGGCGGGGATGCCGGTGCTGTTCGTACTGACCCGACGCGACCGCCCTGCCCATCCCGAGATCGACGCGCTGCTCGCCGACCTCGCCGGCCGCGGACTGGACGTCGCGGAGGTCGAGCTGGGCCCCCTCCGCGGGCCGGAGATCGCCGAGGTCGTCCGCAGCGTCACCGACGACGTGCTGCCCGGCCCGGTCGTCGACGACGTGGTGGCTGCAGCCGAGGGGAACCCGCTGCTTGCCGTGGAGAGCGCCCGCGCCACGGCGGCAGGCAGCAGCGCCCCGCCCCGCAGTTTGCGCGCCGTCGTCCGGGCCGCGCTGCGCGGGCTGCCGGAGCCGGCACGGGCACTGGCGGAGGCGATCGCGGCCGCGGGACGGACGCTCACGGCCGCGGAGATCGCCGCGCTACCGGCCACCGCCGACGCCGAGCGCCAGATCCTCGACACGGGGCTGGCCGGCCGGGCGCGGGGCGGGCTGCGCTACCGCCACGCACTGCTGGCCGAGGCCGCCCGCGCCGACCTGCGCGATCCCGAAGGCACGCATCTCGCGGTCGCGCTCGCCGTCGAGGCCGGCTGCGCGCCGGGCCACGGCGCCGCCCGTGCGGCCGAGGTCGCCCGGCACCTGCAGCGGGCCGGCCGCGACGATCTGGCCGGTCCACGGTGGCAACGCGCCGCGCGCCACGCCCGCGAGCTCGGTGCGCTCCCGGAGGCGACGGCGTTCTGGACCGAGGCGGTGCTCTGCGACCCCGACGACGGCATCGCCCGCCTGGAGCTCGCCGAGGTGCACGCGTGGTCGGGGCGGACCGAGGCGTTCGAGCAGGAGTGGGAGCACGCGCTGGCCCGGCTCGCGCCGGCCGACCGGGCCGCCGCCTGGTCCCGCCGCGGTCACATCCACAAGACGGTGCTGTGCCGGCCGTCCGCCTCGCTCGCCGCCTACCGCCGGGCCGCGGAGCTGTTGACCCCCGACACGTCGGTGGCACTGCGGGTGACCGTCCTGATCGGCCTGGCCTGGAGCGAGGCGTCTGCGGGCGACGCGGGACGCAGCGGCCCGCTGCTCGCCGAGGCCGCGGCGCTCGTACCCCATCCCGACGACACGACCGCGGCGGAGATCGAGACCGCGCGGCTGTCCATCGCGATCCGCCTCGGCCGGTTCGACGGATGCGAAGACGTCGCGCTCCGTGCGGCGGACGCCGTCGGCCGCGCGCGACGGCCCGACCTCGCCCACGTCGTCTGGATCCAGACGGCGTGCGCCCTGACGTGTGCGGGCGATCTCGGCGGGGCCCTCCGGGCCGCCGACCGAGGGGTCGCGACCACGCGCGACGTGCCGGTACTGGTGCTGCCCAACCTGGCTGCGCGCGCCCACCTGCTCTCCCGGCTCGAACGGCACGACGAGGCGGGGACCACCGCGGCGGAACTGCTGACGACGGCGGAGCGGCTCGACTCGGCGGCCATGCTCGCCGTGGCCCGGCACGACGCGGGCCTGGTCGCGCTCGCCGCCGGGCGGTACGGCGCGGCGGTCGACCTGCTCGGCGCGGCTCTCGCCGGGAACGCGTCGGTCAGCCGGCCGGCGACCCGGATGGCGCTGGCCGAGGCGCTGGCCGGGTGCAGGGACGCCGACGCCGCCGGGGCCGAGCTGCGCCGGGCCGTCCTGGAACCGGTCGGCCCCGGGGATCAGCCGTGGGCGCTGGTTCCGCGGATGGCTCGGGCCCAGGGGCTCGTGGCCCGGGCACGCGGCGACGTGCCGCAGGCTCGGCGCCGGCTCGCCGAGGCCGCCGACGGCTGGCGCCGTCTCAGTCGTACCGGGCGGGCGGGACATCGGACCGGCGAGGAGTTCATGGCGTCGCTCGTCGACCTCGGGCGGCCACCGGTCGTCGGCCTGGTCGAGCCCGACCGGGAGCTGGCCCGCGTCGTCGCCGAACTCGTCGATCTCGACGAGCTGGAGGGCTCATGCCTGGATTCATCCTGACCGACACGGCGGCGGCTCCGGTCGAAGACGTGTGGAAGCTGCTGTTCGACCCGTCGCGCTTCCCTGAATGGTGGGCCGGCATCGAGACGGTCCAGGTCGACGGCGAGGGCGCGCTCACGGTCTGGCAGCACGGCTACCCGGACTTCCCCCTGCCCCAGTACCTGCGCGCAGACCCGGCGACCGGCCGCGTGACCATGTCGTGCCAGACCTTCGACGTCGAGGTCTCCTGGCAGCTCGCCGAGCAGGGCGAGGACACCCGGATCACCGTGACCGCGGACATCCCGGCCGACCTCGCAGACCTCGTCGGCGTACTCGAGCGGGAGGTCGTCGCAGCGTCGTTGACCGCGCTGGTGAGGCTCGCCGAGGCGGAGCACGCGCTCAGCTGATCGCCGAGATCCCGGTGATGTCGCGCCCCACCAGCAGCGCCTGGATGTGGTCGGTGCCCTCGTAGGTGTGCACGACCTCCATGTCCGTCATGTGCCTGGCGACGTGGTTCTCCAGCAGCAGACCGTTGCCGCCGAGGATGTCGCGAGCGTCGAGGCAGATCTGCCGCGCCTTGCGGGCGTGGTTCATCTTGGCCAGCGACGCCATCGGACCCGTCCAGCGTCCCTGCTCCTGCAGCTGCGCCATCCGGAAGCAGTAGAGCTGCATCGCGGTGATCTCGGCGAGCATCTCGGCGAGCTTGGCCTGCACGAGCTGGAAGCTCCCGATCGGCCTGCCGAACTGGTGGCGGGTCGTCGCGTAGTTCAGCGCGATCTCGTAGGAGGCGGCGGCGTGGCCGAGCGATTCCCACGCCGCGCCGCCGCGGGTGGCGGTGAGCACGCGGGTGGCGTCGCGGAAGGACCGCGCCTCGGCGAGCTTGTTGTCCAACGGGACGCGGACCTCGCGCAGCGTGACGTCCGGCTGCCACACGGCCCGCTTGCCGATCTTGCCGGTGATCAGCTGGGCGGTGTAGCCGTCCGGGTAGGTGCCGTCGAGGTTCTTCTCGACGACGATCGCCTTGACCTTGCCGTCGTCGGTGTCCCGGGCCCAGACGACGATCACGTCCGCGATGCTCGCGTTGCCGATCCAGCGCTTCGCGCCGTTGAGCACCCAGGAGCCGCCGTCGCGCCGGACCGTGGTCTCCAGCGCCACCGAGTCCGAGCCGTGGTCGGGTTCCGTCAGCGCGAAGGCGCCGATCAGGTCGAGCGTGGCCATCCCCGGCAGCCAGCGCTGCCTCTGTTCCTCGCTGCCCAGCAGATTGATCGTGCCCATGGCGAGCCCGGACTGGACGCCGAGGAACGTGTTCACACTGCCGTCGCCGCGCGAGATCTCCAGGCTCACCATCCCGGCGGCCAGCCGCGACAGCCCCGGGCAGCCGTACCCCTGGATCGTCGAGCCGACGATCCCGAGCGCGGCCAGCTTCGGCACGAGCGGCCAGGGGAACTCGGCCCGGTCCCAGTAGTCGTTGATCACGGGCAGGACGTCGGAGTCGACGAAGGCGCGCACCCGGTCGCGGACGGCGCGGGCCTCATCGGTGAGCAGCTCGTCGAGCAGGTAGTAGTCGGGGCTCACCGCTCGTCCTCGTAGCTGTAGAAGCCCTTGCCGGTCTTGCGGCCGAGGTCGCCGCGCTCGACGAGCTCGGTGACGGTCCGGCTGGGCAGGTCGCGGGGATCACCGGTGACGGCGTGGCGGGCGAGCTTGGCGTGGTAGCCGATGTCGATCCCGGTGAGGTCCATGAGCTCGAACGGGCCCATCGGGTGGCCGAGAGCGGTCCGGCAGGCGGTGTCGATGTCCTTGACGGACGACACACCCTGCTCCAGCAGGGAGATCGCCTCGTCGCGGACGGCACCGAGGATCCGGTTGGCGACGAAGCCCGGGATCTCCTTGTGCAGCACGACCGGCTCCTTGCCGAGCCGGCGCGCCAGCGCGGTGACGGTCTCCATCGTCTCCGGTGACGTGTCGTCGGACCCGACGACCTCGACGCAGCGCATCACCAGCGCCGGGTTGAAGAAGTGCATGTTGGCGACGCGGTCCGGGCGCCCGGTGGCGTCCGCGATCTGCGACGACATGATCGCCGACGAGTTGGTCGTGAGGATCGTCTGTGGTGGCGCTGCCTTGTCCAGTCGGGCGAAGACCTCCCGCTTGACGTCCAGCTTCTCCACCGCCGCCTCGATCACCAGGTCCGCACCGGCCGCGGCGGCGTCGAGGTCGGTGGTGAACGTGAGCCGGTCGAACGCGGCGTCGACGTCGTCGCGGGTGCGGCGCTCCTTCGCGACGTCCCGGTCCAGCCGGGCCTGCAGTTGTGCCCGCGCGCGGTCGAGTGCGTCGTCGGTGACGTCCGTGACGGTCGTGTCGTGCCCGGCGAGGGCGCAGACCATCGCGATCTGCGACCCCATGGTCCCGGCACCGACGACGAGAAGGCGGTCCATCGTCACGCCCCCTTGAACTCGGGCGGGCGCTTCTCCAAGAACGCGCTCGTGCCCTCGGCCTTGTCCGCGGTGGTGTAGAGCAGGGCCTGGGCGAGCTGTTCGATCACCTGGCCGGTGCGCTGGTCGGCGTCCATGCCTGCGCGCACCACGAGCTTCGCCAACCGCACCGCGAGTGGTCCCTTGGCCAGGATCTGGTCGGCGAGGCGGCGCAGCTCGCCGGGCAGGTCGTCCGCCGGGACGACCGCGGTGACCAGACCGATCGCGTGCGCCTCCGCGGCGTCGACGAACCGGCCGGTCAGGATCATCTCGATGGCGCGGCCGGTACCGACCAGCCGCGCGAGCCGCTGCGTGCCTCCGGCTCCGGGCAGGACGGACAGCGTCGTCTCCGGCAGCCCGAACCGGGCGTTCTCGCTCGCGATCCGGATGTCGCACGCCATCGCCAGCTCGCAGCCGCCGCCGAGGGCGAACCCGTTGACGGCCGCGACCGTCGGCTTCGGGAAGGCCTCGACGACGTCGAAGGTCCGCTGCATCTCCGCCGCGAGCCCGGTGTGCAGGTCGTAGTGGCGCAGCTGGGAGATGTCCGCACCGGCGACGAAGGCCTTGTCGCCCGCGCCGGTGAAGGCGACGAGCCCGACGTCGTCGCGCTCGCGCAGGTCGGCCAGCACGTCGCGGAGCTCGGCCAGCACCTGCCGGCTCAGCGCGTTGCGGACCTCGGGCCGGTCGACCGTGACGACGGCGAGCCGGTCGTCGACCTCGACCGTGAGCGTCTTCATCACGCACCCCCGAAGGCGGCGATGCCGGTGATCGCCCGGCCCATGATCAGGGTGTGCACCTCGTCGGTGCCCTCGTAGGTGCGCACGCTCTCGAGGTTGTCGGCGTGCCGGAGCGGCGAGTGCTCCAGCGTGATGCCGTTGCCGCCGAGGATCGTGCGCGCGGACCGGCAGATCGCGATGGCCTCGCGGACGTTGTTGAGCTTGCCGAACGAGATCTGCTCGGGGCGGAGCTTCCCGGCGTCCTTGAGGCGCCCGGTCTGCAGCGCGACCAGCACGCCCTTCTGGATCTCCAGCACCATGTCGACGAGCTTCTGCTGCGTGAGCTGGAACGACGCGATCGGCGTGCCGAACTGGCGGCGCTCCAGCGCGTAGCGCAGCGCGGTCTCGTAGGAGTCGCGGGCGGCGCCCATCGCGCCCCAGATGATCCCGTAGCGGGCCTCGTTGAGGCAGGCGAACGGTCCCTTGAGACCCCGGACGCCGGGCAGCACCGCGTCGGTGGGCAGCCGCACGGCGTCGAGGGTGATGTCGCACTGGATCGAGGCGCGCATCGAGAGCTTCGGCTCGATCGGGGTGGCGGTGAAGCCGTCGGTGTCCGTCGGGACGACGAACCCCCGAATGCCCTCGTCCGTCCCCGCCCAGATGATCGCCACGTCGGCGATCGAGGCCAACCCGATCCAGCGCTTGGTGCCGGTCAGCACCCACCCGTCACCGTCGCGGACGGCGCGGGTGGCCATGCTCGCCGGGTCGCTGCCCGCCGACGGCTCGGTCAGGCCGAAGCACCCGATCAGATCGCCGGTGGCCATGCGGGGCAGCCACTGCTGCTTCTGTTCCTCGGAGCCGAACTTGGCGATGGCGCTCATCGCGAGCGAGCCCTGGACGGAGACGAACGTGCGGATGCCGGAGTCGCCGGCCTCCAGCTCCATCATCGCGAGGCCGTACTCGACGGCCGAACGGCCACCGCCGCCGTACCCCGAGAGGTGCATGCCGAGCAGGCCGAGGTCGGCCATCTCCTTGACCAGCTCGCGGGGAAAGGTCGCGGTGGCGTACCAGCCCGCGATGTTCGGGCGGATCCGCTCGTCGACGAAGGTGCGGACGCGGTCGCGCACGGCCAGCTCGTCGGGCGTGAAGAGGTCGTCGAGGTCGAGGTAGTCGTGGGAGAGCTCAGTAGGGCCCAATTCCATCACGGCCTCCAGCAGTTGGGCGATGCCTCGTCCATCGTGAACCCTTCGCCGTGATCCTGCGCCGCCTCAGGTTCCGCACCAGGACGGGCACGACCGCTCCTGCGGCAGGGTGGGCTAGCGACCCAGCCGTGCGCCGGTTGGTGGCTGGACGCGGCACCCCGATCGGACGACCCTGGCCCGCACCGGCGGGACGAGCCGGTCGACGAGCCAGGAGGCAGCAATGGCGCGCACTCCCCAGGAGATCTTCCAGCACCACGCCGAGGCGTTGATGGCCGGCGACGTCGACGAGATCGTCGCCGACTACACGGACGACGCCGTTGTGATCACTCCTCGCGGGTCTCACCACGGCAAGGACGGCGTGCGAGAGAGTTTCGTCGCGCTGCTGGCGGACCTGCCCGACGCGAAGTGGGACGTGCCGGTCCAGATCTTTGAGGGCGACGTCCTGTTCATCGAATGGACGGCCGAGACACCGACGGCGCGCGGGACGTACGGCGTCGACACCTTCGTCTTCTCGGACGACGGGATTCGCGTCCAGACCGTCCGCTACACCCTGAACCAGCTGGGTTAGCCGAGGCAGCCATGGACCGACCGGACTGGAAGGGACCCCTGGGCGAGGCGCTCGCCCAGGCGCTCGCCCATCTCGAGGGCCTGCCCGACCGGCCGGTCCGTCCGGCTGCCGATCTCGCCGAGTTGCGCTCGGCGCTCGGCGGTCCGCTGCCCGAGGCGCCGCACGACGCGCGGGACGTGGTCGCCGGACTCGCGGCGGCGACCGGGCCGGGGGTGATGCCGTCCGGGAGCGGCCGGTTCTTCGGGTTCGTCGTCGGAGGAACGACCCCGGCGGCGCTGGCCGCCGACTGGCTGGCCTCCGCCTGGGACCAGAACGCCGGGCTCTACGTGCTCGCGCCCGCGGCGGCCGTCGTCGAGGAGGTCGCGGGCGCGTGGCTGGCCGATCTCCTCGGCCTCCCGCCGAAGGTGTCGGTGGGGTACGTGACCGGCGCCCAGATGGCCAACTTCACCGGTCTGGCGGCGGCCCTGCAGTCGGTGCTGGCCCGCGCCGGTTGGGACCTGGGCTCGGCGGGTTTGTGGGGGGCTCCGCGGGTCCGGGTGCTGGCCGGCGAGTCGCGGCACGGCACGATCGACCGGGCGTTGCGCTTCCTCGGGGTCGGCACGGCGGCGATCGTGCCGGTGGCCGCCGACGGCCAGGGGCGGATGCGCGTCGACGCTCTCGCCGAGGCGCTCGACGACGGCCCGGCGATCGTGTGCGCGCAGGTCGGCAACGTGAACACCGGAGCCGTCGACCCGGTCGGCGAGATCAGCGACCTGGCCCACCGGCACGGCGCCTGGGTGCACGTCGACGGCGCTTTCGGGATGTGGGCGGCGGCGAGCCCGCGCCTGCGGCCGCTGATCGCCGGTGTGGAGCGGGCCGACTCGTGGGCGACCGACGCGCACAAGTGGCTCAACGTGCCCTACGACTGCGGCCTCGTCTTCTGCGCCGACCCGCAGGCGCACCGGGCCGTGATGGGCGCCCGGGCGGGCTATCTCGTGCACGGGGCGGCCGGCGAGCGGGATGCGCTCGACCACAACCCCGAGCACTCCCGGCGGGCGCGTGGGTTCGCGGTCTACGCGGCGCTACGCGCGCTGGGCCGCAGCGGCGTCGCGGACCTGATCGAGCGCAATTGTGCGCTCGCCCGCCGATTCGCCGAGCAGCTCGGCACGGCCCCGGGCGTCGAGGTGCTGAACGACGTGGTGCTCAACCAGGTGCTCGTGCGCTTCGGCGATTCCGACGATCTGACTCGCGCGGTGGTCGACCGGGCACAGCGCGACGGCACGTGCTGGATGAGCGGCACGGTGTGGCAGGAGCGGGCGGCGATGCGGATCTCGGTGTCGAACTGGTCGACCGACGAGGCGGACGTCGACCGGTCGGTCGCGGCGATCCTCCGCTGCATGCGGGAGGCGGGCTGATCGACCGGCTCAGGCCACGATCCGAAGCGCGACGGGCGCCCCGACGCGGACGGCACGCTCCGCGGCGGTGACCACCGCCCGCCACCGGTCGTCCGTCGCCGTCGTGGCGCCGGTGCGGGCGGCCTCGTCGCGGGCGTAGGCGACCGCGGTGAGCACGTCGCGCAGCGGGCCCGGCGGCAGCGTGGCGACGCCCGACCGGAACCGGTCGCGCTGGTCGGGTAGATCGATGACGACGGCGGTGGGGTTCACGGGGGCCTCCGGGGACGGCGTTGTCCGACGAGCCGAGCTTCCGGGAAGAGCGCGGTGACGTCCGTGGAATACGCCACGCAGGGGTGCGCCCTTTTCCAGCCCGGCCGCGCCCCCGCCGCCCACGACCTCGCAGAGGCCGTGTCGTCGTCGCAGCTCCGATTGTCCCTGCGACGACGACGGCGACCCTGCGAACACGGCAGCGTCAGTACCTTGTCGGCGCCGTGCCTCCCCGCCACCATGGCCAGGTGCAACGCGTCGAGCTCGACGGCGTCCGTGTCGAGTACGAGCTCACCGGCGAGGGCGAGCCGGTGGTGCTGCCGCACGCCCGGCCGTTCGTGATGTTGCACCTGCCGCTGGCCGCGGAGCTGCGCGACATGTCGGTGCTCCGCTACCGCAGGGAAGCCCCCGTCGGCTGGCGGATCGAGGACGACGCCCGATTGTGCGCGCAGCTGCTCGACGATCTCGGGATCCGCCGCGTCCACGTGGTCGGACACTCCTACGGTGGGCTCGTGGCCCTGGAGCTCGCCCGGCAGGGCGCGGCGGACCTGCGGTCGCTCGCGCTGCTCGAGCCGGCGACGGTCGGGCTCCTCCCGCCGGACGAAGCGGCGGCCCGGACGGCTCCGCTGATGGAGATGGCTCGGATGGAGGGCGCCGGTACGGCGATGGACCGGTTCCTCCGGGCGATCACCTGCCCGGACGGCCCCGAGGAGCTGGACGAGCTGGTCCCGGGCGCCCTGACGGACGCCCTCAGCCACGCAGCGGGATTCTTCGCGGTCGAGCTCCCGGCCGCCGCTCGATGGGTGTTCGCACCGTCGGACGCCACCGAAATCGGCCTGTCGGTACTGCACCTGCGCGGCGGCGCCAGCGTCCCCCGGTTCGCCGAGAGCGCCGCCCTCGTCGAGTCGTGGTTCCCCGCCGCCGAACATCGGATGCTGGACGGGGTAGACCACTTGATGATGGCGCGGGCTCCGGAGGCGACCGCCGCGCTGCTCGGTCGGTTCTGGGAGTCGTGCCGCTGACCCGCCCCTTCCTCAGGACGTCCTCGCAAAGGCCGTGTCGTCTTCGCAGCTTCGATCGCCTCTGCGACGACGACGGCGACCCTGCGAGGGCGCAGCGTCAGCCGCCCCAGATGTCCTCGACGAAGCGGTTCGTCGCGCGGAGCCCGGCGAGCCAGGCCTCCGCGTCGGCCGCCCCGGTGGACGTCTTGTCGCGGAAGATCTGCGTCAACGCGGCGCGCACTCCCGGGGCGATCGTCGAGGCGTTGCCGCAGACGAACACCACGGCGTCGTGGCGCAGCGCCTCCCACACCTCGTCCGCGCGGTCGAGCATCGCGTCCTGGACGTAGCGGCAGCGCTCGCCCGCCGCCCGGGAGAAGGCGTTCTCCACCTGGACCAACCCGCGGTCCTGGTAGTCGCGCAGCTCGTCGGCGTACAGGAGGTCCGACTCGCGGTTGCGGCAGCCGAAGAACAGCAGCGATCGCGCCACCGGCACCCCCTGGCCGGCCAGCGCGGCGCGCTCCTGCAGGAACCCGCGGAAGGGCGCGACGCCGGTCCCGGCCCCGATCATGATCATCGGGATGTGCGGGTTCTCCGGCGGGTGGAAGGCGATGGTCGGTTTCCGCATGAACACGAAGACGGTGCCGCCGACCGGCTGGTGAGCCAGGTAGGCCGAGGCGACGCCGGTGAACGTGCCGGTCCCCGAGCGGGCCGGCGCGCGCAGCACGCCCGCGGTGATGCTGCACGCGTCCGGGCTCGCCAGTGGCGAGGAGGAGATGGAGTAGTAACGGGGCCGCAGCGGCGGCAGGAGGTCGAGGAACTCGGCGAAGGGCAGCGCACAGGCCGGAAAGGCCTCGAGCAGGTCGAGCACCGATCGGTTGGCGGCGTACACCTCGTCGCGGTAGCGCTGCTGTGCCGCCTCGCCGTCGCCGGCCAGCTCCTGCAGCGCCGCCTTCTGAGCGGGGTCGCCGGTGTGACGGGCCATGGTCGCGATGTCGTCGCGGCCGGCGACGTCCTGCAGCTCGACGCAGCTGCCCAGCACACCGATCACCGGGGCCGGTTCGTCGATCGGCAGGTGGGTGTGGGCCCCGCTGTTCGGGATGATCGTCACGTACTGCCCGCCGTCGAGCGCGAACCGCACCATCACCCGGCGGATGAGGTCGATGCCGTTGCGCGGGAGCACCCCCAGGTGGTCGCCGGCCGCGTACGTCGTCCCGGACGGGAGCGCGATCTCGAGGTGCCGGGTGGAGCGGTCGGCAGGCTTCCCGTTCATGGCCGAGATGAGCTCGCGGTTCGCCCGGACCCGCGCCGGCCGGGCGTCGTAGGAGACGATCACCGGGTTGCTGACCTGCCGGTTGGTCAGGGTGATCGACAGCCGCGGTCCGGTCGGGGCCACGGTCTCGCCCACCTCTGCGGGCAGGTCGAGGGCGGTGGCGAGGTCGGCCCAGAGGCCGCTGTGCCAGTCACGGTAGGCGGCGTCGAAGTCGCCCGCGGCGTTGCCCTCTCCGCGGTCGCGGACCCGGCGTCCGCCGTGTGCGGCGAGCTGCTCGTCGAGCAGGGTCGGGACGGCCTGGTAGGTGGCGGCCCACTCCGTGTTGCCGCAGCCGAAGACGGTGTAGGCCAGGCCGGCGGCCGCATCGGTGGGGGCACCCGTGATCCAGCGGCAGAAGGCGGCGGCGTTGTCGGGCGGGGTGCCGTTGTAGGAGGAACAGACGATCAGCGCGGCGCCGTCGCGGGGCAGGTCGTCGACGTGGTCGTCGAGCGCGCCGAGGGTGACGTCGAAGCCGCGTTCGGAGCCCTCCTGGGCCAGGCGGGTGGCGATCGACTCGGCGGTGCCGAGGTTGGACCCGAACAGCACGCTGAGCGGGGTGCCGTGCCGGGCGACGAGCGGTGCCGGCGCGGCCTCCGGGTCGGCGACGGCCCGCTCCGCCGCGGCCACCGGAGCGGCCCGGTCGAGGTGCACGTCGGCGCGGGGCTGGACCTGGATGTGGAAGCCGTCGGGCTTCATCGTGAGGGTCGTCTTGACCTTGAGCTCGTACCGCAGGTGGTCGACGAACTCGAAGCGCTGCAGCAGCATGCCGAGCACCAGCGTGGCCTCCTGCAGGGCGAACTGCCGCCCGATGCAGGCCCGCTGCCCGGTGCCGAAGGGCTTGTAGGCGTTGGGCGGGAGCGCGGCCATCCGCGCCGGCGCCGTGTGGTCGGGGTTGAACTCCGCGGCGTCGTCGCCCCATACCGACGTCGCGTGGTGCAGCGCCTGGCTCAGCACGAGCATCGGGGTGTGGGCGGGGATCGCGTACCGGCCGCCGATCACGGTGTCCTCGTACGGGGCGCGGGTGAAGCCGGGCGCGGTCGGCCACAGCCGCAGCGACTCGTCGAGGACCTGCCGGACGTAGGTGAGCCGCTGCACCTGCTCGAACGCGGGCGCCGCGGTGGTGCCGAGCACCCCGTCGACCTCCGCTCGGGCCCTCGCCAGCACGTCCGGGTTCTTCAGCAGGTAGTAGAGCGCGAACGACAGCAGCCCGGAGGTCGTCTCGTGGCCGGCGATCAGGAAGGTGATGCACTGGGCCCGGATGTTCTCGTCCGGCAGCCGCTCGCCGGTCTGCTTGTCGACGCCGGTGAGCATCCGGCCCAGCAGGTCCGTGGTGGCACCCGCGTCTGCCCCAGGACCGTCGAGCACGGCTTTCCGCTCGGCGATGATCTGGTCGACCAGGTCGTTCATGAACGACTGGTCCTCCTGCATCTGGCGTTGTGCACGGATGTTCAGGCGGGCCTGGATCGGCAACTGCCGGGCACGGTTCTGCGAGTCGGCGAGACTGCGCGTCATCGCCTCGACGAACGGGTGCTGGGTGTCGCGGTAGAAGGAGTTGAACCGGTAGCCGAAACCGCAGAGGGCGATGGTGTCGAGCGTCAGCCGGGTCATGTCGGCCGCGACGTCGACCTCCTCGCCCGGGTTCAACCGCGACCACTTGTCCATGAGCTGGTCGGCGACGTCGAGCATGTGGGGCATGTAGTCGCGCATCGCCTGCAGGCTGAACGGGGTCATGAGGATG
Organism: Pseudonocardia charpentierae; assembly: GCF_031845345.1. Taxonomy (NCBI): domain Bacteria; kingdom Bacillati; phylum Actinomycetota; class Actinomycetes; order Pseudonocardiales; family Pseudonocardiaceae; genus Pseudonocardia; species Pseudonocardia charpentierae. The sequence continues at coordinate 212,295 of NZ_JAVREJ010000004.1, read as the reverse complement.
TTGTGCGCGCGGTGCCAGAGCGGGTTGTCGGTGTCCGCGGTGAACAGCCCGTCGCCCGCACCGCCCTGGCGGAGGTTCCCCAGGCCGCCCCCGACCAACTCGTCGAACCGGCTGTCGTCGCAGACCTCGTCGACGAGTTCCGGTCCCGAGAGGAACACCCGGACGCCGTTCGGGAAGTGCATCTTGAAGATCGGCCCGTACTCGCCGGCCATCCGGACGAAGCCCTCGACGGGGCCTGCGGAGTCGATGTCGAGGAGGTTCCCGATCACGGGCAGGCCGTGTGGGCCCGGAAGATCGTTCAGCGACAGGGGAGTGGAGGTCACGGCTGATCCCTTCACCGAGGGCCGCTCAACGTACGCCGAACCGCAGGACCGCGGTAGCGATCGGGTCGCCGATCACCCGATGACGCGAGATGACGGCGCGGTCAGCGCACGCGCAGGATGCCCCACATCCCCTGCTCGACCGACCACCGGAAGACCCCGTCGCGGTAGGCGTGGTCGCCCTGCGCCTCGACGTCGAACACCAGGTCGTGCACGCTGCCCGCGGTGATCCCCCCTACCGCGCCGGCTCGTGGCCCCGCGCCCGGCCGCGGCGCCGAGGGCCAGGAGACGCCGTGGACCGTGAACGTGTGGTTGCGCGGCTTGTCCGCGGCGGAGACGACGCGCAGCCACACCGTGCCGTCGTCGGGCACCTCCATCGTCGGGGTGCGCGGCTCGCGGACGGCGAGCTGCGTGCGGGGGTGCACCGGCTCGGTGCGGTAGCTGATGCCCTTCTGCCCCGAGTCCTCCGGGTCGTCGCCGGGCACCACGTCGCGCACCGGCTCGGCCGGGTTGCCGGCGACGAACAGCCGCAGCCCGTCCTGCAGGAACAGCACCTTCTCGTGCGCCACGGTCTCGCCGGCGCCGTCGACGATCCGCGCCTCCGACCCGCTCCACCGCTCGTCGCCGTGCCCGTCCTGCGGGGTGTGGCCCGCCGGGAGCACGACCAGCGCGCCGACCAGGCCGTGGTGGCGATGGTTGCGGATGTCCGCCATGTCCTGCAGCAGGCACACCTGCCCGGCGCCGCCGGCCGGGGCGAGCAGCGGGTCGGCGTACCACCAGTACTCGCGCCAGTTGCGCTCGACGTGGTTGCCGTGGTCGTCGCGCAGCACGACGGTCGTCTCCTCCGCTCCGTGCGCCCGGTGCTCGGCGTCGTCGACCGGCAGGGCGGCAACCGTGCCGTCGTGGTTGCGGCCCACGTTGGACCCGTCGTCGGAGACGACGTCGTACGACAGCAGCGCGGCATGCAGTGAGACCCGGGGTGAGACCTTTCGCCGGTCCGGGTCGCCCAGCTCGTCGACGTGCTCGATCGGCAGCCGTGGCGGGCTCGGCTCGACCTTGAACTCCGGCAGGAACGGGTCGGCGAAGAACCGCGGGTCGTCCTCGTGCCCCGCCGGAACGACGGCGCCGATCTCGTCGTCGTCGGAGTCGAGCCTCGGCAGGAGGACCTCGTTGACGAGGGTGATCCGCACCCACTCGCCCGCGCGGGCCCGCAGCACGAGCGGACCGGGCGCGTCGTGCAGCCCGTCGACGCGGAGGTGTTCGTCCGGCAGGGTCAGCGGTGGCCGGTCCGCCAGCACGTACTCCAGGCCCCAGGGGTCGGTGAGCACGTGCCCCCGGTAGCTGTGCTCGCGCCGCCGGGCGACCACGAGGTAGTCCCGGTCCGGCTCCGTCGGCCGCGAGGGCACGGGCCGGGTGGGGCCCGGCGAGGTCGGGAGCGGCGGGAGGTCCGCGTGGGTCGGACCGGGAACGAGCGCCCGGATCAACCCCCAGCAGCCCAGCCACAGGTCGTCCATCGCGTGGAACGACCAGAGGTGGTCGCCGGGCCCGTAGGGGCTCGCCTCCTCCGGGTCGATGTCGAGGGTGAACGCCTCGGAGATGCCGAGGGTCTGCTGGTTGACCAGCGTGGATGTGGGGTCGTGCCACTCCCGGCGCCACCGCATCCCGTGCAGCACGAAACCGTGCTGCTCTTCGTGCGAGCCCTGGATGAGCCGGATCCGCAGGCGCTCGCCCGGGTAGGTGCGGATGACGCCGGTGTCCGGGTCGCCGAACCGGCGCGGTACGCCGTCCGGGTCCGGCGGCTCCAGCTCGTCCGGCCGGTGTTCGCGGGAGCTGAACCACTCCGAGGGGTCGTCGCCGCGGAACCGCAGCGGTGCGTTGCGGTAGTTGACGGCCATCGCGCCCGGGTCGTCGTCGCCGCCCAGCTCGCCCGGCGGGTTCAACGGCTCGCCGCGCCCGTCGTGGAGCGGGACGAAGTCGCCGATCGCCAGGCAGGCCTCCCGGTACGGCGGGAGCGTGCCGGAAGAAGTGAACTCGGCGTCGCGCGGCACGATGACCGCCTCGGCGTCCGACCACGCCGTGCCGTTCTGGTCCGTCGTCAGCCACTGCGACGCGAAGGGTTCCGCGATCAGCGCGGCGAACAGCCCGTGCTTCTGCCGGTAGTTCGCCAGCAGGTGGTCGTGGAAGAAGCAGGGTCCGAACTCCTCGTCGACGACCCAGCGGTGGAACCCGACGATCCGGGAGACCGCGTCGCCGGCCAGGTCCGGGCCCACCGCCTCCCGGCAGCTCGCCCCGGACAGGTAGTTCCAGCCGGTCGACGAGCCGTCGGCGGCCATGACGTCGAACTTGACGAGGTGCACGTGCAGCCCGCACTCGACGGGCGGGGTGATCAGGTCGAAGTCGTCGGCCGGGAGCGTGCCGAGCGTGTTGATGAAGGTCAGCTCGACGACGTCGCCCTGGTTGGCCCGCGGGAAGAACGGCTTCGGGCCGGTGAACGGGGGTGCCACGACCGGTTCGCACGTGACGACGTCGCCCTCCCCGTCGAGCTGGCTGATCGCGATGCCGGTGATCCGGTAGAAGTGGCCGTTGTCGTCGTGCCAGCCGTTCTCGTTGTACTCGACGACACCGGAGGCGACCTCGACGTCGTAGTGGATGATCCGGGGCGGCGGCAGACCGGCCTTCTGGTTCCACGTGACCTGGTCGCCGTCGAGGTCGACGAACAGCATCCCGGGACGCGGTCGGGCGACGACCTCGGGAGCGAACGCCGCCAGCTCCAGCGGCGAGTGCAGCGGCATCTGCAGCAGGGCACGGCGGCCGTACCGGTGCTCGGGCAGCAGCGCGGGCGGCGGCGGCGCCTTCTGCGGGAACTCCGCGTCGATGAACCAGGGAAAGCCCGGGTGGTTCGCGTCGACCGGGTCGGGGTCGCGGCCCGGGAGCGGCGCCAGCCGTCGGCCGGGTGTGCCGTCGGGAAAGGCGAGCGATCCGTCGACGAACCGGTCGAAGCTGCGCCACAGGCCCCACATCCCATGGTGGAAGTGCGGATACAGGTGGCAGTGCCAGATGACGTCGCCCGGAAGGTGCTGCCGGCTGCCCGACCCGTAGAGCGGGTCGATCGTGTAGGCGGTCTGCGGGCCGATGGTGATCGAGTCGAGCAGCTGGGAGCCGGCCGCGGTGCCGGGTGTCGCGCCGTCCTGCGGCGTCGCGCGCCACTGGTGCACGTGCAGGTGGAAGACGTGGGTCTCCTTGACCCCGCCGTGCACGAGCCGGATCCGGGCCGGGTCGCCCTTGTAGCAGCGCAGGATCGGTGTGATCGGGTCGCCGAAGAGCCACGAGCTGTGGTGCTGCTCCTCGCCCGCGACCCGCTCCAGGAACTCGCCCTCAGGAGTGCGGGCGATCCGGAACACCTCGCCGAGGTCGTCGTCGAGCTCGATCGTCACGGCCGAGTGGTCGATGCCGACCTGGCCCGGCGGCGGCTCGGGCGCAGTGCGCTCCGCGAGGCGGCGCATCCGGTGCGGCAGCCGGTTCGGCATGGGCTCGGCCCGGTACGACAGCGGCATCACGGTGTGCTCGCCGACGAGGTGGAAGCCGCTGTGCACCTCCGGCTCGTCGTGGAAGAAGATCGTGAACTCGCGGTGGCTGCGCAGGCCGTGCAGGTGCAGGTCGACGTACTCGTCGTCCGGACCGTCGACGGGCTCGCCGGGCACGTGGATGTCGACGTACAAGCCGACGGCTGCGCGCTCCTCGCCGTGCAGCTCGCAGCCGGTCTCGGGGTCGTGGTAGGTCGTGCCGGGGTCGCCGACGACCAGCGCCCCGAACAGCCCGTGGACGTTGCCGCCCTCCTCGGTGCCGCGGACGTCGGCGAGGTCGTTCAGCGGCCACACGCCCTCGTCCGGGCAGGCCCAGCGGTAGGTCACGGTCCGCCCGAAGGCCGCGGTCGTGTCCGGGTTCCGGCCGACGTCGGCGCCGTCGCCGTACCGGACGCCGGAGCCGCCGGGGCCACCGAGCCCGCGACCCTGTGCGTGCAGCCCGACGTGCGCGCGGTCGCGGATGTCGTTGCGCAGCCGCACGGTCAGGTGCTCGCCGCGGTGGGCGCGCAACACCAGGGGACGGACGAGGGGGACCGGACGCAGCGGGTTGCAGCGGTCGTAGGGCGGGGTGTCGACGCCCAGGCCGGTCACGTCGTGGCGGTGGTCGTTGAACATCAGCCGTTCCCAGCCGTCGGGCCAGCCGGGCGCCTCGGCATCGAGGCTCTCGTCGACCCGCCGCAGGGCCGCGACGAGGGCCTGGTCGACCTGGAGCAGGGCGGCGCGCCACTCGGTGAGCCACCGGTCCCGGACGACCGGGTCGGGGTCGAGCTCGCGGACGTGCCCGTCGGTCAGCTCGTCGAGGGCCGCCACCAGCTCGTCCACGGTGGCGCCCAGGTTCTGGCGCACCGCCTTCTCGTGCGGGGTGTCACCGAGGTGCTCGCCGCCTCCCAGCTTGTCGAGCATCCGGCCGTAGCGGACGAGCCCGTCGACGACGAGCTGGATCAGCTGCCGCCGCCGGTGCAGCCCGGGCAGGAACTCGTCGTGTTCCTTCCAACGCTCGTCGAGCCAGTGCAGCAGAGGCGCGTGCCGGGCCAGGGCGTACATCCGGCCGTTCGGGTCGTGGTCGCCGTCGAGGGTGTAGACGATCGGCACCGACAGCGCGACGACGTCGTAGTCGGGGGCACCCGGACCGGACCGCCTCCCGGACCGCTTCCGGGCGGGCTTGCTCTGCTGGGGCATCGCTCCTCCTTGCGGGGCGTCCGGCTCAACCGGAGAGCAGGCCCGCGAGGAGCGGACCGAGGACGAGGAGGGCGCCGGTGCCGAGCAGCACCGCACCCACGGGACGTACGAGCCGGCGGCCCCGCGGCAGCAGGCGCTCCGCGGCCATGACCAGTGCCAGCGTCACCATCACCGGCAGTGCGACGGCGCCCGCGGCGCCGTCGACGACGACCGCCACGCCCATCAGCGCCACGCAGCAGCCCGCGCACGACAGTGCGTACGCGCCGGCCAGCGTGGCGACGTCGACGACCGGGTTCTCGCCGTGCCAGTGGCGGGCGGCGAAACCGCGCGGCGACCGGCAGGCGGTGAGACACCGGTCCTTCCACGGACCGAACTGGTAGGCGCCCGCCGCGCCGACGACCGCTCCCGCGACCACCGCGGGATGCGCCGCGAGCCACGGCACGGCCGCCACGCCGCTCCGCACCGCGTCGGCGGCGCCGATCAGCAGTGCTCCGGTGACCGTCCAGACCCCGACGAACGCTGTTGCGCCCGCCGCCACCAGCAGGCCCGGTGCGCGCCGGCGGGCGACGAGTGCGCGGAGGACGCCGAGCATCGGCAGCGCGGGCGGCAGCATCATCGCCACGACCATCACCGCCCAACCCGCGAGCGCGGGGTGTCCCGCGTCCGGGGCGTGCGGCAGCAGGACCGTCGCCGCCCACGCCAGCGCGGCGAGCGGCAGGACGACGGCGGCCGGTGATCGGAGCCCGGCGACCGGCGCGGTCACGGACGCTCTTTGTGGACGTAGTGGAACGGGCCTCGCATGCCGGAGCGCCCGGTGACCTCGATGAACCCGCCGGGCAGGGCGGCGGCGCGGATCGTGAGGGTGTCGGAGTGGTGTGCGGTGACCGTCTCCTCGTCCGCGATGCCCAGCTCCTTGGACAACGCGGTGCGCCGCAGGGTCAGCGCCTCGTGCCCGTCGAAGCAGGCCGGGCTGAGCGTCGCCACGACCGGCTGCGCTCCGCCGCTGTCGACCGTGACGGTCACGTCGTCGCCGGTCGCCGTGATCGCGATGCCCGCCGGCTCGACCAGGACGACCGTGCCGTTGACGGCCTTGAGGTCCTCGAGCGGCCCGGACCTGTCGCCGGAGAAGGCCTGGCCGAGCGCGGTGAGGGCGCCGGCCCGCTCGTCCTCGGGCAGGTCGACGACGTCGACGAAGATCACGGAGAGGGTGTTCTCCGCGGCCGCCTGTCCGCGCCGGCGTCCGAGGTGGGTGGTCACGCAGACCACCCGGGCGCCGCCGACCTGGAGTCCGTCGACGGTCGAGCCGGTGTCGACCGACCACGCGAACAGCCCGGTGCAGTGGCCGTCGTCCGGCTCGTCGTCGGTCCAGCAGGGGCACATGAGGCGGCAGTCGCAGGCCTCGACGAACGTGCCGTTCAGCAGGTAGCCCATGGTGTCTCCGGGTCAGTTGCGGACGGTGACGGCGACGACCCGCGTGCCACCGCGGGTGGACGTGAGGGTGACGACCGATCCCGCGACCGGGCGCAGGCCGGCGTCGGCGGGGCCGAGGTCACGGCGCAGGTCGAACGCCTGCGTGGTGTCGGCCGCGACGGTGCCGATCTCCGGGCCGCTGGCATTGCCCAGCCGCGCGGTGACCCGGTTGGGAAGCGCGCCGGAGACGGTGCCCTCGATCCGCCACTGGCCGCGCTGCGTGCGGAACTCGACCCGGCCGGGAGTGATCGTGTCGAGCAGCGGCGTGACGGTGACGGTGTCGGTGTCCGGTCCGCCGCCGGGGCCGCTCACCGTGAGGGTCAGTGTCACCGGCTGTGCGGGCATGGTGAACGAGACCTCGGCCGTGTCGGCCCCGTCGAGGACGAGGCCGGCGACGTCGCTGGTCCACGCGAAGCTCGCCGCTCCGGCCGAGAAGCCGCCGCTGACGCGCACCAGGTCGCCGACCGACTCGGTCCGGTCGGGCCCCGTCTCGGCGACCGGCGGGGTCAGCGCCGCGACCGTCACCGTGACGGAGTCGGTCTTCGGGCCGCCCGGGCCTTCCACGGTGAGTGTGAAGGTCAGCACGGAGCCGGCCGCGGGCGCGGTGAACGTCGGCGTCGCGGTCGTGCCGCCGCTGAGGGTGACGTCCGCTCCGTCGGTCTGCTCCCAGGAGAAGCCCGTCGCGCCGAGCGAGCCGGCGCCGTCGAGCCGGACCTGCTGGCCCTGCTGCACCGCGAGATCTGCCCCGGCGTCGGCGACCACCGGCACGGGGTCGAGCGCGGTGCCGGTGACCGCGACGGCCCGCGCCGCGCGGCCGCCGAGGTCGGAGGTGACGGTCACCGCGGCAGGTGGGGCGGCCGTGGCGAAGGTGCCCGGAACACCGAACCCGGTGACCGTGAGCGTGCCGCCGTCCGACGACGTCGCCGCGACGGTCAGCTGTGCGGCGTCGAGGTCGTAGGTCGCGTCCGTGATCGTCACGGCGTCGGTCACGGTCGCGGTCACGGCGAACGGCGGCGCGTCGGTCCGGTTCGTGAGGGTGACGGTGGCCGGCCGGGAGCCCGTGGTGACGCGGGCGAGGTAGCGACGGTCGTCGGCGCGCAGCGCGGTGTCGGGAACGCCGGGGCCGGACACGACGAGGGCCTGGCCGCGCACGGAGGTGGCGAAGACGTCGACCTGCGTGACGCCGCCCGCCCCGGTCGACACGGCCCGCGTCACGGTGGCGCCGAAGCGGGTGGCCAGCTTGCCCTGCACGGTGAACAGCCGGGTCAGCGCCTTGTTCGGGTTCGTGGGGTCGTCGGGATCCCGGCCCGCCGGGCCGTTGCCGACGCCCGGTCCCTCCAACCGGAAGAACCCGTCCGGGCCACCGGCACCGACGACGACCGTGCGTTCGCTGCCGCCGTCGCCGAGGTATCCGGCCGGCGGGTTGGTCGCCCAGCGGAGGAAGGGGCCGATCCGGGAGGCGAAGGGCGAGGTGAAGTCGCCCGGCGCGCCGATGTCCTCGGTCTCGAACACCCGGCCGCGGTCGTCGGCCTCGCCCGCGATCACGCCGTAGGGACCGGTGGCCGTGTAGGTCCGTCCGGGTTCGACGTCGTCGATCCGCAGGCGGATCCGGCCGAAGACCATCTGCTGCCCGTCGACGACCGCGCCGGTGCCTCCGAATGCCGCTTCCAGCGCCAGGATCAGGCGTGCCCGGGCCGACCCCGCCGGGCCGCCGACCAGCATCTCCGCCTCGGCGCTGAAGTAGAAGGCCTCGTCGGGGAAGTTGTCGGGGAAGACCACGGGAGCGCCGGGCGTCGGTGGTTCGAGCGCGGGCAGGTTCGGGTCGTCGGCGTCGAGGCCGAGCTCCAGGCGGGTGCCGTCGGAGTCCTCGTACCAGAGCGGGAAGTGGTGGACCGGGTCGATCGGGCCGACATCGATGAGACCGTCCGGCATCGTCGACTCCGTTCTCCGGGCACGGCGGAGCCGACGGCCGTGTGTCCATTGAGGACCCTGGCCGCCGCACGCTCCGCGTGAAAGGGATGTCGTCGACAGCGTGAGCGAGCGCCGAAGGCCAGGTCAACGAATCGCCGAGGCCATACGTACATCTGCGTACGGCGTCAGCGGGCGGACCAGCCGCCGTCCGAGGCGATGACCTGGCCGGTCACCCAGTCCGCCTCGTCGCTCACGAGCCACCCCACCAGCCGGGCGGTGTCGGACGGCGTGCCCCATCGCCGTCCGGGGTTCTCGGCCGCCACCCACGCCCGTGTTGCGTCGTCGGCGTATCCGGTGTCGTTCGGCCCGGGGTCGACGCAGTTGACGGTGATGCCGCGGGGCATGAGGTGCGCGGCGACGCTGCCCGTGAGCTGGTGCAACGCGCCCTTCGATGCGATGTAGGGCAGCTCGTCGGGCATCGCGCCGTGGTACTGGCCCGAGGTGAAGAACAGGACGCGCCCGCCGGGCCGGCCGTCGTGCTGCGCCGCGAACGCCTGCGCGAGCAGCAGGCTGCCGCGGGTGTTGACGGCGTGGCAGCGGTCGAGCTCGTCGGCCGTCAGCTGCTCCAGGCTCTGGGCACCGCTGCGGGCGTGGTTGGCGACGAGGACGTCGACGTGGCCGAAGGCCCGCCGCGCGGCGTCGACGACGCGTGCGGGAGCCGCGGGATCGGCCAGGTCCGCGCTGACGTGTTCGGCCCGTCCGCCCGCGTCCCGGATCTCGGCGACGACGCCCTCGGGACCGCCGGGATCGGCGCCCCACGGCTGCTCGGCGTCGTGCGGGACCCAGGAGTGCACGAACACGGCGGCACCGTCGGCGGCCAGCCGGCGGGCGATCGCGGCACCGATCGCGATCCGCCGGCCGACCCCGGTGACGAGGGCGACGCGGCCCTCGAGCGGTGATGTCATCGCGGTCCCTTCGCCGACGTGGTCCTATGACACGATCCTCCGCGTGGATCATGGTCGGTGCCGGTGAAGGTTCTCGTCCTCGGGCACACCGCCGAGCTGGGTGGTGCCGAGATCGGCATGGTGAGCATGGCCCGGTACCTGCCGGCGGACGTGCGCGTCGTCCTGCTCGAAGACGGACCGCTGGTCCACCGGCTGCAGGCCGCGGGGTGCACGGTCGAGGTCCGCGACCTGAACGCCTCGCTCACCCTGCCGGCGCGCGACCGGCGCACGTCCGACGACGTGGCCCGGTACGTGCGGGCGCTCACCGAGCTCCGCAGGACGATCCTCGACGCGGTGACGCGGCACGGGGTCGACGTGGTCCTGCTGAACACGCTGCGGGTGACCCGGCTCGTCGCCGCCTGCGCCCTCCCACGACGGGTCCGGTGCGTGACGATGCTGCGTGACGGCCTGCGGCCTCCGCACATCAGCGGCCGGGACGCGGTCGTCGATCAGATCGCGGTGAACGCCGTCAGCGCGGCCGTCGTCGCGAACAGCACGTGGACCGCCGGTCAGCTCGTCACGCCCCGCCCGACGTCGGTCGTGCCGCCCTTCGTCGCCGCCGACTTCTTCGAGACCCCGCTCGTGCACCCGCCTGTGCACAGCGCCGACGACGAGCTGCGGGTGCTGATGCTGGGCCGCATGGCGCACTGGAAGGGGCAGCTGTTGGGCCTGCGCGCGCTCGCCGCCCGCCGGACCTCGCGACCGCTCGCGGTCACCGTCGCCGGCGGGACGTGGTTCGGCGAGACCGCGCACCAGGAGAGGATCCGCCGGTTCGCCCGTGAGCATCCGCAACTCCGCGTCGACGTGCCCGGGCATGTCGACGACGTCGTCGGGCTGATCGACCGGCACGACGTGCTGCTGCACACCTCCCTGATGCCCGAGCCGTTCGGCCAGGTGGTGGTGCAGGGGCTGGCCCGGGGCCGGGTCGTCGTCGCGGCCGATCAGGGAGGGCCGGCCGAGGTCATCCGGTCCGGCCACGACGGCCTGCTCTACCGGATGGGCGACGAGGAGGAGCTCACGGGGACGCTGGACCGGGTCGCCGCAGGCGGTCCCGAGTTCGCCGCGATGCGCGCCACCGCCGTCCGCACCGCGCAGGAGTACCACCCCGAGCGGACGGCGGAGCGACTGACAGCGGCACTCGAGCGGGTGGTCGGCGCCTACGCCCGCGCGTGAGCCGATCTCCTCCTGGGCATACTCCGCCGGGTGCGCGGACTCCCCGACCAGTTGCGCTGGCTGCTCACCGGCACCCCGCCGAGCCGGATCGGCTTCTCGCCCGGCCCTCTGACGGATCTGCGCAAGCGACGGCATGCCGCCGGGCTCGCGGCGCGGTCCCGGCCGCTGCGGCTGTGCCTGCTCGAGCACGACACGTCGACGATGTACTTCGCCGAGCCGACCGCGTTCTGGATCAACGAGCGCAGCCGGGTGTGCTGGGCCGAGCGCAACGGGCCGCCGGAGCGGGCCGACCTCGTCTGGGTGTTCACCCAGGACCCGCTGACGCCCGAGGTGCGGACCTGGCTCGACGCGCAGCTGCGGCGGGTGCGCCCGGGCGTGCGCGTGCTCAACCCGCCTGCGGTGTACGACGCCTACCACGACCCCGACTGCTTCCCGCGGCTCGCGGACGCCGGGGTGCGGGTGCCGCGCACGGAGCTCGGTCCGGCCGACGTCGGCGTGACACCGGTGGTCTACAAGGCCGTGGGCGAGCAGGCGGCCCGCAAGGACCTGTGTGTCTACGACGGGCCGCGGCCCGGCTTCCGCGCCGCGGTCGCGTACGACAGCCGCGGGGCCGACGGCCGGTACCGCCGCTACCGGGCGTTCGTCCTGGGCGACCGCGTGCTGCCCGAGGACGTGATCGTCGCCGACCACTGGAACGCCAGCCTGCGCCATCTCGTCACGGTCGAGCGCAACTACGCGCTCACCGAGCTCGAGCGCAGGCAGCTCCTGCTCATCAACTCCACGCTCGACCTCGACTTCAGCTGCGTGGACTACCTGCGCGAGCGCGACACCGGCGCCCCGGTGTTCCACGACGTCAACGTCTACCCGACGGTCGTGGGCGCGTGGCAGGGCGACATGCCGGCCCGTGACCGCGGCCGGTGGCACGTGTTCGACAACTGCGACCGCCTCGGCCTGGCCCCGCCCGGCGGACGACCGGTGTGGCGGCAGTTCGACGACGCGCTCCTGCGGCTGGCGGCGGGGCCCGGTCCCGCGCTCCCGGTGGCGTCGGCCGGCGGCCACACCCGGAAGGGCACAGGCGCTCCGTCGTCGCCCGGCCGTGCGGGATAGCGTCCCGCCGTGTCGATCAGAAGGTTCGCGCTCGTCGCGATGGTCGTCGTGGTCGGGATCGCGGTGGTGGCCGTGACGGCGGTCGGCAGGGGCTGGGTGCCGCGCCCGGCGCCCGGCGCCGTGCCCTCGGCGGCAGCGGTGGCGGCGAGCTCGCCGGTCACCAGCACCCCACCGCCGGCCCCGACGGTGTTCGACACCGGGATGACCACTCCGCACGACCACGACGCGGGCCTGTGGATGTCGTGGTCGCTGGTCGACAACACCGACGGCAGGAGGGTGGGCTCGGCCAACAGCACGACGGAGCGCACCAACTCCGAGTCGAGCATCAAGGCCTGGATCACCACGGACTTCCTGCGCATCGCGAGCCAGAAGGGGCGCACCCTGCAGGCGGGCGACCGGGCCACGATCGACGCCGCGATCCGCAAGAGCGACGACCAGGCGGCGCAGCGGCTCTACCTCAGGCTGGGCGGCGACGAGGTGCTGCGGGACCTGAAGACGGTCTGCGGGGTCGGTGTCTCGACCGCGCGGCGCGGGTACTGGTCCTACGCCCAGATCACCGCGGCCGACGCCACCGCGATCCTCGACTGCGTCCTCGACAAGGCGCCGACCTACCCTGGTGGCGACGAGATCGTCGACGACCTGCACAACGTCGCGGCGGACAACGCCTTCGGTATTCCGGAGGCGCTTCCCGCGGGAACGAAGTTCGCCGTGAAGAACGGGTGGACCGCCCATTCGGCGACCGGCAAATGGAATGTCGACTGCGTGGCGTCGTGGGACCATTACACGCTCGCGGTACTCACGCGTTATCCGATGGCGCGCAAGCTCGACTACGGCGCGACGGTCTGTCGTGACGTCACCGCCACGGTGCTGAAGAAGCTCGGCTGACCGCCGCGTGGAGCTTGCGGGAGCTCCACGCGGCGGTCCTACCGGTCAGGAGTCAGCGGGGACCCCTGCCTCCCGGACCCTGACCCGGGTTCTGGTTGTCGCCACGGTCCGGCCTGCCGTTGCGCACCGGCGGAGCGCAGTAGCGGTTCTCGCGCCGCTGGTGCGTCCACACCATGCGCCGCTGGCGCTGGCTCCACTCCCGCTTGTCCCAGTGGCCGCCGCGGCGGCCGTCGTCCCAGCGCCAGTCGCGCCCGGTGTGGGCCGGCTTGCACCACCGGACCGGCCAGGGAGCGGCGGCGACCGCCGCCGGTGCCGCCGTGACGGTCGCAGCCGACGCCGCCGGCGCCGTGGCCACGGCCAGGCCGAATGTCGTGGCCGCAGCCATGACCATCAGACCGATTCGTTGCGACAGAGCATTCATCGAACCCCTCCTGAATGCGAGCGGGAAAATCATGTCGTGCAGCACGTCGAGCACTGCCGCCCCGCCATTACAGGCGTTTCCGGGAGAAGTATCGAACGTGTCGGGGAGGGCGGAAAGAACGAGCAGGTGGACGCCCTGACGGCCCGTTCCGCCATTCTTCCGGGTTCACTCCGGCGGGAGACATCCGTTGACACACCGCTGCGGTGTCGCAGCGGACGGTCACGGCAGGAGCGGCGCCAGCGTAAGGGCGAGGTGCAGCCGCAGGCGGTCCCGGCCGTCGGCCAGGTCGAGGCCGGTGAGCTCCTCGATGCGGCGCAGCCGGTAGTAGAGGGTCTGTCGGTGGATCGCCAGCTCCGTCGCGGCGCGCTGGACGTTGCCGGCGTGGTCGAGGAACGCCGCGGCGGTCGCGGCCAGCTCGGGGTGGGACAGCAGGGGCTCGACGGCCGCGTCGACGGCGCCCTCCCGCAGCGCCCGCCGCGGCCCGCAGGCGAGGAGCCGGTGGACGCCGAGGTCGGCCCACGCGGCGACCGGGCGGAGCCGGGGCACGGAGTGGGCCACCCGGGCGGCGAGCCGCGCCTCGCGCACGCTGCCGCTGATCCCGGCGAGGTCCGGCCGGACGCCGCCGACCCCCGCCACCACGGCGTGGTGCAGCGCCGGCTCCAGGCGTTCGGTGTAGAGCAGCCGTGCGTCGCGGGCGACGTCGCGGACGGCCAGGGCGGCCGGGACGAGCAGGACGACGTCCCCGTCGGTGGCGACCGCGACGACCGCGCGAGGCAGCCGCCAGAGGTTGAGCGGCGGCGGGTCGCGCGGAGCGTCGAGGTCGAGCACCACCGCACACGCCGGCACGTCGCGCCCGAGGGCGCCGAGCCCGTCGATCTCCTCCGCGGCCGCTTCGGCGACGTCCCGGTCGCCGGTCAGCAGGTCGCGCACCTGGCCGTCGAGGCTCTGCCGGGTGCGGGCGCGCTGGGCCATGACCGTGCCGGCGCGGACCGCGTGGCGCATCACCCGCTCCAGCGCCGCGTCGTCGAGGCGGTGGTGCTCGTCGAGCGCCCACAGGTAGCCGTAGGTGACGCCGTTCCAGCGCGCAGGCAGGCACGCGCGGGCGACGATCCCGCGGGCGGGGTCGGCAGGCGTCCGGACCGGCCGGTCCGTGGTGGCGATCCCGAACGCCTCGAACCACTGCTGCACCTCGGCGGTGGAGCGGCGGCTCAGGATCGTCCGTTGCCGGACCGGGTCGACCTCGTCGGCGTGCGCGGCGAACACCACCAGGTTGAAGTCGCGGTCCTCCAGCACCACGGGCGTCGCGAGCACCCGTGACACCTCGTCGACGATGTTCTGCAGGTCAGGACCCACGGGGGCAGTCTGGCACCGCCTTGATACAGCTGTATGAAATCCGACCTGTTTCCTCGGCGGTCTGTCCATGGGTCCGGCGGCGTCGGCTGCTTACCGTTCCTCCATCAGCCCGCCTCCCGGAGGTCGCCCGATGTTCAGTTCCTCGGTGCTCGCCGTCACCCACCACCCGCAGGTGCGCCGCCTCGTCACGAACTCGGCCTCCCGTCGCCTCGTCGGCCGCTTCGTCGCAGGCGACGACCTCGCGACGGCGATGGACCCCATCCGCACGCTCGTCGAGCGCGACCTGCTCGTCACCGTCGACCACCTCGGCGAAGACGTCACCGACGCCGCCGACGCCATGGCCACCCGCGAGGCGTACGTCGCGCTGCTCGACCGCCTCGACGACCTCGGCCTGGCGCACGCCGTCGAGGTGTCGGTCAAGCTCTCGGCGGTCGGCCAGGCGCTGCCCGGCGACGGCGGGCGGATCGCGCTCGACCACGCCGCGGCCATCTGCGCCGCCGCCGCCCGCGCCGGCACCACCGTCACGCTCGACATGGAGGACCACACCACCGTCGACTCCACGCTGGAGATCCTCGGGACGCTACGCCGCGAGCACCCGTGGGTCGGCGCAGTGCTCCAGTCGGCCCTGCGCCGCACCGAGGCGGACGCCGCCGACCTGGCCCGGGCGGGGTCCCGGGTGCGGCTGGTCAAGGGGGCCTACGCCGAGCCCGCCTCGGTCGCGCACACCGCGAAGGCCGAGGTCGACGAGGCCTACCTGCGCTGCCTGCGCATCCTGATCTCCGGCCCCGGGTATCCGATGGTCGCCACCCACGACCTCCGCATGGTCGAGGCCGCACGCGCCATGGCCGTCGTGCACGGCCGCTCCGCCGACGACCACGAGTACCAGATGCTCTACGGCATCCGCACCACCGAGCAGGACCGCATCGCCGCGTCCGGCGACCGGATGCGCGTCTACCTGCCCTACGGCGCCGACTGGTACGGCTACTTCACCCGCCGCCTCGCCGAGCGCCCGGCCAATCTCGCCTTCTTCCTGCGCTCGCTGCTCAGCCGTTGAACACTGACCTCGACAACCTGGGAAGGACACCTCACGTGGACGCCGTCACCATCGTTCCGGAGCCGGCGAACGAGCCGGTGCACACCTACGCTCCCGGCTCGCCCGAGCGCGCCTCGCTGCAGTCCCGCCTCGCGGAGCTGCGCGGCGAGGACGTCGAGCTGACGCAGACCATCGGCGGCCGCCGCCGGATGGCCGGTGGCGAGCGCTTCGCCGTCGTCGAACCGCACCGGCACTCCTCGGTGCTCGGCACCTCCGCCAACGCCACCGACGCCGACGTGGCCGAGGCCGTTGCCGCCGCGAAGGCCGCCGCGCCCGCGTGGGCGGCCCTGCCCTTCGACGAGCGTGCCGCCGTGTTCCTGCGTGCCGCGGACCTGCTCGCCGGGCCCTGGCGCGACACGCTCAACGCCGCCACGATGCTGGGCCAGTCCAAATCGGTGCAGCAGGCAGAGATCGACGCCGCGTGCGAGCTGATCGACTTCCTGCGGTTCAACGTGCACTACGCCCGCCGCGTCATCGCCGAGCAGCCGCGCTCGGCGCCCGGCGAGTGGAACCGGATGGACTGGCGGCCGCTCGACGGCTTCGTCACCGCCATCACCCCGTTCAACTTCACGGCCATCGCGGGGAACCTGCCCACGGTGCCCGCGCTCATGGGCAACACGGTGGTCTGGAAGCCGACCCCCACCCAGCAGGTCGCCGCGCACCACACCATGCGGCTGCTCGAGGCCGCGGGCCTGCCCGCCGGCGTGATCAACATGGTCACCGGCGACGGGCTCGCCGTCTCCCGCGTCGCCCTGACCGACCCGGACATGGCCGGCCTGCACTTCACCGGGTCGTCGGCGACCTTCAAGACCCTCTGGCGCACGGTCGCGGACAACCTCGACCGGTACCGCAGCTACCCGCGCATCGTCGGCGAGACCGGCGGCAAGGACTTCGTCGTCGTCCACCCGTCGGCGGACCCCGCGCCGCTGACCACCGCGCTCGTCCGCGGCGCGTTCGAGTACCAGGGCCAGAAGTGCTCGGCCGCCTCCCGCGCCTACATCCCGCGCAGCATCTGGCAGGGCGGGCTGCGCGAGGAGCTGGCCGACGTCACCCGCTCGTTGCGCTACGGCGACGTCACGGACCTGACCAACTTCGGCGGCGCCGTGATCGACGCCCGCGCGTTCGACCGGCACCGCACGGCGCTGGACCGGGCCAAGCAGGTGCCCTCGCTGGAGATCCTCGCGGGCGGTGGCACCGACGACAGCGAGGGCTGGTTCGTCGAGCCCACCGTCCTGGTCGGCACCGACCCTGCCGACGAGGCGTTCGCCACCGAGTACTTCGGCCCGATCCTCGCCGTGCACGTCTACGACGACACGGACCCCTCGGCGTATGCCGCGACGCTCGACCTCGTCGACCGCACCAGCCCGTACGCGCTGACCGGCGCCGTCTTCGCGACGGACCGGGCCGCGGTCGAGCAGGCCCACCGCGCGCTGCGGCACGCCGCGGGCAACTTCTACGTCAACGACCGGCCCACCGGCTCGATCGTCTCCCGGCAGCCCTTCGGGGGCAGCCGGGCGTCGGGCACCAACGACAAGGCCGGCTCGATGCTCAACGTCCAGCGCTGGACAAGTCCTCGGGCGATCAAGGAGACCTTCGACGCGCCCGTCGGTCACACCTACCCGCACCAGATCTCCTGAGAGGAGACGGGTCATGGCGAATGCGCCGGACGCGGAACTGCACAAGGGCTTGAAGCAGCGCCACCTGACGATGATCGCGATCGGGGGTGTCATCGGGGCCGGGCTGTTCGTCGGCTCCGGCGCGGTGATCAACGAAGTCGGCCCCGCCGCCTTCCTCACCTACGCGGTCACCGGCGTGCTCATCGTCATGGTGATGCGGATGCTGGGGGAGATGGCCACGGCGAACCCGTCGACGGGCTCGTTCGCGGACTACGCCCGCAAGGCCCTCGGCGGGTGGGCGGGCTTCTCCGTCGGCTGGCTGTACTGGTACTTCTGGGTCATCGTCGTCGGGTTCGAAGCGGTCGCCGGGGCGAAGCTCCTGACCCGCTGGATCGAGGCGCCGCTGTGGCTTCTCGCCCTCGGGCTGATGATCCTGATGACCGCGACGAACCTGTTCTCGGTCAAGTCGTACGGCGAGTTCGAGTACTGGTTCGCGGGCATCAAGGTCCTCGCGATCATCATCTTCCTCGCGCTCGGCAGCCTCTTCGTGATCGGGCTCTGGCCCGGGCGCGACGCGGACTTCTCGAACCTGACCGCGCACGGCGGGTTCCTGCCCAACGGCCCAGGCGCGATCTTCTCCGGCATCGTCGTGGTCATCTTCTCGATGGTCGGGGCCGAGATCGCCACGATCGCGGCCGCCGAGTCGAACGACCCGGGACGGGCCATCGCGAAGGCGACGAACTCCGTGGTCCTGCGTATCGCGCTCTTCTACGTCGGCTCGATCTTCCTGCTCGCGGTGATGCTGCCGTGGAACTCCACCGAGCTCGGCGACTCGCCCTACGTGAGCGCCTTCGAGGTGATGGGGATCCCCTACGCCGCCGACATCATGAACGCGGTCGTGCTCACCGCAGTGCTGTCGTGCCTCAACTCCGGGCTCTACACGGCGTCGCGGATGCTGTTCGTGCTGGCGGCCCGGCGCGAGGCCCCGATCAGGCTCATCACGGTCAACGGTCGCGGCGTGCCGGTGTCGGCGATCCTGCTGTCCACGGTGGTCGGCTTCCTCTGCGTGATCGCCGCCTACATCTCGCCCGACACCGTGTTCCTGTTCCTGCTGAACTCCTCGGGCGCGATCATCCTGTTCGTCTACCTGATCATCGCCGTGTCGCAGTACGTCCTGCGGCGCCGGACGCCCGAGGCGAAGCTGCAGGTGAAGATGTGGGCCTTCCCCTTCCTCACCCTGCTGACCATCGCCGCCATCGTGGGCGTGCTCATCTCGATGGGGGTCGGGGAGGACACGCGCTCGCAGCTGGTGCTGAGCCTGGTGTCGCTCGTCGTGGTGGTGCTCGTGTACCTGGTCGTCGCCCGGCGGAACCGGAACGTGCCCGCCGAGGCGTCCGCCGCCGAGCGCCTGGCGGCCGCGGCACCCCACCGGGTGCTGATCGTGGCCAACGAGACCGTGGGTGCCGACGACCTGCTCACCGAGATCCGGCGGTTCGCCACGGACCGCGACGCGGAGTTCTTCGTCTGCGTGCCGGCCAACCCGGTCGACACCGGCCAGGCCGAGCACAAGGGCGCGGTGTACCTGTGGGAGGCGACCCGGCGGGCCGCGCAGGAGCGGTTGGACACCACGCTGGAGATCCTGCGCAGTGACGGCCTGCAGGCCGACGGCGCGGTGGGCGACTACCGCCCGATGGTGGCCATGGACGAGGCCGTCGACCGGTTCCGGCCGGACGCCATCGTCATCTCCACGCACCCGGCGGGCGAGTCGGCGTGGCTGCGCGACGACCTCGTGGAGCGGGCCGCGAAGAAGTACCCGATGCCGGTGGAGCACGTCGTGTCGCACGCCCCGGCCGGGGTGGGGGACGGGACGACCACCGCGACCTGACCCCGCATCGGTGCCGGTCAGGCCCGGCCCGACGGCGCCGCCCGCAGGTAGGGGACCGGGTAGAGGTCGCGGACCCCCTGCGGCTCCAGCTCCGCGGCCGCGCGGAGCGGCCACGACGGGTCGCGCAGCGCCTCCCGCGCGAGCAGCACGACGTCCGCGGAACCGTCGGCGAGGATCCCCTCCGCCTGGTGCGTCTCCGTGATCAGCCCGACCGCGCCGATCGGCACGCCGCTCTTCTCGCGCACGTGCCGGGCGAAGGGCACCTGGTAGCCGGGACCGACGGTGATCTGCTGGGCCGGGTCCAGGCCGCCGGAGGAGACGTCGACCAGGTCGACGCCGCGCTCGCGCAGCAGCGCTGCCAGGTCTGCCGTCTCCTCGAGCGTCCACCCGTCGTCGACCCAGTCCGACGCCGAGAGCCGCACGAGCACCGGCCGGTCCCCCGGCCAGGCGGCGCGCACGGCGTCGACGACCTCCAGCAGGAGCCGGACCCGGTTGTCGAACGACCCGCCGTAGGCGTCGGTCCGCCGGTTCGCCAGCGGCGACAGGAACTGGTGCAGCAGGTAACCGTGCCCGGCGTGGATCTCGACGACGTCGAACCCGGCGGTCTCCGCGCGACCGGCTGCGGCGCCGAACGCCGCGACGATCCCGACGAGGTCGTCCGCGGTGGCCGCACGGGGTGTCGCGTAGCCCTCGTAGGCCAGGGCCGACGGCCCGACGGCCTCCCAGCCGCCGCCGGTCACCGGGACCGATCCGCGGCCCAGCCCGGGCGCGTACGTCGAGGCCTTGCGGCCCGCGTGGCCGAGCTGGACGCCGATCGGGGTGCCCTGGGCGTGCACGAAGTCGACGATCCGGGTCCAACCGGCCACCTGCGCGTCGTTCCACAGTCCGGTGTCCTGCGGGCTGATCCGGGCGTCCGGCGAGACGGCGGTGGACTCGGTCAGGATCAGGCCGAACCCGCCGAGCGCCCGCGCGCCGAGGTGGACGAGATGCCAGTCGGTCGGCACCCCGTCGGCGTCCGGAACGCTGTACTGGCACATCGGCGAGAGCCACGCGCGGTTGGGGACGGTCAGGCCGCGGAGGGTGAGCGGGGTGAACAGGTGCGACATCGCAGGTTCCTTAGCTGTGGGTCGGGCGCGGTGTGTCAGGCGCCGAGGAACGCCCGCGCGTTCGCGGTGATCGTCTCAGCGTCGGCGCCGTGGCTCGTGGCGAACCCGACCGGGTCGGCCTGGGCCATGTCGAACGGGTGGTCGCTGCCGCAGAGGAGGCGGTCCTTGCCGGCGTGGGCGACGAGCAGGCGCAGGGCCTCGGGGTCGTGGGTGACGGTGTCGACGTACAGCTCCCCGAACGTCTCGCTCGGCGGCCGCGTCGAGCTCCGCCGGACGTCGGCGCGCGTGCGCCAGCCGTGGTCCCACCGGCCGAGCAGGCCCGGCGCGCAGCCACCGCCGTGCACGAAGCAGATCCGCAGGTCGGGAAGCTGCTCCTGGACTCCGCCGAGCAGAACAGCGGCGATCGCGGTCGCGGTCTCGACCGGGTTGCCGACGAGGTTCGCCAGGTAGTGGTCGGCCCACTCGGGGCGGGGCAGCTGCATCGGGTGGACGAGCACGGCGAGGTCGAGCGCGGCGGCGTCGGCCAGCACATGCCGTAGCGGGCCGCGATCCAGGGACGCGCCCGCCACCAGAGGTGGGATCGCGACCCCGGAGATCCC
Organism: Pseudonocardia charpentierae; assembly: GCF_031845345.1. Lineage (NCBI taxonomy): Bacteria > Bacillati > Actinomycetota > Actinomycetes > Pseudonocardiales > Pseudonocardiaceae > Pseudonocardia > Pseudonocardia charpentierae. The sequence continues at coordinate 191,589 of NZ_JAVREJ010000004.1, read as the reverse complement.
GGGCGTCGCAGCGAGCCGCTCCAACTGGACGCGGGCGGTGCCGGGGTCGTCGAGCACCACGGTCCCGAGCCCGACGACGGTGCCCTCGGCGCCGCCGACGACCTCGCCGAGCGCCTCGTTGAAGGCGTCGACGTAGTCCGGCGCACCGCCCGCGACCGGGAAGGCGAAGGGCGGCGCGGACAGCACCCGGACACCGAGGCCCGACGCCGCCATGTCGGCGCGGATCGCGGCGACGTCGCTCATCGCGCGGGTCGGCACCGACAGCGGGACCTCGCCCAGGTGCAGCTCGCCGTCACGGTCGTGCAGCGGGCCGTAGGGCGCCCCCGGCGGGAGGTCGAACAGCGCCTCCGGGAGCCAGTGGGCGTGGACGTCGACCACGCCCGCGGCGAGCGGCAGGCCGATCACGCCCGTGGCCCGTCGGACAGGGGCAGCGGGGCGTTGGCGCCGTCGAGGTGCTCGACGGTGGTGAAGACCAGCGGCCCGTCGCCGACGTTCTCGATGTCGTGCAGCAGGTACTCACCCGGCCCGAAGGTGAAGTGCCGGGTCTCGCCCGCGGAGTACGACACCTCGCGGGTGGTGCCGTCGCTCGTGTGCTGGCTGCTGCGGCCGGCGTTGACCGCCGTCCAGAAGTAGTCGAGGACGTGCCGGTGGGCGTGCCAGCGCTCGCCGGGAGCGAGCCGGATCTCCCACACCCGGACGCGGTCGTTCGCGCTGAGCAGCCGGGAGCCGACCTGCCCGTCGTGGGCGTGGGCCGCGAACTCCGCACGCAGCTCGGGGGTCCAGCCGTCGAAGTCGGTGGCGACGAGCGTCCCGGCCAGGGGCAGGTCGCTCAGGAAGGTCAGGTCGGACGCGGTGTCGGTCATGTCGTCTCTCCTCGCGGGGTCAGCGGCCGGGGCCGTAGAGGCCGAAGCGCAGGCTCGGGTCGCCGGGGACCCAGGTGTTGCGGAACTGCGAGCGCTCGCCCATGTCGACGACGCGGTCGAGCAGGCGCGAGCTCAGCTCCAGCTGGGCGGGCTCCCACTTGCGCAGGGCCGCCGCGACGTCGCCGTCGGCCTCGTCCAGCGCGGCCGACAGCGCCCAGGCGTCGGCCGCGGCCTTGGCGGTGCCCGCTGCGGCGTGCGGGCGGGCGCCGCAGGCGGCGTCGCCGATCAGCGCGACCCGGCCGTCGGCCATCCGGGACGACCGCACGTCCTGCACGACCTGCACGTACGGCGTGGCGGTCGCGGTGACGACCTCGGCCGCGGCCGGCGCCAGCATCCGGGAGGCGGCCTCACGCATCTCGTCGACGTAGCGGTCCTGCACCTGACCGGGGTGCAGCGAGACCTTCCCGGGGATGCCACGCTTGTCGATGAGCATCTCCGAGAGCTCCGGGCCGGCGGGCACGTTGCGGTACCAGACGTAGTTCATCAGGCGGTCGCCCGGCTCCGTCCCGCTGCGCCCGGCGCCGGCCTCGCCCGGGATCGGGTAGAGCGTGATGTGCGAGTGCGGCACGACGCTGTAGGAGATGGCGTTGCCGAGCAGCTCGCGGGTGCCGTCGCTGAGCTCGTGCTCGGGGACGGTCCCGCGCCAGCCGACGTAGCCGGAGTAGATGAGCTGCGCGGTCGGGTCGAGGCGCTCGCGGGCCGTCGAGGTGATGCCGTCGGCGAAGACGACGAGGTCCGCGGTCACCGTGCGGCCGCTGACGAAGCGCACGGTCGCGCCGCGCTCGTCCTGGTCGAAGCCGCAGGCGAACTCGCCGAGGTGATAGTCGGCGGTGCCGAAGTCGGCGAGCAGCGCACGGTAGAAGGTGCCCCACGACGTGTAGGTCCACGTGCGCTGGTCCCGGTCGATCACGTGGTTGTCGGTGTCGAGGTACTGGACCCACTCGGTGCTGGTGTGCAGCGACTGGGGCTGCTGGCTGCTGCGCTCGGTGAACCAGCGCACCGTGTCGGGCTGCAGCACGATCCCGCCGCCGCGCCCGTCCAGCGGAGTGGGGGTGCGCTCGAAGACCTGCACGGAGAAGCCCAGGTCGCGCAGCAGGAGTGCCGCGGTCAGCCCGCCGATCGAGCCGCCGATCACGGCAGCCGTCGCTCCGTCGTACCTGCTCATGCCCGTGCCTCCTCGGTGATCGTGCCGGTGGTGGTCGCGACGGCCGGGTCGGTCGGCAGGGCCTCGCCGCGGGTCTCGGGGGCGAAAAGCAGCCCCAGCGCGCCGAGCATCCCGACGGCGACGACGCAGGTGGTGGCCAGCCCGAGGTCCCCGCCGAACCAGGAAGCGGCGATCACGCCGGCCACCAGCGGGCCGCAGGCGGTGATGTAGCGGCCGATGCCGTTGTAGAGGGCGATGCCGGTGGCGCGGACGCTGGGCGGGAACAGCTCCGGCCCGTAGACCAGGATCCCCGACAGCGCCCCGTAGAGCCCGAACCCGGCGATCGGGATGACGGCCAGGAACTGGCCGTAGGTGTGCGGGAACGGGAACAGGTAGGCCACGGTGGCGGCGGACACCGCGAAACTGATCGCGAAGGCCTTCCGCCTGCCCACGGCGTCGGCGAGGAAACCCCAGGTCGCGTAGCCGAGGATGCCGCCGGCGTTGAAGAGCATCGACGCGACGGCGACGCGGCCGTTGGCGACCTCCGGCGACAGGGATGCGGCGGCCGCGGCCTGGCGGATGATCTGCGGGTACCAGGTGGAGACGCTCCAGAAGGCGACCAGCGAACCCGTCGCGAGCGCGGTCCCGACCAGCGTGCGGTGCAGCAGCGGCGGGCTGAGCAGCCGGCGCAGGACGAAGCGGTCCTCGTCGACGGTCTGGCCCCGCTCCCGGCGGTCCCGGCGGGCGGCGATGGTGTCGGTGATCTCCGCCGGCTCCGGGACGTGGCGGCGGATGAACCACACCAGGAGGGCGGGTGCCACGGCGATGCCCATCATCAGCCGCCAGCCGTTCCCGCCGAGCACGGCGTAGGCCAGCGCGGCGAGGAAGAAGCCCAGGGCGTAGCCCGACATCATCACCCCGCACGCCCGGGCCCGGTAGCGGTTGCGCCAGACCTCGGCGACGAGCGCCGCGCCGACCGGAGCCTCGACTCCGGAGCCGAGCCCTGCGATGAACCGGAGCACGCCCAGCTGCCACCAGGTGTCGGCGAACGCGGCGAGGGCGGTGAAGATCGCGTAGGTGGCGATGCCGACCGACAGCACGCGGACCCGGCCGAAGTAGTCGGCGAGGATCCCGAACAGGATGCCGCCGGTGCCCCAGCCGAAGAGGAACAGGGCGACGGTGAGGCCGCCGTAGAGCCCGATGCTGCCGCCGTTCACGGCGATGCCGCTGTGCGGGAGCAGCTCGGTCATGGCCGGGCCGAGGACCAGGGCGTAGAGGCTGCCGGCGAACCCGTCGAGGGCCCAGCCCATCGTGGTGCCGAGCAGCACCAGCCACTGCGTCTTCGTGATCTCGGCGCGCCAGGTGCCGGGCGCCGGCCCGGCGGGGGTGGAGGCGGAGGCGGACATGGACGGTCCCTTCGTCGGGGTCGTCGTGCGGAAAGGTCGTGCCGGGAGGCGGAGAGAGGGGAGGGGTCGGGCTCAGTTCAGGCGGCCGGGCGCGGCCGACCCGTACCAGTCGGCGTCGTCGGCGGCGGTGCGCACGACCACGGTCTTGACCCACGTGAAGTCGTCGAAGCTCTCGGTGCCGGCGTCGCGGCCGGTCCCGGACTCCTTGACCCCGCCCCAGGGCAGCGAGGGCTCGAGCCGGTGGTGGTCGTTCACCCAGACCATCCCGGCGGTGATGCGGTCGGCGACGCGGTGGGCGCGGGCGACGTCGCGGGTCCAGAGCCCGGCCCCGAGGCCGAACCGGTTGTCGTTGGCCTTCGCGACGGCGTCGTCCTCGTCGTCAAACGGGACGACGACCGCGACCGGACCGAAGATCTCCTCCTGCGCGGCCCGCATGTCGTTGGTCGCGTCGGTGAGCACGGTCGGCTGCACGTAGAAGCCGTCGCACAGCGGTGCGGGCAGCTCCGGGGCGCCGCCGCCGGCCGCCACCCGGGCCCCCTCCGCCACGCCGACGCCGATCATCCGCAGCACCCGGTCCCGGGCGACGGCGTTGACCAGGGGGCCCAGCTGCGTCGCCGGGTCCGAGGGGTCGCCGATCCGGATGGCCGTGGCCCGCGCCGCGAGGGCCTCGACGAACGCGTCGTGGATCCCGCGCTGGACGAGGAAGCGCGAGCCGGCGACGCACGACTGCCCGGCGGCGACGAACGCGGCGAAGGCGGCGCCCTCGGCGGCGGCGCGCGGGTCGACGTCGTCGAAGACGACGACCGGGGTCTTGCCGCCCAGCTCGGCGGTGACCCGCGCGAACCGGGCCGCGGTCGCGACCGCGGCGGCGCGGCCCGCCTCGGTGCCGCCGGTGAGGGTGATCTTGGCGATGTCCGGGTGGTGCGTGAGCGCCTCGCCGACGTCGCGGCCGCCGGTCACGACGTTCACGACGCCGTCGGGCACGCCGGCCTCACGCAGGATCTCCAGGAGGGCGAGGGTGGACAGCGGCGTCGTCTCCGACGGCTTGACCACCACGGTGTTGCCGGTCGCGAGCGCCGCCGACAGGCTGCGCGCGAGGATCAACAGCGGGTGGTTGAACGGGGTGATGATCCCGCAGACGCCCAGCGGCGCGCGACGCTGGTAGGTGAGGTACGGCCCGTCGCCGGGAAGCACGGCGTCGCGCTGCGCCGCCAGCAGTCCCGCGTTGTACCGGAACCATTCGGGCACCCGCGAGAGCTGCGCGCGCGTCTCGGTGATCGGGCGTCCGTTGTTGCGGGTCTCCAGGCGGAACAGCCGCTCGGCGGCGTCCTCGATGGCGTCGGCGGCGCGCAGCAGGAGCCGGGCCCGCGCGCTGCGGGTCAGCGTGGGCCACGGGCCGCCGTCGAACGCGGCGCGAGCGGTGCGCACCGCCTCGTCGACCTCGGCGAGGGTGCTGTCGGGCACCGTGGCGATCACCGCGCCGGTAGCGGGGTCGAGGACCGGGCGCTCGTGCGCCCGGGCCGAGCCCGGAACCGTTTCGGGGGACGTGCTCGTCAGCGTCATCGCTTCTGCCCTCTCGACCTCATCCAGCGGGGTGCAAATCGAGTGTGGCGACGGCCCGCACGCTTCTCCATGTCCGTGGAGACACACTTCGACCAGTTCCATGTCCGCCGTGACACCATGGACGGGTGGCTGAGACCCTCCCCGACCTGCGGCAGTGGCTGGACGCCGTCCGCACGTTGACCGCCGTCGTGAACTCCGGTCAGGGGCTGCGCGACGTCCTCGGTCTCGTCGCCGAGACCGCCCGATCGCTGCTGCACCTGGACTTCTGCGGCGTTCTCGTGCCCGATGCGGACGGGCACAACCTCGTCATCACAGGCTGGAGCGGGCTGACCGCGGAGTACGTCGCCCGGGTGAACTCGGACCGGCCCGTGCGTCTGGAGGTCGACGCCCGCGGGGGCGCGCCGTCGAGCCGCGCGTACCGGTCCGGGCGACCGGTGGCCGTCACCGACATCTCCCAGGAGCAGGGCTTCATCTGGGGCGGCGTCGCGGCGGAGCAGGGCTACCGCTCGATGCTCTCGGTGCCGCTGATCGCCGGGTCGGCGGCGCTCGGCACTCTCAACAGCTACCACCGGGAGGTGCACGACTTCACGGCCGACGAGGTCGACCGGTTGATGCTGCTCGCCGACCACGCCGCGATCGCGCTCACCTCGGCGCGGATGCTCGACGACCTGCGCCGCCAGCACGAGCTGGTGACGCGGTCGGAACAGATCCACGAACGGCTGCTGCGGGTCGCGCTGCGCGCGGGCGGGGTCGACGGCATCGCCGCCGCCGCGTCGGAGCTGCTGGCCCGCCCGGTGCTGGTCGAGGACGCCCGGGGTGAGGTGCTCGCCCACGCCGGCCCGCTCGCCGCGCTGCCCTCGGCCGAGGTCCGCAGGGCGGTGCCCGTGGACGAGGTGGAGCCCGGCGACCGGCTGGTCCGCGAGTGCGGCGACCACGTCGTCGTCCGCGTGGTGCTCTCCGGTTCCGTGACCGCCCGGCTCTGGCTCCCGCGCGGCGCCGAGCCGCTGCGCCCGCTGGACGAGCGCGCCCTCGAGCACGCCTCGATCGTGCTGGCGCTGGAGCTCTTCCGGCTGCGGACCGCGGCGGAGGTCGAGCAACGACTGCGCGGCGAGCTGCTGGCCGACGTCCTGGGCGGCGCGGATCCGGCGTCACGACCGGTGCGGGAACGCGCCGAGCTGCTCGGGCACGACCTGTCGCGACCGCACGTCGCCCTGGTCGCCCGGACCGTTCCGGACGCGGCCGCGCCGGTAGCCGCCACGGCACAGCGGGCGCTGGACGCGGTGGTGCGGCTGGCGGGTCGGGACGTGCCGCGGCCGCTGGTGGGCACGCATCAGGGTGCGATCGTCGCATTGTGGCCGGTCGCGCCGGAGCGGGCGCGGACCGTCGCCGACGGGGTGCGCAGGGCGCTGGTGTCGGTGCCCGGGATCGCCGGGGCGACGGTCGCGGCGGCGCCGGCCGCGGAGGGGAACCTCGTACGGGCCCACCGGACCGCCCGGGGCGCGGCGGCTGTCGCCGAGCGGACCGCACGCACCGGCACGGTCGTCACGCTCGACGACCTCGGCGTCGCAGGCCTGCTGCTGCAGCTCGACGACGCCGAGCAGCTGGTCGCCTTCGCCGACCGGACCGTGGGTCCGGTGCGGCGGCACGACCGGGAGCGCGGCACGGCGCTGCTGCACACCCTGCGCACGCATCTCGACGGCGGACTCGACCGGGCCGAGACGGCCCGGCGGCTCACGGTGCACCCGAACACGGTCGGGCAGCGCCTGCGCCGGATCGAGACCGTCGCCGGGCTGGACCTGTCGCGAGCGGCGACGGTCGTCGACGTGGCGGCGGCGCTGGTCCTGCTGGACGTGGCCGGCGCGCTGCCCTGAGCTGCGGGCCCGTCAGGCGTTGCTCAGGTCGGCGACCGGCCGGCCCTCGACCGCGTTGGCGAGCTGGGGCACCAGCACGTCGAGGGCGTAGAGCAGCGCGTCGGGTCCGCTGTAGGACAGCGCCCCCGACAGCGGCGAGTCGAAGGTCGTGTAGAGCGTGCGGCCGTCGCGCACCACGGCCAGCCGGGAGAACACGGGGGAGGCGGCCATCTGCTGCGCGGTGGCGCCGCTGACGAACAGGATGTCGCGGTCGAGCAGCGACAGTGTTTCGCCGAGGATGGCAGTGCCCGGCGACCCGACGATCCTGGTACCGCCAGTCCCAGGAAGAGCGGGGCCCTGCCCCGCGGCGCCGTATCGGCGATCATGTGTACATGGCAACCACTGATCTCCCCGGAGGCACCTACGACGTCGGGGATCTCGAGCTCACCCGGGTCGGCTACGGGGCGATGCAGCTCGCCGGACCCGGCGTGTTCGGGCCGCCGAAGGACCACGACGCCGCGATAGCCGTGCTGCGCACGGCCGTCGAGCTCGGCATCACCCACATCGACACGGCCGACTTCTACGGCCCGCACGTCACCAACGAGATCATCCGCGAGGCGCTCGCGCCCTACCCGGACGACCTGCACATCGTCACGAAGGTCGGCGCGCGGCGCGATGCGGAGGGCGGCTGGCCGCACGCCCGGACGCCCACGGAGCTGCAGGAGCAGGTGCACGACAACCTGCGCCGCCTCGGGCTCGACGTGCTCGACGTCGTCAACCTGCGCGTCGGTGGGTTCGACGCCCCCGAGCCGGGCTCGCTCGCGGAGCAGTTCGAGGCCCTCGCCGAGCTGCAGCAGCAGGGGCTGATCCGGCACCTCGGCGTCAGCACGGTGAACGCGGAGCAGATCGCGGAGGCGCAGTCGATAGCGCCCGTCGTCTGCGTGCAGAACCTCTACAACCTCGCCCGCCGCGACGACGACGCCCTCATCGACTCACTCGCCGCGCAGGGGATCGCGTACGTGCCGTACTTCCCGCTCGGCGGCTTCTCGCCGCTGCAGTCCGACGCCCTGGAGGCGGTCGCGAAACGGCTCGACGCGACACCGATGGCGGTGGCACTGGCCTGGCTGCTGCAGCGGTCGCCGAACGTCCTGCTGATTCCCGGGACGTCCTCGGTGGCGCACCTGCGCGAGAACGTCGCGGGCGCGGGGCTGACTCTGCCCGCCGACGCACTGGCGGAGCTCGACGCGATCGGCGGCTGAGGAGGAAGCATGGGCTTCTGGATCTGCGCGACCTGCGCGGTCGAACACGCGGAGCGCGTCGAGGTCTGCGCAATCTGCGCCGACGAGCGGCAGTGGGTGCCCGCCGAGGGGCAGCGGTGGACCACCCTCGAGGAACTGGCCGCCGAGGGGCGCAAGGTGGAGGTGGCCGAGCTCGAGCCCGACCTGTTCGGGATCACGGCCACGCCGAAGGCCGGGATCGGGCAGACGGCCAAGCTGGTGCGCACGCCGTCGGGGAACCTGCTGTGGGATCCGATCGGCTTCGTCGACGCGGAGGGCGTGGCCCGGGTCCGCGAGCTCGGCGGCGCCGCGGCGATCGTCGCGAGCCACCCGCACATGTTCGGCGTCCAGGTGGAGTGGAGCAGGGCCCTCGGCGGTGTCCCCGTGTTCGTCGCCGAGGCCGACCGGGAGTGGGTGGCGCGACCGGACCCGGTCATCGAGACGTGGTCCGGCACCGTCGAGGTCCTGCCTGGCATCACCCTGACCCAGCCGGGCGGCCACTTCCCCGGCAGCGCTGTCGCGCACTGGTCGGCCGGCGCCGACGGCCGGGGTGTGCTGCTCAGCGGCGACACCGTGTTCGCCAACGCGGACCGCACCTCCGTCGCGTTCCTGCGCAGCTACCCCAACCACATCCCGCTCTCCGCCGCCGTGGTCGAGCGCGTCACCCGCGCTCTCGAGGAGTTCGCGTTCGACCGGCTCTACGGCAACTTCGCCATCCGGATCGACGCCGACGCCCGGGCCGTCGTACGTCGGTCCGCGGACAGGCACATCGGCTGGGTGCGCGGGGACTTCGACCACCTCACGTAGCCCCGTGACTCGTCGGCTCGGTGGCGACGGGTCACGGCACTAGGGTCCGGGGCGACACCGTCCAGCACCGAGGAGGCCGTCGTGGACCGGGACGCCATCGTGGCTGCGGTCGAGGCCGAGCGGCGCGACCTCGCCGACCTGCTCGACCGGCTCGCGCCCGCCGACTGGGACGCCGAGTCGCTCTGCGCGAACTGGACGGTCCGTGACGTCGTCGCCCACCTGACCCTGGTCACCCGCCTGTCGAAGCCGGCTGCGGTGCTCGGCGTGCTGCGCGCCCGCGGCGACATCAACAAGATGATCGGCGACGCGGCCCGCCGCCGCGCCGCGGAGTTCACGCCCGCGGAGCTCGTCGCGCAACTCCGGGCGACGGCCGGCTCCGCGCGCCGCCCCCTCGGTGCCCAGCCGCCGGACCCGCTCGTCGACATCCTCGTCCACGGCCAGGACATCGCGCGCCCGCTGGGCCGCGACCGACCGATGCCGCCCGAGCGTGTGCAGCCGGCGCTCCAGCACGTGTGGAGCAGCAGCTTCTACGGCGCGCGCAAGCGCTTCGCGGGCCTGCGGTTCGTCGCGACAGACGTGGACTGGTCGGCGGGGGAGGGCGCCGAGGTCCGGGGTCCGAGCGGCGAGCTGCTGCTCCTCCTCACCGGTCGTTCGGCCGGCCTCGACGGTCCGGGCGCCGCCGAGGCCGCGGCCCGGCTGAAGACCTGAGGACCGTCGAGCCGTCAGCGCGCGACGGAGCGCCGACGACCCCGTGTCGTGAACCGTGTCCGACTGACGACCTCACCGACGACCTCCAGGGCGCCGGCGAGGTCGTCGACCCTCCGGACGTCCGCGGGTAGTGCGGCACCGGCCCAGCCCGGGCCCGCAGCCACGACGCGGCCGGTTGGCGGCAGCGCGGTGAGCATGCCGGGATCGACGAGCTCGGGAAGCAGCGCGAGCAGCACGACGACGGCGGGCCGGCTGTGCTGGACCGCGCGGACCAGCGTGTCGGTCGGTGTCGCCGCGCCGAGCAGGGTGGTGGCGACCCCGCGCTGACCCAGTGCCGCCGCGAGGGCGACGAGCGGGAGGTCGTGTTCCTCGACCGGCACGCAGGCCAGCAGCACCGCGGGCGGCCCGGGAAGGTCGGTCGAGGCCGCCGCACCGAGGGCGGCCGCCGCGACGTGGGAGAGCAGGTGCTCGACCGCCACCCCGTGCGGCAGCTCGCTCCACCGCTCGCCCACGGTCCGCAGTGCCGGCCGGATCACCTCCTCCCAGGTCCGCTCCACGGGATGGGCCGCGAGGTGGTCGCGGAGCAGCGCGCGGCACGACGGGCCGTCGAGGTCGAGGGCGGCCGCCGCGAGCAGGTGGGCCACCGGGTCCGCCTCGGCGGGCAGGTCGAGGTCGTGCTCGGCGGGGACGAGGACGACCCGCACGGCTTCCGCGGTCGCCAGGCCCTGGCCGACGAGCTGTTGCACGGCGCGGAGCCGGGCGACGTCGAGCGGGCTGTAGCGACGGTGACCGCCGGGGGACGACCGGCTGGCGCCGAGCCCGTAGCGACGCTGCCAGGCCCGCAGGGTCGCGGTGGTCAGTCCGGTCAGCCGCGCCACCTCGGAGATGGGGAGCGCGACCGGCTGCTCGCCGCTGGTCACCGGCATGGGCTCATCTTGGCGCCACGGTGATCGCGGGCGGTCCGGGGGTCGTCATGAACTTCGACGAAAGCTGGACAGCACACGATGGGACCTCAGTACACTTCCGGGCCGGGTGCGAAGTGCTGACCGCGTGACCGGTGCCGGAGGGGTGCATCGGGCGCGGCGGTCGGCACCCGCCGGCGAAGGATGTGGAATGGGTCTGCGCACCGCTGCGAACGTCGACGAGGCGTTCGTCCACCCCGCCCTGTTCTACCAAGGGCCCTGGGAGTACCTGTCCGAGACGATCCCGTTCATCCGGGAGGGTCTGGCCAGGGACGAGCCCGTGGCGGTGGCCGTGCCCCAGTCCCGGCTCGAGTTGCTGCGCGCCGCGCTCGGCGACCTCGTGGCGCGCGTGCGGCTCGTCGACATGAGCGTGGCGGGCCGGAACCCGGGCCGGATCATCGCCGAGGTGCTGGGCGCGGCCGTCGACGCCCATCCCGACAAGCATGTGCGGGTGATCGGTGAGCCGATCTGGCCGGAGCGCTCCGACCTGGAGTACCCGGCCTGCGTCCAGCACGAGGCGCTGATCAACCTCGCGTTCGCCGGGCGCTCCGCCACGATCCTTTGCCCCTACGACGTCGCGAATCTCGACCCGGTGATCATCGCGGACGCCGCGGTCACCCACCCGACGCTGCTGCAGTCGGGGACGTCGTTCCCGAGCCCGGGCTACGCGCCCGACCGCATCGTGGCGGAGCACAACTGCGCGCTGCCGGAGCCGGCCGACGCCACCGTGATCGCCTTCGACGCCGCGCACCTGCGCAGCGCCCGCCGCTCGTCCGTCGACTACGCGGAGCGGGCCGGGCTGGCGGCCGAGCGCGTCGACGACGTGCTGTTGGCGGTGGGGGAGATGGCCGCGAACAGCGTGCGGCACGGCGGCGGCTCCGGCGTCCTGCGCCTGTGGACCGACGCGGCCCACGTCGTCTGTGAGGTCGCCGACGCGGGTGTGATCGACGATCCGCTCGTCGGCCGCCGTCCGGCCGCACCCGGCCAGCTCAGCGGCCGCGGCCTGTTGATGGTCAACCACCTCGCGGACCTGGTGCGGATGCACACCACGTCCGAGGGGACCGTCGTGCGCGCCTACTTCCGGACGTAGGGCCCGGGCGTCGCCTCGTCGTCGACAAGGCCCGGGAGCAGTTCGCCCAGCTCGGGCAGCAGGGCGCGCTCGACGTCGGACACGGCGATCCCGGGCACGTGGTCGGCGACGCACCCGACGGACGCGGGCCGCCAGTCCATGCCCAACGCCGCGTAGGCGTCCACCAGCACCTCCCGCACCGGCTCGGGATCGGTCACCAACACCACGATGCTGAACAGGTACCCGTACCGGGTGATGCGCTGGGCCGTACCGACGATCTTCGTCGCACCGCCGGCGTTCACGCTGAACTCCCCGGGGCAGTACTCCCCGGGAACCGGCCCGAGCTGAGCCGGGACCCCCAGCGTCCGCAGCCCCGCGGCGACGCGCTCGCCGAGCACGGCGAACCGTTCCCGGTAGTCGCCACGCGCCTGCCCGTGGCGGGCGACGAGATCGAGCACCAGGGCGCCCTCGTGATAGGCGGCGAGTCGGCCACCCGCCGGCCGGATCACCGGCGCGAACCCGTGCGTCCGCGCCGCCTCCTCGGCCGCCGGGAAGCCTGCAGCCAACGAGTCGAGCCGGCTGAACGCGGCCGTGGGGCGGGGGCTGTGCAGCCGGAGCCGCCCCGGGACGTCGGGGTCGGCGAAGTCGGCGAGCAGCTGCGGCGACAGGTCCATGTCCTGCTGCGGCGTGGTCGAGCCGTCGCGGACGACGCGCACCGGCGCGTCCCCGAACGGTCCCGTCACGCCCGCAGCATCGCACGGCGGGCCCGGGCGCCCGTCCTGGCTCAGTGCAGCGGCGGCTCGTCGGTCCGCAGGTCGTCGAGCCGGAGTCCGAGCATCTCCAGGAGCTCGCGGCAGTCCTGCGCGTCCGTCGAGTGCTGGGCGACCGTGCGTGCCGTCCGGGCGTTCTGTGCGGCTTCCCGCGTTCTCACGCCTTCGAGCCGGATCTCCCGCTCTCCGAGTCCGTGGCCGACGTGGACAGGCATGTTCCAGCTCATGAACGACCGTCCTGGGTGGATGCGACGGCGGGTACGGGGTGACCGAAACCTGACGGCATGTCGGCGCTCCCGTCCCCGGCCGGCGAGCCGCCCGGTGTGGGTGGCCGAGAACGACGCCGCGTGAATGCGACGTCGGGGTGCCCTCGACGGGCTGACTCTACGCCAGCAGGTGCCCTCCTACGGGAGTTTCCCCGGAGGAAGTGCGCGCCACCCGGCGCGTCCACCCACGGGATGACACCCGGAATGACAAAGGTCACCGTCTGTGTCGGACACCGGACCGAGGGCAAATCCTCGGTGACGTGGAGAACGCCGGCGCAGATCCCCTTCGCCGACTCCGACACCGGACGGGTGAGCAGACCTCATGACGACATCGTCGACGAACCTCGACCGCAATCAGTCGCGGACGACCTCAGGGGCCTCGCGGCTCGCCTTCGACCGCACCGGGCAGGGGGAGCCCCTGGTCCTCCTGCACGGCCAGGGCTTCGACCGCCGATCCTTCGATCCCGTCGTCCCGTTGCTGGCCGCCGAGCGCGACGTCATCGCGGTGGACCTGCCCGGCCACGGGGAGTCGCCGCGTCAGCCGAAGGGTGCCGGGAACGCGCCGCGCGACCTGGCGGCCGCCGTCGGCGAGCTGCTCGACGAACTCGGGCTGGCGACCGCGCACATCGCCGGGAACAGCAGCGGCGGCTGGGCGGCACTGGAGCTCGGCAAGGCCGGCCGCGCCCGGACCGTCACCGCCCTCGCTCCGGCCGGGCTCTGGCGCAAGTCCGGCGCGCCGCTGCACATCCGTGGCGGAATGCGGCAGGCTCGTCTCTCTGCCAAGGTCATCAACCGGATCTTCCCGAACGCCCCGCGGACCCGGCCCGGCCGGGCCTTCGCCGCGATGCAGGTGTCCGGCCACCCGTTCCAGGTGCCCTACGAGCCCGCACGGGACACCGTCGATGCCATGGCCTCGGCTCCCGGTTTCCGGGAGACGCTGCGCAGCCTGGAGAAGGAGCGGTTCACCGACGGCGCCGCGATCACCGTGCCGGTGACAGTCGCGTTCGGGACACGCGACCGGGTGCTGCTGCCGGGGGTGGCGCGCCACCGCGACCAGCTGCCCGACCAGACGCGCTGGGTGCGGCTGCGCGGGTGCGGGCACGTCCCGATGGTCGACGACCCGGAGGCGACCGCCGCGCTGCTCCTGCAGGCGAGCGACCCGGCCACCGCGCCCGGTCTGGGCAAGCCCGTGCGCTGACGTCCGGCGGGTCGGTCTCCTGTGGAGCGGCGCCCTGATCGGTGGTAGGGAGACAGCAACCGTGCAGGTGGCGCGGGCTGACGGAGGGTGTCGTGCTGCACATCTGGCCCGGGTCCGCGTACCCGCTGGGAGCGTCCTTCGACGGCGGAGGCACCAACTTCGCGATCTTCTCCGAGGTCGCCGAGCGGATCGAGCTGTGCCTGTTCGACGACGACGGCCCGGGCATGAAGACCACCGAGACGCGGGTCGACCTGCCCGAGCGCAACGGGCTCGTGTGGCACGGCTACCTGCCCCGGATCGGGCCCGGGCAGCGCTACGGCTACCGGGTGCACGGCCCCTACCAGCCCGAGGCGGGCCTGCGGTGCAACCCGGCGAAGCTGCTGCTCGACCCGTACGCCAAGGCCGTCGACGGCCGGATCGCGTGGGACGAGGCGCTGTTCTCCTACCGGTTCGGCGATCCGACCTCCCGCAACGACGCCGACTCGGCGCCGTTCGCGATGACGTCGGTGGTGACGAACCCGTTCTTCGACTGGAGTGACGACCGGCCCCCGCGGATCCCCTACAACGAGACGGTCATCTACGAAGCGCACGTCAAAGGGATGACGATGCGCCACCCCGGGATCCCCGACGACGTCCAGGGCACGTACGCCGGCCTGGCGCACCCGGTGATGATCCGGCACCTGCGCAACCTCGGGGTTACCGCAGTCGAACTGATGCCGGTGCACCAGTTCGTGCACGACTCGACGCTGGTCGAGCGGGGACTGTCGAACTACTGGGGCTACAACACGATCGGCTTCTTCGCCCCGCACAACGACTACGCCTGCTTCGGCACGCGGGGCGAGCAGGTGCTCGAGTTCAAGACCATGGTCCGGACACTGCACCGGGCGGGCATCGAGGTCATCCTCGATGTCGTCTACAACCACACCGCCGAGGGCAACCACCTCGGCCCGACCCTGTCGTTCCGCGGCATCGACAACCAGGCCTACTACCGGCTGGTCCCCGGCGACCCGCAGCACTACTACGACACCACCGGCACCGGCAACAGCTTCAACGTCCGCCACCACGAGTCCCTTCGCCTGATCATGGACTCGTTGCGGTACTGGGTCACCGAGATGCACGTCGACGGTTTCCGGTTCGACCTCGCGTCCGCGCTGGCCCGGGAGTTCCACTCGGTGGACCGGCTGGCCGCGTTCTTCGACCTGGTGAACCAGGACCCGATCGTCAGCCAGGTCAAGCTCATCGCGGAGCCGTGGGACGTCGGCGAGGGCGGCTACCAGGTGGGCGGCTTTCCGCCGCTGTGGACCGAGTGGAACGGCCGCTACCGCGACACCGTCCGCGACTTCTGGCGCGGCGAGCCCGCGAGCCTCGGGGAGTTCGCCTCACGGTTCACCGGCAGCTCCGACCTGTACGAGGCCGACGGCCGCCGCCCCCTCGCCTCGATCAACTTCGTGACCGCCCACGACGGTTTCACCCTGCACGACCTGGTCTCCTACAACGAGAAGCACAACGAGGCGAACGGCGAGGGCAACCGCGACGGCGAGAGCCACAACCGCTCGTGGAACCACGGCGCCGAGGGGCCGACCGACGACAGCGAGATCCGCATCCTGCGCGAGCGGCAGAAGCGCAACTTCATCGCGACGCTCCTGCTGTCACAGGGCGTGCCGATGATCGCCCACGGCGACGAGCTGGGCCGCACGCAGCAGGGCAACAACAACGTCTACTGCCAGGACGACGAGCTCAGCTGGATCGACTGGGCCGACGCCCGGGAGAACGAGGTGCTCACCGAGTTCACGGCGCGCCTCGTCGCGATGCGGCAGGCGCACCCGGTCTTCCGCCGGCAGCGGTTCTTCCAGAGCCGTGCGATCCGGGGCTCGAGCATCAACGACATCGCCTGGCTGCGCCCGGACGGGCAGCAGATGAGCGACGACGACTGGAACGGCGGCCGGGCGCAGAGCCTGGCCATCTTCCTCAACGGCGAGGGCATCCCGGATCGCGACGAGGTCGGCGAGCGGGTGATCGACGACTCCTTCCTGCTGCTGGTCAACGCCTCGCCGCACCAGATGACCTTCACCTTGCCCGACCAGGACTACGGGCGCGTCTGGGAGGTCGTCGTCGACACCGCGGACCCGCTGCTCGCCCACGCCCGCCGCCGTGCGTCCGGACCGGGCGAACGCCAGCGCGTCCCGGGCCGGACGATGCGCGTGCTGCAGCGGCGCTACTGAGGAGCCGGAGCGTCTTCCGGGAAGCGGACGGCGAAGGCGACGACGTCGTCGGGCGAGTCGGGCGCGAGGGTGTCGACGGCGAGGTCGACTAGCTCCGGTGGGGGAAGGTCGCGGTTCTCGGTGAGCAGCTGCCGGAGCCGGTCGGTGCCCTCGTCGAGGTCGCTGCCGCGGCGCTCGACGAGGCCGTCGGTGTAGAGGAAGAGCGTGCTGCCCGGGTCGAGGTCGTGGTGGTGGTCGCGGCGGGGCGAGGCCGCCAGGCGCGGTATCCCGAACAGGATGTCGTGCCCGTCGAGGAGCGTCGCCGAGCCGTCGGGACGGAGCAGGATCGGGGGCGGGTGCCCGGCGTTCGTCCACGTCACGGCCCACCGCTGGTCGGCGCCGCGGTGCAGGTGCGCGAGCAGGGCGGTCCCCATCGCCCGCAGCCCGATGCCGTCCGCGGCGAGCTCGAAAGCGCGGAGCGTGTGCGAGGGCGGCTCGCCGGGGTGGTCCCACGCGGCCTGGCGGAGCATCGAACGGACCTGCCCCATCACGGTCGCCGCGTCGAGGGCGTGGCCGATGACGTCGCCGACCGAGACGGCGAGGACCCGGCCGTCGGGACGGTCGGGATCCGGCATGGGCACGGCGTCGTACCAGTCGCCGCCGACGTACTCACGGGAGTCGGCCGGCTGGTAACGCGCGTACATCGTGAGGCCGGGAACGGCGGGCAGGGTCGTGAGCATCGCCTGCTGCAGTTGATGGGCGGCGCTGTCGCGTTGCTGCAGCCGTCGGGCGCGGTCGAGCGCCTGGGCGGCGTACCCGGCCAAGGTCGTGACGGTCAGCAGCTCCGCCGGATCGAGGCGGCGCGGGGTGTCCCAGCCGAGTGCGAGCGCACCCAGCGGTCCGCCCACGTGCATCAGCGGGACGGCGACGATCGCGTGCAGGTCGAGGTCGCGGATCAGGCGGCGGGCGGCCTCGGGATGGGCGGCGTCGAACCCGGGCCGGTCGTCGTACGCGACGATCCGCCGCTGCCGCACGGCCGTGGCGGTCGGGACCGCCGTGAGCAGGTCGTAGGTCTGCCACGGTCCGGTGTCCTCGACCCCGCGGGGCGCCCGGGCGTCGCGCATCCGGCGCAACCGCCCGTCGTCGTCAAGCAGGGCGAGCCCGACGTACGACGGGCGCAGCTCGGTCTTCACCAGCTCGCTGACCCGTGTCCGCACGTCGTCCACGGTGATGGTCCCGCTGAACGCCTCGGACGCGGCGAGCAGCGCCTGGCTGCGGTCGAACGAGACGCGCAGCCGGTTCTCGAGCCCGTCGCGGTGCCGGCGTTCCTCGCGGGCGGTGAACCGGGACAGTCGGAGCCGTAGTTCGGCACAGCAGGACTCGGCCAGGCCTTGCAGCAGGTCGAGCTGGGCGGCCGTCCACTGCCGCGGCACGCTGTCGATCGCGCACAGCGCGCCCAGGACGTTGCCCTCCTCGTCTGTCAGCGGCATCCCCGCGTAAGCCACCGCACCCAGCTCCTCGACGGCCGGGCTGCCCCGGAGCAGGGGATGCGCGCGGGCGTCCGACACGACCAGCGGCTCGGTCGCGATCACGACGTGCCGGCAGAACGAGTGGCGGATGGAGATGGACCGCGAGGTCGCCCAGGGCTCGGGCAACCCGGCCATCCCGGGGAACACCTGCCGATCCGGTTCGACCAGCGACACGAGGGCGATCGGGACGCCGAGCCACCGGCGGACCCGCTCGGCGACCGCCTGCATCTCCGGGTCGGCCTCGGCGCCCAGCCCGACCCGCGCCAGCGACTGCATCCGGAGCGCGTCGTGCAGCGCTCCTCGTCCGCCCGCGGACGGGACCTCGCTCATGTCACCACCCTCCGACTCCCGCTGTCCGGCTTCAGACGGAGATCAGCCTCACTACAGCGTAGTGTCTACGGCGTAGTGCAACCGGGCGACTGCATGCCTGCCCGGCCTGCGCCACGGCACGGCGATCATGAGGAGGCACCGATGGCTGATCGAGTGGTGTTCCTGCACCCCGCCGTATGACGACACGGCCGCTGCGGGCCGGGGGCCACTCCGGCACCGTGCCCGATCCGGTGCGGGTCTACCTGCGCGAGGTCGGCAGGGTCGCCCTGCTCGACGCGGCGCAGGAGGTCGACCTGGCCAAGCGGATCGAAGCGGGCGTCTTCGCCACCGAACGGCTGCGGTGTGCGGCGGAGTCGGGCGAGGCGCTCAACCCCCGGCTGCGCCGCGACCTGGGCCTGATCGCCGCCGACGGGAGCCGGGCAAGGAACCACCTCCTGGAGGCCAACCTGCGGCTGGTGGTGTCGCTGGCCAAGCGCTACACGGGACGTGGCCTCGGCTTCCTCGACCTGATCCAGGAGGGCAACATCGGCCTGGTGCGCGCGGTCGAGAAGTTCGACTACGCCCAGGGCTACAAGTTCTCGACGTACGCGACGTGGTGGATCCGCCAGGCCCTCGGCCGGGCCCTCGCCGACCAGTCACGGACGATCCGCATCCCGGTCCACGTCGGCGAGCTGATCACCCGGCTGCATCGCGCCCGGCGCACCCTGCTCCAGGAGCTCGGCCGCGAGGCGACGCCGCAGGAACTGGCCGTGGCGATCGACGTCACCGAGGACAGGGTGACGGAGATCCAGCGGTACGGACGCGAGCCGGTGTCGCTCGACGAACCGCTCGGCGAAGAGGGCGACACGCGGCTCGGTGATCTCATCGAGGACAGCGGGGCCGCGAGTGCGTTCGCCTCGGTGGACCTGACGTTGCTGCAGGCCGAGCTGCGGAGCGTGCTGGCGACGCTGTCCGACAGGGAGGCCGGGGTGATCCGGCTGCGGTTCGGGCTCACCGACGGCCGGCCCCGCACGCTCGACGAGATCGGCCGGACCTACGGGGTCACGCGCGAGCGGATCCGGCAGATCGAGACGAAGACGATGACGAAGCTGCGCCACCCGGCCCGGTCGCAGGTACTGCGGAGCTACGTCGAGTAGCGCGGCTACTTCTTGACCGCGTAGCGCACGTGCGTGGCGTAGGGCGAGCTGTAGACCTTCGCCACCTCGAGGTCGATGTCGCGGGCGAAGCCGTCGAAGAGGCGCTTGCCGGCACCGAGGATCACCGGTGCCGTCGAGATGGCCAGCTCGTCGACCCTCCCTGCGGCCAACGCCTGCCGGATCACGTCCGCCCCGCCGCGCCGATGGAGACGTCTCCGTCGCCGCCGGCGGTCGCCGCCCGGGCGAGTGCCTCGTCGAGCCCGGAGACGAACGTGAACCCGGCCTCCGGGGCGGGCTGGTCCTCCGGGCGGTGGGTGAGCACGACGAGCGGGCCCGGGAACGGGTTGGTCCCGCCCCACGCGCCCGCGGCCTCGTACATCCCGCGGCCGACGACGCCGGCCGCGACGGTCGAGACCCGCGGTGCGTCCGGCGACCTACGCGTGGAGACGCTCGCGGCGGCCCTCGACGACCAGCAGGACGATCAGCGCCACCTCGACGATCTTGTTTCCGATGCCGATCGCGTCGTAGTGGCCCTGGATCAGGGCGAAGTACGCGATGATCGTTGCAGCCGTCAGCGCGATCAGGGCCCAGCGGATCAGCCGCCGGAACCGGGCGAGGGCCGGGAGGTAGAGGGCAACGGTCAGCACGATGTAGCCGAGGGCATCGAGGTAGAACAGCGCGGCGAAGAACCCGAGCGCGGCCGCGCCGCCGGCTGCGGCTGTCGCCTCGGGCTGGGTGGCCACCATGACGTGGGTGACCACACCCAGGTAGATGTGGCACACCGCGGTTGCCGCGGCCAACACGCAGATCGCGATCTGCAGTGCACCGAACCGCGTTGCATTGCGGGGGAGAGTCACCGTCATCACCTCGTCGGGGATCGCGGGAGAAGCTGTCGCCGGATCAGACGGCGGGAAGCTCCGAATCTCATCGATCAGCCGGACAACCCGTCTTCGCAGAGTCCATGACGTCTTCGCAAGGACGATCGGTCATGCGAGGACGCAACGGCCTCTGCGAGGACGTGGTCAGGAGGCCAGGCGCCGCAGGATTCGGGCGGCGGGCTCGTCGGTAGCGTCGCGCCAGCCGACGCCGGCCCACCTAGGATCGTCGAGATGCTGGTGCACGGCCACGAACCCGACGGCGCCCCGGACGGGCTGCCGTCACGGCTGGTGCGATCCAGCGACGCGCTGGGCTGGAGCACGGTCCGGGCCCTCACCTATGCCGATCCCGTCGAGACCGACCCGTTCGTCTCCAGCTCGGACAGCCTGCTCGTCGTGCTCGTCACCAGCGGGCGGTACCGCATCGAGAGCCGCCACGGGTCCTCCTGGCGGGCCGCCTCCTACCGGCCCGGGTCGATCGGGGTGACGGCCCCGGGCAACACCAGCGTGCTCCGGTGGCGCAGCACCTCGCAGGAGCCCATGACGTCGCTGCACCTCCGGCTCGATCCGGCCGCGGCGGCCGGCCTGTCGTTCCCGACGCGCTCAGCCTGGACGACCCGTACGTCGCCGTGTCGGTGCGCACCCTCGCCCAGGCGCTGGCCGCCGAGGCGCCCGCGCTGTACGCCGACTCCCTGGCGCAGGCGCTGGTCGCCCGTCTCGCCTTTCTGGCCGGCCAACCGGTGCGGCGCCGCGAGGCCCCGCGTGCGGCGGCGCTGCCGCTGAGCGAGGTCGAGACCAGGCGGGTCGTCGACCACATGCGGGCGCACCTGGGAGACGACACCACCGTCGACGACCTCGCCGCGCTGGCCCGGGTCAGCAAGTTCCACTTCATCCGCGCTTTCGCATTGGCGGTAGGGGTCACGCCGTACCGCTACCTGCGGCGGATGCGGCTCGAGACGGCGGCGGAGCTTCTGCGGCGCACGCCCGACAGCGTCACGCGGATCGCCTTGCAGTGCGGGTACCGGAGCACGGGGCAGTTCGCCCGCGCCTTCCGCGCCGAGTACGGCGTCCCGCCGACCCTCTTCCGGCGCTGAGCTTCGCAATCTTCGGTCGCAGACGAGTGCCGCAATCATCAGCTGGTTGCCGACATCGTGGCCGCACTCGATCGGGGCCGCCACTGCCTGCTTTTGACCCAGTGGACCGCGCACGTCCACCTGCTCGCAGAGAAGCTGCGCGTGGCCGAGTGCGGCCCGGTAGTGCTCCGCGGAGGCATGGGCGCCCGCGAGCGGGCTGGCGCGCTTGACCAGTTGAGGCCCGAAGACGGGCCGTTGCTGGTCGTCGCCACCGGTCCTTACGTGGGGGAGGGATTCGACTGCGCCGCGCTCGACACGGTGTTCCTCGCCGCACCGTTCCTCGCCGCACCGATCGCCTTCAGGGGCCGTCTGGTCCAGTATGTCGGGCGGATCCTTCGGCCCTACCCCGGCAAAGAAGTCGTCGAGGTTCACGACTACCACGACGTCGACACGGGTGTGCTGGCCTCGTCCCTGGCCAAACGCGCTCCTGGGTACACCAGCCTCGGCTTTCCCGATCCACGAAGGCTGCAGCACCTACCGCCGGATCGCACCTGAAGCGCCAGGAGTCTGTCGCCAACCGGTGCGGCGAGCCTGCCCGCCATGGGCCCGCCGCACGGGAGCAGTAGTTCGGGGCTCGGCGCCACTCAGGCGAGCAGGGCCTTGATGTCGTCGGCGTTCAGCTTGGAGCCGAACACCGCGCCGTCGTCCATTACTCCGGTGAACAGTTCGGCCTTCCGTTTTGCCAGGGCGAGCACCTTTTCCTCGATGGTGTCCTTGGCGATGAGGCGATACACCATGACGTTGCGGGTCTGCCCGATGCGGTGTGTGCGGTCCACCGCCTGCGCTTCCGTTGCGGGGTTCCACCAGGGGTCGAGCAGGAAGCAGTAGTCCGCCTCGGTGAGGTTCAGCCCGAAGCCGCCCGCCTTGAGGCTGATCAGGAACACCGGCGCCGCGCCGTTCTTGAACCGTCGGATGACCGACGGCCGGTTCCGCGTCGTGCCGTCGAGGTAGTTGTACTCGACGCCGGCTGAGTCGAGGCGCTCCCGGACGTGGGCGAGGAAACCGGTGAACTGGCTGAAGACCAGGGCGCGGTGCCCGCCGTCGATGACGTCGCGCAGCTGCCCCACCAGTGCGTCGACCTTGCTGGCGCCGAGGTGTGCGTGCTCCGGCTCGACGAGCGCGGGATGCAGGCTGAGCTGGCGCAGCAGGGTGAGCGACCGCAGGATGGTGAACCGGTTGCGGTCCACGTCGTGGACGAGCCCGAGGACCTTCTGTCGCTCGCGTTGCAGGTGCCGCTGGTAGATGCGGCGGTGGCGCGGGTCGAGGTCCACCTCGAGGACCTGCTCCTGCTTCGCCGGCAGGTCGGCGGCGACCTGCTCCTTGGTCCGGCGCTTGACCAGCGGCTTGATCCGGCGCCGCAGCCGGGCCAGCAGCTCAGGGTCGGTCTGTTTCTCGATGGGGCGGGCGTAGTGCTCGCGGAAGCGGGTGGGGCTCGGGAACAGGCCCGGCGCTGTGATCGACAGTAGCGACCACAGCTCCATGAGGTTGTTCTCCATGGGGGTACCGGTGATCGCCAGCTTGAACGGAGCCGGCAACTGGCGTGCGCACTGGTAGATCCGGGACTGGTGGTTCTTGACGAACTGCGCCTCGTCGAGGAGCAAACCCGACCACGTGACCGATGCGTATGCGTCGGCGTCGAGCCGGAACAGGGTGTAGGAGGTGACGACGATGTCTGCTCCGGTGATGACGTCGTTGAGGTCCTGGCCGCGCCGCCGAAAGGTGTCGGTGATCGTCACTACCGCGAGATCGGGTGCGAATCGCGTAGCTTCGGCCGCCCAGTTGGCCACGACGCTCGTCGGAGCGACGATGAGGAACGGGTCTCCGGTGGGGTCGACATGCTTGGCGTGACAGATGAGCGCGAGCGCCTGCAGGGTCTTACCCAGACCCATGTCGTCGGCGAGAATGCCACCGAGCTGGTGGCGCCAGAGGAAGCACAACCAGTTGAATCCCTCGCGCTGGTAGGGCCGCAGCTGTGCGGACAGGGTCGCGGGCGGCTCGGTTTCGGTGAGCTGGTCGAGCGACAGCAGGCCGGCGACCTGCTGCTGCCACGCCCGCGCCTGGCGCTCGACGACGCCCAACGCGGCCAGCTCCTCCCACAGGCCCGCCTGGAACCGGCTGATCCGCAGCGGGCCGCCGGTCCGGTCCTGCAGGGCCCGCGCCTCCTCGATGAGTGTGCGCAGCGCTTGCAGCTCGGGCTTCTGCAGGGAGAAGTACGCCCCGTCGGCCAGCAGCAGGTGCGACTCGCCCGAGGCCAGCGCCATGAACATGTCCGCGAAGGGGACTTCGCGTCCCTCGACGGTCACGGTGACGCCGAGGTCGAACCAGTCCGTCTCGCCTCTCACCGTGCTTGTCGACACGCCGATCTGCAGCGAGTCGCCCGCCTCTCGGTAGGCGGGAACGTCCCCGCTGAGCTCGATGACGACATCGGGGGCGTCGGCCAGCAGCGGGAGGACGTCGGTGGAGAACCGCATTGTGTCCAGGCCGGTCAGCCGTGCGTCGGGCGTGGGCTCCTGTTCCGGCCCGTCGCCGCGCAGCCCCAGCCGCTCCAGCGGGACGTCGAGCGCGTCCAGCACGGCTCGTTCCGCGACCGGGTCCCGGATGTCCTCGTCGACGACCGATGCCAGCGGGAGCCGCTTCTTCGCATCGCCTACCTCGTAGGCCCACTCCCAGCTCATCGTCAGGTCGTGACGGTCGCCGTAGGTCGCCCGCAGGACAAGGGTGGGCCCGGAGATGGCGGGCGGGGTGAAGGACCCGTCGGACGACGTGACCGCCCCGAGTCTGCGCAACCGCGGGTAGAACTCGTCGCGGAACCGGGCCTGTTGCCCCGCCGGCACCGGCAGGCGCTGATTCTCCAGGACCATCCGTTGGAGCGGCACCGTTGCCGGGGTGGCGAGCTTTGCGAGCCGGAGGCTCCAGTCGGCAGGGGCGTTCCTCTGAACCTGCGTTCGGGACACCAGCACGGCGCCATGACCCTGGGCGCCGATGAACAGGACCGGGATCGTGTCACCATGATCGTCGCCGGAAGGGCCGTCGACCTGCAGCATCGGCGCAATAGTCAGCGAGCCAGGATCTGCTCCCGCCCTGACGTCGAGGCACAGCTGTGCCTCGACGTACCGCTCGACCGGTCCGAGCCGTTTGCGGGCGTGCACGAGCTGCAGGCCGATTTCGGCGGCCTCGTCCAGCAACGGCCACAGCCGCCGGCTGTCGAATGCGGCGAGGTCGATCGTCTTGTCGTCGCGGGTGGAGTAGTAGCTCGGCGCTCCGGCGCGCGAGGTGTGCAGCGCGTACAGCTCCCGCAGTAGCTGCAGGTGCGAGGCGCGGCAGCCGCTGAAGTAGTAGGAGGTTTGGAGCCTGCCCCAGCTCATCTGGTCGCCCACCCACCCGGTGCGACCTGGCCGCACGAGTCGGGCCAGCAGTTTCGGCTTCGCCGACGCTCGGTTGCGCTGCGCCGCGGGAACCGGCGGCACGGAGAGGGAGAGTTCGAGGGCGAGCGGGACGTCGGCAGCGGATTGCGGTGAGTCCGGCCGGCCCGGTGGAATCAGCGCTCCCAGGCTCTGCTCCCACGACGGCGCCGGCTGCGCGCGCCCGGCCGCCGCGGTGGGAGCGGCCGCACCCGTCGCGGTGACTGCTGCGGCGACAACATGCTTGCAGTTGATCCCGACCGGGCACGTGCACTCGCCGAACGTGAACGCGAGTTCCGCTCCGCCCCGTGATGGCTTGAAGTACACGCTCGTCTCGTAGGCGTCGCCACTGTTGCCTCGCACCAGCGCCTGCAGCAGGGAGTCGACGTCGTCCCACTCCATGTGGAGAACCGCGCGCTGCCGCGCGTACGCGACACCCCTGCTGTACGTCTGTGCCCCGACCGCCAGCCGGAGGCTGGTCGGATCGATGCCATCGATGGTCACGAGCTGCATGCAGGCGACTCCTCGGACGGGTGGTTTCGCTGCGGGCGACCGTAACCACCGACCCCGACAAGACTGCGGCGGCGCGCCCGCGTCCGGCGAGCATCAACGCTCCGGACCAGCGGCTTTCCGAACTCGGATGCGACAAACGCCCAGGTAGGGGGCCTGCCCGGCGGATTCGAGTACGTGACGCCCGGTTTGAATCCATCCCCCAACTGCGTCTGAAGCAGGCCGGGCCCGCGGAAATCGCAGGTCACACGCGGTGCCCCCGGCAGGATTCGAACCTGCGACACACGGTTTAGAAAGGCTCGCAACATTGCCGACCGTGGCCGCTGCCAGCAACTTTCGTCGCGCCGTCTCTCGCTGTGGCCTCGTTGGCGTCGCTGGTTAGCTGTGGTTCATCCCCCAATCCGTTCCCCACGCCGGTGACCGGTGGCGCTACGGGAGCAGCTCGAAGGCGTCGACGTGGCGGGGGCGGACGATCGAGAAGTGGGTGCGGTCGAGGGTCAGGACCTGCCGGATGCCGAGGCGCTCTGCGACGGCGACGATGCTGGCATCGGCAGCGCCGAGGGGCAGGTCGGCGTAGCGCTCGACGAGCTGCGCGCAGCGTTCCAGGTCCTCGGGGGTGAGGGCGATGAGGTTGAAGGAGCCGACGGCGATGGAGCGCAGGAAGGCGGCCTCGGCCGCGGGTGTCGCCCGAGTCGAGAGGAAGTAGCAGACCTCCATCACCACGAGGGGTGTGATGAAGGGTGGCTCGCGCAAGCTGCTCAGTGCGGCGAGACAGGTGGCGTGGTGTTCGTCCCGGGTCGACGCAGCGGCGACGATGGGGCCTGTGTCGACCAGGATCACTTCTCGCCGAACTCGGCTCTCATGACTTCACGAGCGCGGCTGGCGAGGTGCTCGTCGTCGGTGACGATCGAGTCGACCCAGGCGGGCGGCCAGGGCTCGTGCCGTGTCGGTGCGCCGCCGTCGGCGAGGCCTCCTTCGATGACCTCGAACCGCACCCGGTCGCCGGCGTGCAGGGGTACGCCGAGCCGCTCGGCGACCTCGGCCAGCTCGGGCGCGACGACGAACTCGTGAGCGCCGTCGCCGGCAGGCATGCTCATCGTTGTCCACCTCCCCGTCCATCATCGCACCATCATCGGCGGTGTTGTACGTGTCGACGTGTCGACCCGATTGAGGTGGCCGATTCCACCGAGAATCTCGGACCGACGCTCGCCGGGCGTCGCTGCGTACTTCCTGTAGAAGCCGGTGGAGGCACCTACACCTCTCGCACCCTCAGGGTCACGGACGGCGTGAGCAGACCGGCAGCGTGAAATGGTGTCGGTGTGGAGCCGTCCGACCGAGCTGCGGAGCTTGAGCGGGAGTTGGCCCGGCTGCGGTCGGAAAATGTGCGGTTGCTCCGGCTGTTGGAGATGACGCCGCAGCAGGCGCGTCTACCGGAGGCGGCCCAGACGGGGTTGTTCCTCGAGCGGCCGGGTCCGGTCACGGCGTCGTCGCCTGCGGGAGACAAAATCCGGTTCTTCCGTTCGTTGTTCGCGGCCCGGCGGGATGTGTACGCGACTCGGTGGGAGAACGCACGCTCGGGCCGGTCGGGGTGGGCGCCGGCCGTCGCCGGCGGCTGGCGGAAGGGGTCGAACCGGCCCTATCTGGCCTTGACCGATGACATTGTCGCCGCGCATCTCATAGGCGAGGTGCACGTCGGGCTCTATCCGCTTCTGGACGGGGACACGTGCTGTTGGCTGGCTGCGGACTTCGACGGCCCGGCGGCCATGCTCGATGCGCTGTCGTATCTGAAGGCGGCTCGGGCGATCAGCGTGCCGGCGGCGTTGGAGGTGTCCCGGTCGGGGATCGGGGCGCATGTGTGGATCTTCTTCAGCGGTGCGGTGCCAGCGACGACGGCGCGGACGCTGGGGTCGGGGCTGCTGCGGGAGGCCATCGCGTTGCGCGGCCGTATGGATCTGTCCAGCTACGATCGGTTGTTCCCTCCCAGGACGCGCTCCCCGCATCGGGCAGCATCGGCAATCTGATCGCAGCGCCGCTGCAGGGGCGCTCGCGGAAGGAGGGCGCGACCGTCTTCCTCGAGCTGGGTACCTTGGAGCCGCAGGAGGACCAGTGGGCGTACCTGTCCAGCTTGCACCGGCTGTCGCCGCGGGAGGTGGACCGTCTCGCAGCGCGGGTGGGCCCGGTGCGGGTGGGTGCGGCGGTGGACCGGCTGACTCCGGCGACCGCGACGCGCACCCGGCCACAACCCGCGCCGCTGGTGCGCGCGACGCTGGGTGCGGGCGTCGCCCTCGATATGGCCGAGCTCACTCCGGCGGCGTTGGCCACGCTGAAGCACGCGGCGTCGATGCCGAAGCCTGCGTTCTTCGACCGGCAGCGGCGCCGGTTCTCCACCTGGGGGATCCCGCGGTTCCTGCACTGCTATGACGAGACCCTCGACGGCAAGTTGGTGCTGCCCCGAGGTTTGGCCGACGTCGTGGCCGCCGTCGTCGAGGAAGCAGGCAGCAAGCTCGAGTTCGCCGATGAGCGGGTGGGTGGGGAGTCGCGGCAGTTCGGGTTCACCGCCAGGCTGCGCGATGACCAGGCAGCGTCGGTTGCGGATCTCGCGGATCATGAGCTGGGGGTCCTGGTCGCACCGCCCGGCGCGGGGAAGACGGTGATCGCCTGCGCCGTGATTGCTCGTCATGCGACCTCGACACTTGTGTTGGTCGATCGCAAGACGTTGGCCGATCAGTGGCGGGCGCGCCTGCAGGAGCATCTCGGCGTGACCGCGGGCCAGCTCGGCGGAGGTCGGGCGAAGATGCGGGGAACCGTCGACGTCGCGATGCTGCAGACCCTGGCTCGGCGCGACGACCTGGCTGAGCTGACCGCCACGTATGGGCTGGTGGTGGTCGACGAGTGCCATCACATCCCGGCGGCGGCGTTCGAGAACGCGGTGCGGCAGATCGGGGCAAAGCGGTGGCTGGGTCTGACTGCGACTCCCTACCGGCGCGACCAGCTGGACGACATGATCGCGCTGCAGCTCGGCCCGGTCCGGCACACGATGTCGGCGCCCGCGCCTGGCACCTTGGCCGCTGCGGCGGCCGGGGGATCCCCGGACCGATCGCTCACCGTTCATCTGACCGCGTTCGTCTACTGCGGAGACGTCGATCCGTCGGCGCCTGGTGGGATCGCCGCGATCTACCGCGATCTCGTCGCGGACGAGAGCCGCAACCAGCAGCTGGTAGCCGACGTCGTGGCGGCACTTGACCGGGGCCGCCACTGCATGCTCTTGACCCAGTGGACCGCGCACGTCGACGTGCTCGGGGAGAAGCTGCGCGAAGCTGGCCGCGACCCGGTGGTGCTCCGTGGCGGCATGGGTGCCCGCAAGCGGGTTGGCGCGCTTGACCAGTTGAGGCCCGAGGACGGGCCGCTGCTGGTCGTCGCCACCGGTCCCTACGTCGGGGAGGGATTCGACTGCGCCGCGCTCGACACGGTGTTCCTCGCCGCGCCGATCGCCTTCAAGGGCCGTCTGGTCCAGTACGTCGGGCGGATCCTTTCGGCCTTACCCCGGCAAGGAAGTCGTCGAGGTTCACGACTACCACAACATCGACACCCGCGTGCTGGCCTCGTCCCTGAGCAAGCGCGCTCCCGGGTACACCAGCCTCGGCTTCCCCGATCCACGAAGGCTGCAGCACCTACCGCCGGATCACACCTGAAGCACCGGGAGCCTGCAACCGACCGAGCAACGTGTTGGCCTGCCGGCGGCGCTGACTGCCGCCCGGATAACCTCCGTCAGTGGCGGGGACGAGCCGGACCGACGTGGACGCCCTGGTTGTGCGCAGTGTCGAGCTGAAGCGGGAGCTGCTCGAATTCTCCCGCCAGCCCCGGTTCGACAGGGCATTCCAGGAGGCGATGGCGGCGGCCGGCCTGCATCCGGTTGTCACCGACGAGCAGCGGTTGACGATGGTGATCGATCATTTCCTGCTCGAGTTCCGGCTGCGGAACGGGCGGACCGTCGTGGAGCAGTTCGTCGCCGCGCGTCCGGACCTGCCCGACGCCGAGCGGGAGATGCTGCTGGGTTGGCGCGACGTCGTAGAGGGCATCTTCGAGGTGCAACGCCGCGACGGCGCGGGGCTTGTCATGGAGAACCTGATCGACGAGTTGACCTACCGAGTGCGGTCGAACACGGGGACCGCGGTGTTCCGGCAGATGCCGCGCCGCTCATACGTCGTCACCCGGCTGGTTCCCGTCGGCGACGAGTGGCTGATCAGCGGAGCGACGAGCGTGTTCCCGGCCCGGTACCGCGCGGAACTCCATCGGGCCGCCGCCGAGCAGGCCATGCGGTCCCCCGAGCTGGGCTTCCGAAACCCGGACAAGCTCGCGCAGGCCTGGGAGCTGCAGCGCGCGGACCGCGACCGGTTCGTCCGCTTCTTTGGTTCGGACCTGGTCGTGCTGCGGGGGGAGGAGGTCGAGGACCGGATGCGCGCATTCCGGGAGTTCTGTCACCGAGAGATCACGGCAGATCTGAAGGGTCCCGTTCCCGCGGTCGCCGAGTTCGGCGTCGACTCCGAATTGGCCGACGCCGAGTCCGTGGCCCTGGTCTACGACGAGGAGGACGGGCTGGGCTACTACGTGGAGTTCGGACTCGTCGAGAAGGCGTTCACCGATCCGTCGCTGCTACGCCGCCGGCTCTACCGGGAGCGGGTGCTCGACTATCTCGACGACGACAGCGTCCCGCCGCACGTGTTTCGCCGGCTCGCCACGCGCGATGTCGCCTGTGCCTCGGCGGTGTTCCGGACGCTACTGCGACGGCCCGGGTTCGACTGGACACGCGACGGGGAAGCGCTGCTGCGGGAGCGCAAGAAGCGGCACTTCGCACGGCCGCTCCGCCCGTCGATGAGTGCAATCGCGGAGCGGCTGCTGCCCCACCTCCCGTTGGCGGGGTCGCCGGCACGGTGAGGGCCGCCGCCCGCGCGCGCGTTCTCCGAGTGCTTGTCACCGTCGCCGCGTTGGCACCACGCGGAGCATTCGTCCGGATGGGGAGATCGTCCGGATGGGGAGATGACGCCTGCCTGGCGGGGACACCTTCTCCGCCCGCCGGGTTCAGGTGATCAAGCTCGTGCACAGGCGCTGGCCCGGATTCGCGGCGACGTAGGAACCAGTAGGCAGTCGTTCGCCCGGCAGGCCGACCCCGCTCCTCCCCGACAGCGACACGGTGATCGAGATAAGCGCGAGACCTCGCAATCCAAGCCGCAGAGTCTGTGGCCGAAGGTGATGAGGCTCCGAGGCTTGAGGTCACGTCCCTGGTAGAGAGGCTGCGCAGGAGGATTCGAGCGCGTGACGCCCGGTTTGATTCCATCCCCCACGAGCGTCCACGACAGACCGAGCCTCAAATAGTCGCAGTTCAGGACGGTGCCCCCGGCAGGATTCGAACCTGCGACACACGGTTTAGGAATCGCTCGACTGGGTCGTGCATGGCTGCTGATCTGCGGATTTACGAGCAGTGCTCCGCACGTTGTTGGCTCCACGGGCAGCAGTTGGCGGCAGTTCGCTCCACGAATGGCTCCACGGTACGGAGCCGGTCGCGAGTCCACGGTCCAGCGTCAGGTGCCGATCAGCGTCAAACCCTCGTGCTCGGCAAAGTCCTTGAAATCCTTGACGTTCAAGGTCGCGAGGGGAAGGTCGTAGGCCAGGCAGGTGGCCGCAATCCAGGTGTCGTTCTGCGGGCGGGGACGACCGCGTCGGGTCGCGTGGGCGGCACGGCGCATTTCTCAGGCGACATCCGAGCGGCGCATGGCGTAGAGGTCGGCCAGGAACTGCTCCACTTCGCCGTCATCGAATATGCCGTTGTGTGCGAGGACTTCGGCCTTCTGCACCGGATTGCTCGCGCCGAATACGTCGTCCACTGTCGGCATCGACGCTTGCCGGCGATTTGGTCGTTGCGAGTCGTCCGTGGTCATCGCGACCTCCTAGTGGCGCGTCACGCAGCCTTGGCCGGGTAATCGGTCCAGGTTCGGATCGGTGAGTCGGTGGCGAAGTTGACCTTCGGCTGTGCTCGGATGTTGTGCCAGCGGACGTAGCCGGCGATCGCGCTGTTCTGCTCGGCGTGGCTGCGGTGGTCGGTGCCGTTGAGGGCGAAGTAGCGCAGCGCCGCGAACTCGGCCTCGATCCAGTTCAACCACGAGCCGTAGGTCGGGCAGGAACACCAACTCGACGTCGTGGGCGGCGCACCATGCCTGGACGCGGGCGTGACGGTGCGGGGAGAAGTTGTCGCAGACCACGTACAGCTTCTCGGCCGGCCATCGCTCCCGCAACGCCTTGAGCAGGCCGAGGAACTCCATTCACCGCTTCCGTGTCCGGATCCGGTAGAACAGCTTCCCGGTGGCCAGGTCGAGTGCGGCGAGCATGTGCATCACCCCGTCGGTGCGGGTGTAGGTCGCCCGCAGCCGCCGCGGCGTGCGGCGCGGCCTCCACGCTTTGCCTTTGCGGGGCAGCAGGTTCAACGGCCCGAACTCATCGACACACACGACCCGGCCGTCCTCGGGTGGCTGGTCGTAGAGGTCCAGAATCCGGCGCATCTTCGGGATGAAGTCCGGGTCGGGAGAGGCTTTCCAGGTGGTCGTGGTCTGCCAGGAGATCCCGCCGTCGTGCAGGATCCGGCGCAGGGTCTCCCGGGACAGTTCGGCGACGATGCCCTCGGCGAGCAGGTGGTCACGCAGCTTGGTCAGCGACCAGGTCGAGAACCCGGTCAGGCCGCACTCGGCGGGGGACGTGCGGGCGATCAGGCAGATCCACTCGCGGATCTGCTCACCGATCCTCCTCGGGCGTCCCCGCTCCATTTTGGGTCCAGCGCGTCGAACCCGCGCTCGTTGAACGCGTGGATCACATCGCGCACGTAGTCCTCGCTGACCTGCAGCAACGAGGTGATGTCGCGGACGGTCTGGCCTTGGCCGGACATCATGACCACGATCGCGCGGCGCATCCGGACCGGGTCCTTGGACGTCCGGGTGATTCGCTGCAGCTTGCGGCCCTCGTCCATCGACAACGACCGGACGAACACGCTCGGTTTGCGCGCCACTCCTCACCTCCTGCACTCGTCGTGCAGGCAGGGTGGCCGCGTCGGCTAGCGAGATCAATTACCCGACCAACGATGCGTGTCGGGCCACTAGTACTCCAGCCGTAGATCGTTACGGTCGTCGCTGGGCTGCCTCCTGGCGGCTGTAGTGGCTGGTTCGGGCTCGGTGTTGATGACGTCGTCGCCAGGCTGACCAGGCTCGCGGGCAGGACGCCCGGCGGCGGGGTGTCACGACGAGGGCCAGGAGCAGGCGGCGGATCTCGCTGCAGGTCAAGGGGATCATCCCTGCGGGTGCGGGCTGGCCGGCATGCTCGTTAGCTGCAATCACCACGAGCAGCGCGTGGGCGATCATCGCCAGCAGTGTCCAGCGCTGCCACGACGTCCAGCGGCGAACCTGGTGCTCATCGAGTCCGGCCAGGCCCTTGCCCGCCTGGAAGGACTCCTCGATGCTCCAGCGGCGGCCAGCGACGCGGACCAGCTCGCGCAGCGGCACCACGTGTGGGGAGTAGCAGCGGTAGAACGCCAGCTTGCCGGTGTTGCGGTGGCGCCGGACCAGCAGCCACCAACACCCCGTGTCCTCGCTGTCGGTGTCACTGCTGGCGGCGTTGTCGGGGGGCAGGGTGATCCAGGCCCAGTCGTAGTAGCGCTCTCCCTTCGCACCCGCGCCGGCGGAGAGTTGCTGCCATGCCCAGCGGGGCAAGCTGGCGACCAGAGCGTCGGCGCGGATCGGACCGGCTGAGGTGCGGACGTGGCGGTCGCAGCCGATGGCCAGCACGTAGCCGATCTGCTGGGCCTCGCACTCGACGCGCAGGCCCGGATCGTTGCCGTAGACCTCGTCGCCGGTCACCCACCGGGCTGGGGTGCCCGCGCGCAGGGCGCGGGTGAGCATGCCGGTGGCCAGCGCGGGCTTGGTTGCGAAGTCGACCTCGTCGGGCACTCCGGCCTCGACCAGTCGGTCGGGGGCGTCGATCCAGCACTTCGGGAGGTAGAGCTCGCGGTCGATCATCGCGTGCCCGCGGCTGCTGGCGTAGGTCAGGTAGACCGCGACCTGGGCGTTCTCGATCCGCCCGGCCGTGCCGGTGTACTGCCGTTGGACACCGACCGTCGCGGCGCCCTTCTTCAGATCGCCGGTCTCGTCGACCACCAGCACCGCGTCGGTGTCGCCAAGCGCACCGACGACGTAGTCGCGCAGATCCTCACGCACTCCGTCGGTGTCCCAGCTTGCCCGGGCCAGCAGGTACTGCATGCCGTGCGGATCGGGGTCTCCAGCGTGCTCGGCGATGGTCCAGCAGCTCTTCCGCGGCAGATCGGCCAGCAACCCCAACACGAACCCACGAACCCGCCGCCGGGGCTCGACCCGGCCGAACCGCCCAGCCATCCGACCCAGCAGCCGGTCGGCCTCGGCGTCCCACCGCCCTGGTCCTACGCTGTGGCCCGCGGCCACCGCTTGATCTTCTGATGTCGACACAACGGACGATGATCACGCGGTGGCCGCGCCGCGTTCCGGGCCACCCCACCAGCAAGATCACGACTTACGGCTGTAGTACTAGCAGTGTCCGGCAGCCTGGTAGGCCATCCTAGCGTTTTCGTCCGACGGTCAGGCGGTCCTGGCCAATCTGGTGAACGAGAGCAGGAAGATCGAGGAGAGCACCCAGCCGAGGAGCGTGGCGAGGTTGAGCCACGTGTCCACGGCGGCTCCCCACGGTGCGGCACGGTTGGGGTACCAGGCGCTGCGCTGCCCGAGGGTGACGAGCGGGACAACGGTGTCGACCGCGTAGAACACCGGGTTGAAGCAGCGCACCTGCCCGTCACCGCAGGGGTCGGCGGTGGGCGGACGTCGGATACGAAGGGTCCACCACCTGCGGACCATCGTCTCGGCCACCACGGCCATCGATGAGGTCCGAATCGCTCTGCCCCGGCGGTGACCCGCCGTCTCGCGCGGAGCGAGATGTGCCGCTCCGGCCGTTGCCTGCCGAGGTAGTAGAGGCAGGCGGGGTCTCGGAGTCGACATCGCGGCGCTTCTTGAGGAGTTCCTGTCGCAGGTTGAGCCTCGCCCAAAATGAGATCGCCCGATCTCGTGGCCCGTCTGCGGGCCCTGTCCTCGCGGTGGTGGTTCGATTCTATCGATGACACCGGGCCGAAGTGACCGTCTTGGGGCGACCGCACGCTTGCGTCTTCCCTTCGACGTCCGGTTGCTGGTCGGGGCGGGCTTTGTGGTCGCGGTGGGCTACGGAATCGTCGCGCCGGCACTGCCCGAGTACGCGCGCAGCTTCAACGTCGGGATCACCGCGGCTGCGGCAGTGGTGAGTGGCTTCGCGCTGGTCCGGCTGGCCTTCGCCCCAGTGAGTGGCCAGCTGATCGACCGTCTCGGCGAACAGTTCGTGTTCTCATGCGGCCTGCTGGTGGTCGGTGCGTCCAGTGCGGCTTGCGCGTTCGCTAGGAGCTACGCGGAGCTGTTGATCGTCCGCTCCCTGGGGGGCGTCGGATCCACAATGTTCACCGTCGCCGCGGCTTCGCTATTGATCAGGAGGACGCCGTCCGGTATGCGCGGGCGGGCCATGGCTGCTTGGGCGACCGGCTTCCTCGCCGGCACCGTCGCGGGCCCGCTGGTCGGGGGCGCGCTCATTGGGATCAGCCTGCGCGCACCGTTCCTGGCCTACGCAGGCGTGCTCGTGGTCGTCGCTGCGGTGCTCGGCACCCGGTTGCGCGAACCCGGCGTCGGCCCGGCCGTCGTGCGGCGGGACGCCATACCGTCGCCGACCTTCGTCGCCGCGTTGCGGAGCTGCACCTACCGGGCCGCGCTGACGTCGAACTTCCTCGACGGCTGGGCCGTCTTCGGGATCCGCGTCGTCTTAGTGCCGCTCTTCGTGGTCGACGAGGTGGCTCGGTCGGGCAGTTGGTCGGGTCCCGCGCTGACCGCGTTCGCGGCGGGAACGGTCGTCACACTGCCACTCGGCGGGCATCTGGCGGACCGTTGGGGGCGCCGGCCGACTGTGATCGTCGGAACGCTGATCGTCGCGGTCACGACGCTGTGGCTGGGGGTCAGTACGTCGGTGGTCGAGTTGCTGATCGTGTGTGCCGTATCGGGTGCGGGCACCGGTCTCATGACACCACCGGTGGAGGCTGCGGTGGCGGACGTGGTGGCCGACGACGGCAATCGCGGCGGCCCGGCGTTGGCCGCTTTCCAGATGGTCGGGGACGTCGGCGCGATTTTCGGGCCCGTGCTGGGTGGGTGGGCCGTGGAGCTTGGGGGGTACCCGGCTGCATTCGGATTGACGGCCCTGATCGCGTGCGGGTCGATGCTGTGCTGGATTCCTGTATCAAGGAACTAACCAACAGATCCTACTCACAGGGCGTGAGGACTTGGTCGACGGTGCGGCACGCTCTGTAACAAGTCGACGCTACGCTTCGACCAGAACACAGCAGAGCGATCAGTCAGGCGATACAGTTCGCGCCGCCAGATTCGACAGCCACGTCGGCATCGGTGGCGGTGGTGGTGGTGCAGGTCCGGGCGGGCATGGCGCGCCCCGAGCAGACTCGGCGGCGGCGATGGACACTAGGTCATGACTCAGGTGCTCTCGCCCCTGGATGCGCTCGCGAGCGTGGTCGGCGATCCGGAGCCCTCGACGACATTCTCGTTCCTGCAGCCTGCCGACTGGGAGCACCTCAAGGTCATGCGCCTGGCGGCGCTCCGGGACGCACCGGAGGCGTTCGTGACGACCTTCGACGCGGAGGCGCGGCGGCTGCCCGAGGAGTGGATCGACATCCTCGATCGGTCGTCATGGGTGGTGGCCCGTCGGGGTGGCGAGACCGTCGGGATCGCGTGCCTGGCCGCGCCGGACGAGGAAGGACCGAAGAAGCGGTTAATCGAGTCCGTCTGGGTCGCGCCGAACCGACGCCGACGAGGGCTGGTGCGGCAGATGGTGCAGGAGTTGGAAGACCGGCTCGGCGCGACGGTGCCGAGAGCCTGCAGCTCTGGGTTCTCGACACCAACGACTCGGCAGCCGACGCCTACCTCAAGCTGGGGTTCGAGTGGGTGCACGATCGGGTGCAGGATTCCCCGAAACTCTGGCCTCAAGGTGAACCCGTCACGGAACATCTGATGATCAGGCCGCTGTTCCGATGAAGACCTGTCCTCGCGAATAATCGCTTCGGCCGATCACGTCCCACGTCGGCAGGTCCAGCTCGCGCATCACGTCCGTCGTCGCTGCGACGGAGCGTACGCGTTGGGTGGACCATTCCCACTCGCGAAGGTCACCCGCCCACGCGGCAACGTAGTCGGCACAAATGAGGGCCGACAACCGATCCAGCTGGCCTATTGCGGCGTCGAGGGAGTGCAGGGCGGCTGCGCAGCGGTCGGCGTCGTGGGCGTATTCGACGGCGCTTTCCAGGCTGAGGCTCGTCAGGGCGAGCGTCTCCCGGCGGGCCTCGATGTACCACTGCCAGTACCGCTCGTCCGCTGCGTCGAGTCGCTCGAAGTAGTCGATCTCCGGCGCCTGCTTCTCGAACAATGTGTAAAGGCCCTCGGCCAACAGGTCGCCGAACTCCTCCTCTCGGGCGCGCTGCGGGTCCGCGAACGGGTCGTAGGGCGCCTGTGTGGCGGTGCCCGCCAGGCCGAGTCGGCGCTCCGCCACCAGCGGCGAGAAGAAGAACCAGTCTTCGTTGTAGATGTCGGGGAAGAAGGGCACGGGCTGGTCGTTGCAGTTCACCGCCAGCGCCGCGCCGGACACGAAGGTGTCCTGCCGGTACCCGGCGAGCCGTCGAGCGTGGCAGACCACCGAGTTGTCCGGGAACTCGCGGCAGGTGAGGCCGGCGATCTGGCTGACGTCGAGCTCCGCGGCCAGCCGCCGCACGATCGGGGGCGGCACGCTGACCGGGGTTCCGTCGATGCTGTCGCCGATGTCGTCGTCCAGGAAGAGGATCTTTCCCCAGCCGTACAGCCGGGCCATCAGCAGCCCGAGGTTGCGCTTGAGGCTGGTATCCGACCGCCGGTGGGCGTTAGCCCCGCGGAGCCGCGGGGCGGTCGTCCTAGCCGGCAGCCAGTCGTGTCGGTAGGTCGTCGGGACGTCGACGACCAGAGCGCGGCAGCCGCGCACGTGGGCGACCCGGGCCGCCGCCTCAACGGCGCGCGTGTCCTTGCTGCACAGCGCGACGAGCGGAACCCCGAGCCGGGCCGACAGGTGCGCGGCACCGTTGAGTGCTGCCGCGCCGCGCGCCGCCGGGACGATGATCGCGTCGAACCGGCCGGACGGGGCATACGCAGACGGAGGCCGGATGCGCGAGACGTCGTGCGCCAGCGCTCGGTGCGACGACATGTCCGAAGCCATCGGCGGACCACACCGCTGAACCGGCGCAGCGGCGCAAGGAGCGGCCATAGGTTTAATACTCCTCCGCCGTCGGCTCCGGTGACCATTCGAAGAGTCGCGAGTGCGAATTCTGGAGATCGGCGGCGATCGGGTGGCCCGACACGACGGGCACTCGGACCAGCATGGCGAAGTCGCCTTGGGGGAAACGCTCGGCCAGGTACTCTTCGTTCGTCGGCCGAACCGTCTCGTCGGTAATGGCAAGTGCAGCACCGAGAACACCCTTGCTGAATATTCCGTTGCAGATCGTCATGGTGCGGCCGAAGTTGAACGAGTTGGGCAGGCGGGCGAGCAACCCCACGTCCTCGACCAGTTCTCTGTCGCCGTTCCCCTCGTCGCCGTCGAATATCGGCAGGTACGTGTGCTCGTCGCGGTCGATGCCCTTCCGGACGCGGAAGACTTCGCCCTCGGGCACGTTCACATCATCGATCTGCTCGATCGGCAACTCCGCCTTGAGGTGGAACAGGATCCGGCGGGTCGTGGAATTCCAACCGATACCACCGAGCAGGACGATGTGGCTCTGCAGGTCGGACTGCTTGACCTCGGACGGGAGTCGGTGGAAGACCTTCAGGTCCGGGTTCAGCGCGCGGATGTGTCCGAACACCTCGAGCAGCGCGTCCGCGTCGGCGAACCGATGCAGTCGGGTGTGGTTGAGGCTCTTCTCGTCAGCGAGTGGGCCGAGGGAGTCGAGCGGTGCTGCCGGGCAGACGATGACGACCGGGTCTGTGCCTGGGAACTGCAAGATCTGGCGCCGCCTAGGCTCGTCGGCGACCGGCTCGACGACCGGCTCCTTGTCGATCGCGGTATGCAGAGCGAACAGTTCGGTCTTGAGTTGCTCGAACCGCTCGCGTTCGTCTGGAGTGAAGCTTGAGATGTCGCAGAGCGTCGGGCCCTTCCCGTTCACCGACCGGCGGGTGGCGAAGAACTGGGCATAGGCGGTGAGGCGGGCGGTGGTCGGCGTCTTGGGAGCGGTTGGCGACTCGTAGGAGCTGACCGTGGCCGGCGACGCGTCCAGAGCGGTAGCCACATGGGCCTGCCGGACGGTGACTTCGTCCCACTCGCGCTCGCGCAGCTCCCGGAGGCGTTGGGCGAGGCGTAGTGCCGCGCCGCTCCCCGATGCCATGGCGTGCCCTCCACGTCAGCGACGAGCGGCAGAGATCACCGATCCCCCTCGTCCGCGAGGACTCTACCGTGGTGACTCGCACTACACGAGAGTGAAACTTGAAGTCAGAAGAGATCAGTGTTGACGATCAGTCAGTGGTGTCGCTATCGAGCTGAATTGTGATCATCGATGGCCTTTGGCGGTGCCCTGGCGATGATCGTCGGCACGAGGTTGCATCAGCGAGGTGATCTCAACAAGATCGGCGCTGGCTGCGGTGGCGACACGCCCATAACGGGCAATCGGAGCGGTGATGGTCGAGGGCGCGGGGTCCTCGATAGGGAGTTCTCACCACAAGATCGACCCTGCACGAGGACCCCGCGTGATCGCTTATCCTGCCATGCTCGACGTGCCTCGCGAACTGGTCCGGGAGGTCGCCCGGCTGCTACGCGCCGAGCGACGCTCGCGCGGTACCCGGAAAGGTGCGCGGGCGTTGACCTGCTGGTCCCAGGCGCTGCTGGGCCTCGCCTGGTTCCGCAGCCGGGCGGAGATCGCCCTGGTCGGGGCCGGGTTCGGGGTGTCGCGGGCGACCGCGTACCGCTACCGCGACGAGGTCATCGACGTGCTCGCCGCGCAGGCCCCGGACCTGCACGAGGCGTTGCAGGAGGTGGCCGAGCAGGGTTGGTCGCACGTCGTGCTCGACGGCAAGCTGATCAGTACTGGCCGCTGCGCTGAGACCACCGAGAGCGTCAAGGGCGAGACGATCAACGCCTGGTACTCCGGGAAACACCGCGCACCCGGCGGGAACATCCAAGCCGTCATCCGTCCGGACGGGATACCGATCTTCGTCTCCGATGCCGCGCCCGGTCACCAGCACGACCTGACCGTGGCCCGTGACGCCGGCGTCATCGCGGCGCTGAACTGGCCGCCGGCCAGCTCGACCTGCCCACCCTGGCCGACTCCGGCTACGAAGGCGCAGGCTAGGGCATCAAGACGCCGATCAAACAGCCCGCCGACGGGCATAACCTCGCCCCGGACAGCCGGGCCTACAGCACGCTGTTGCGCTCGACCCGCTGCCTCGGCGAACGCGGCTTCGCCCTGCTCACTGGCCGCTGGCGAGCCCTCCAACGCGTCACCGTCAGCCCCCGCCGAATCGGCGAACTTGCCCAAGCCGCACTCGTGCTCACACGAATCGATAACATCCACCTACGCACTTCTTGTTGAGATCACCTCAGCGACCGGGCGTGGTATTCGGAAATGGTTACTCAATTGTGCGGTGAATCTCGCGACGGTGGTTCCTGTCGTTCTATCCGTGTTTTACGAGTAGTTCGAGGCTTGACCGGCACGAAATCCGGGAACGTCCTATACGCTTGATCCGGCGCCGGTCGGAGTGATATCCGGAACTCCCCGGAGCCCGTTCAAGGAGGATGCCCCACCGTCCCGAGGCGGTTCGCCATGACTCAGCCCGATGTCCCCGTCCCCGTCCGGCTCGAACGTGTGGTCGACAGTCTCTTCCGTGGCGACTGGCGTACTGCGAGGGGGGAGCTGCGCCGCGGCGGTGACGCGGAGGGGCAGCGGGCGCTGGTCGATGTGATGAGCTGCCTCCGCCGTGTGGCCAACTGCCAGTGGCTGCAGTGCGCCCTCGGCGACGTGCAGGCGGCGATGGGTGAGCTGGATCGGGCAACGGACACGCTCGTCCGGCTCGGTGCCAAGTCGGCCGGAGGTGGCCGGCTGCTGATCGTGGCGGAACCCGCCTGCAGCACGCAACCGCAGCACCTCATGCGGACAACGACGCGGCTGGTCGTCCGGGAGCGCGCCGAGCTCGACGCACTTCGTCTGATCTTCAGCGACATCACGCGTGGCGGCCGCGAGCTGGTCTACGCCTGTGCCGAGCACCTGACGTGGGTTGAGTTCGACCCGTTCACCGTCCTGGTGCACGAGCACGATCAGGAACTGCTCGGCTTGGGCGACGCCGCATACCGGCGGTTCCGCATCGCCAACCCTCAGGACATCAGCGCCCGTGCCACCAAGCTGCGCCAGTTTGCCGCCGTCCGTCGGGGCTCGGTGACGTCCCAGACGTGGCACAGGATGGGTGGCTACGGGAGCGTGCGCGAGGCTGCCCTAATGGTGCTCGCCGGTGAGCAGCTCACCCGCGGCCGTGCTGACCTTTCGGTACGCCTCGGCCGCGCGTGTGCGGTGCAGTACGCCAAGCACTGGGCGAAGACACTTCGGCCCGACTTTGACGCAAACCTGGTCTGATTCCACAACACGATGCGACACTCAGCGCCGGTAGTGGTTGGGTGAATGCGGTCCGCCACCGGTCTCGCACGGTGTCGGGCGCCAGAACGCGTACGGGATCGGGTCGTGGACCGACGGAGGCGAGGCCGCGAATGTCCACCACGGTGAGCGCCCTTGGCGCGCGGTTGGCGTACACCGATCTCGCGGTCGAGCGGTCGGGTGCCCGCCGTGGCGAGCTCGAGTTCGCCGCCGAGGTCGTGCCCGGAGTAACGGTGACCTGGGATCCGGCGACGCCGGCCCGGTGCGTCGCGCTGTCGATCGGCAACGGCTCAAGAAGGGCGGCACCGGACGACCACCGCGATGTCGACCGCACGCCGTGGCTGCGGCTGGCCGCTGTCACCATGCTGGACCACCGGCTCTACCTGCCGCTGAACCGTGCGCTACTGAACGCCGAGATAGCGGTGGCGCAGGTCGGTGCCGCCCGAACGCTCGCCCGGGGCGAACCGACGCGGCGCGACCTCATCGACGGGGCCCTGGTGCGCGCGCGCTCGGCCGCCCACGAGCTGGTGGCGTACCTCGACCGGTGGACACGGCTCGACCAGCGCGCGCCCGCACCGCTGGCGGCCTCGCTCGCTGTGCTGGCCCAGGGCCTCAGGGCGATCGCCGCCGAGGTGGACGGTTACGACAGCGCTCTGGCCGCGGCAATCGAGGCCCTGGACCGGCTGATTAGCGGCACACCCCTGCGCGCACGTGGCCGGCGCGGGGCTGCACCGCCACCGGATGCGCCGTCGGGTACGGCCCGGATCGACCCGCGCTCGGTGCGAGCGCGGGTGCTGCGGCTGGGGCCGGCCGCCGACTCCGCGGAGATCCAGGTGGTGCCGGTGCGCCTGGCGGACCGCGCAGCGCTGCGCGTCCGCGTGCCCGCATTCGAGCCGCTCCCGAAGGCGATCGACCTTCCGGACCTCGCGGTGCGGCTGGTTCACCGACGCTCCGGACGGATCCACGGCTACGGCCTCCTCGGGCTGCTGGACCGCGTCAGCGACCGGTGCTTCGAGGTCGTCGTGTGCCTCACCGCCGCGGCCGGCCCGCGCGACGTCCGGGTCGAGCTGCACGACGCAGAGCGGGAGCCGCCGCCGGTGCTCACCGACAACGCCGAGCTGTGTCGTGTGCGGCGGGCCACGTTGTTCCTCGCCGGCTGGCGCGCGCTCGTGGCCGACACCCGACTCTGGGGCGCTAACGCCGCACCGACGTCCCGCCTGCAGGCGGTTGTCGGCACGCTCGCGCCCCACGGCGACGAGCCGCTCTGGTCCTGTGGCCCCTCGGTCTCTCACCTGAAGCGGATCGCCGAGCTGGGGGACCGCCCGTTGGCGGCCGTGTTGCGCGGCGGCAAGCCGGTTGCGGCCGGCGCGATCGCCGGTGACGACGGCGGCGCGGCCGAAGTCGTGAACTCCGTCGCCGGCCCCGGGGACCTGCTCGCCGCCGAGCTGGCGGCGGCGTACGAGCGCGCCGTCCCGGCGTAGCCCCGCAGAAAGTCGCCGGGCGCGACAGTCGTCCCCACCGGACGCGTCCGCGTCGTCTCCTGACACCGGGAGGCGGTCAGGATGAGCGAACTGGATGTGCGGTCGGCGCTGCCAAGCGGTGGGGCGCTCAGCGACTTCGTCGCGACGACCCGGCGGTGGACCGGGGTCCAGGTCGAGCTCGCGCCGGGTCCCGGCCGATCGCGGCATGCAGGGCGAATAGCTCGGCCTTGAGCTGCACGAACCGCTCCCGTTCGTCAGGGGTGAAGCTCGTGAGGTCGTGGAGCGTCGGGCTGTCCCCGTCGACGGACCGGCGGGTGGCGAAGAACTGGGCATAAGCGGTGAGGCGGGCGGTGGTCGGCGCCTTGGGAGCGGAGACCGACTCGTACGAACTGACGGTGGCCGGCGAGGCGTCCAGAGCAGTGGCGAGGTGGGCCTGACGGACGGTGCGATCGTCCCACTCGTGCTCGCGCAGCTCGCGAAGGCGTTGGGCGAGGTGTACCGCTGCGCTGCCGCTCCCCAAAGCCATGGCATGCCCCTCCCGTGAACTGACGAGAAGCAACTATTGCGGATCCGCCTCGTCCGCAAGGAGCTTAGCGTGGTGACTCGCACTCCACGAGAGTGTAAAGAGGAGTCCGGAAGCGACCGGTGGTGGCGATCAACCACAAATGCCATGCGCGAGATCGCCTGTGAGTACGGAGGCTTCACCTCCGCCAACGAGCGCAACGCAGCTAAACCATAGCCCCACAATGTTTGCGTCGGCTAGCGCGAGCAGTTCTTGCACTCAATGTGCTTCACTCGGAGGCGGCATATCGGTCAACCAGAGTCGGCTGGGCGATCTCGCGGTTGTGACCGGCGGCCCTCGGTCAGAGTAGCAGGTTCCCCTTGGCCGTGACCGTGTCGGAGGCAGAGGGAGCGAGCTGCGTGGAACTAGGCTGCGCCGTCCGCAGGCGCCGACTTGATCTGCGGCGAGAGCAATCCGGCGATTTCGCTTCCCAAATGTACGGTTGCGTAGTGTCGGGTACAGACTCTGCAGGTCAGCGTGAGGCCGTCCATCGGCCTGGCTGTCTCTGTTGGGCCGGAGGACGGAATTCGCTGCCACGTTGGATGGCCATCTCGTCTACTATGGATGATCAGGCTCCGGAGCGGCGGGCCCGGCCCCCTGCAAGGATGACAGTGAGCGCACTCACACAGGCTTTGACGACGGGGGCGACCCGTGCTCTGGTTCGAGCGGCTGGGGCGAGTCACTATGGAATGACATGCCCCGGCAGTGCGGGCTACACACCGTTGGGACTCAATGACGAACTCCATGTGGAACGTGCGGGAGCTGGTTG
Organism: Pseudonocardia charpentierae; assembly: GCF_031845345.1. Classification (NCBI taxonomy): domain Bacteria; kingdom Bacillati; phylum Actinomycetota; class Actinomycetes; order Pseudonocardiales; family Pseudonocardiaceae; genus Pseudonocardia; species Pseudonocardia charpentierae. The sequence continues at coordinate 147,929 of NZ_JAVREJ010000004.1, read as the reverse complement.
ACGACGAATGGGAACTCCTGTGCGAGGCCCGTCTCGAGGCGCTCAAAGAATCACCCCAGGCGTTTCTCTCACGACACGATCACGTGTCGTCGTGGGGCGAGCCGGAATGGCGTGCCACATTTATCGCAGCGCGCTGGGTGGTCGTGGCGCCCGACTGCGACATCGTCGGGCTGCTGCATTCTGTCCGCGATCGCGCCACCCCGCGTTCACGGGAGGTCCAGTCGATCTGGGTCAGGCCTGAGTACCGCAAGCGCGGCGTCTTCCGCTCGATGTTGAACACGTTGGCGAAATGGGAGTGGGCCGCAGGGGCCCGCGACCTGTGGCTCTGGGTGCTGGAGGACAACCACGATGCCCAGCGGGCCTACGAGCACGTGGGGTTTTGCCTCGAAGGCGAGCCGCAACCGCTGCCCGATGTACCGAATCAGTCCGAGAGACGGATGCGAATGCCGCTCACCGGCTCGCCGAGTAGCTGAGCTGCAAGGAGCGGGTTCTCAGCCGCTGCGCCGAGCCGGCGTATGCGTCACCCCCGACCGCGTGACGCCACTTCCGTACGCCGAGCACGGCCATGGCTTCCCAGTAGTCGGACACCATGTTCACCGCGGCCGACGACATAGCCCAGTCCTTCAGGTCGGCTCGCCAGGCATCGAGGAACGCCACGCAGGTGTCGGCCTTGATCGTCACCAGCTGGTCCTCGGCGGCCGACAGCGAGCGCATCGCCTGCCGGGTCTCGACAGTGTCCGAGTCGGCAAGGTAGCTCTTGATGATCTCGTGGGTTTCCCTGCGGCCATCGATCCAGTCGTGCCAGAACTGCCACGTGGCCAGGTCCAGCAGCGCGTCGTAGCCCAAGGCTGCGCCGCCCGCGTCACCGATCAGCGAGTAGAGCCCCTCGGCCAGCAAGTCGCCGAACTCCTCCGACCGGGCCCGGCCCGGGTCGGCGAAGGGCTTGTAGGGAAGCTGGGTCGCGTCGCCGACACTGGTCAGCTCGTGGTTGACCACTGCTCGGCTAAAGAAGAACCAGTCCTCGTTGTAGATGTCGGGGAAAAAGGTGAGTGGCAGGTCGTAGCAGTTCACGCCCAGTACGGCTCCGGAGACGAAGTTGTCTTGGTGAAATCCGGCAAGCCGCAGCGCGTGGCATACGACGGAGTTGTCCGGATAGTCGCGACAGACCATTCCGGCCATATTACTGGTATCGAGGCTTTTCGATAGGCGTCGAAACACCGCCGTGTCGGTCAGCGTAATGTCGTCGTCAATGAAGGCGATCTTGCCCCAGCCCATGAGCCTCGCGAGGAGCAGGCCGAGGTTGCGCTTCGTGCTGAGGTCGCTGGCGCGGCCCCCGCTCGCATCCCGGAACTCGGGCGCCGCCGTCCGTCTCGGCATCTGCCGCAGCTGGAAGCCCTTTGGCACATCGATCATGAAAGCCTCCGCGAGCGGGTTTCTAGCCACCCGGTCGGCGACGTCCTCGACGGTGCTGTGCCTGCTGCACAGCACCACCAACACGGCCCCGAGCCGGGCCGACAGGTCGATGAGCAGGTCCAGCGACGACGCACGGCGAGCGGACGGAACGACGATCGCGTTCAGTCCGCCTGCCGATTCGACGTACGAGTCCTGCACGTCCGCCAGCAGTTCGGAGTGCGAGGACCGGTGACGCATCGGGCCGTCGAGAGGCCGGCTCATCCGCGTATTTCTGTGCTAGGAGCCCACTCGTAGAGCCGGGCATATGGGTCCTGAAGGTCGGGCGACAGGCTCGCGTTGGACACCACGGGCACGCGCAGGAGAAGGGCAAAGTGGCCCTCCGGGAAACGCTGGATGAGGTAGCGCTCGTTGGCCTCGCGAACCAATCTGTCGGTGAGACAGCGGACGCCACCGAGGACGCCGCGGCTGTGGATGCCGTTGCAGATTGTGAGCGTGCGGCTACTCTGGAACGGGCTACGCAGTCGGACGATCTGCGCGACGTCCTCCACGAGTTCGCCGGTGCCATCGGGGCCGTCGTCCCAGATCGGGTAGAACCGGCGTTCGCCCTCGGTGTCCTTCACCTTGAAGATGTCGCCGGTCTTAAGCGAGGGGTCATCGACCTGAGTAATGGGAACCTGCTTGATCGCCGACTGGATACGGCGGGTCATGTCGTTCCAGCCGACGCCGCCCAACAGGACTACGTGCGCCTGGAAGTCGTCCGCAGCAAGCTCGTTCGGCAGACGGAACCGCACCTCGAGGGCGGGGTTCTCAGCGCGGATGTGCCCCCAGATCTCTAGCAGCGCATCAATGTCGGCGAACTGCTGAAGGCGGTTGAAGTTGGGTTTGGTCTTGTCGGCGAGCGGGCCGCGCTCCTCCTCGGGCAGCTCCGGGCAGATGATCGTGATCGGGCCTTCGTCGAAGGAGAACGTGTTGCGCTGCTCGGGACTGCCCGTGTGGAACAGACCGAGAAGATGCTCTTCGAGTTCTTTGAACCGGTCGTGCTCGTCCGGAGTGAGCTGCTCGACGGGGAGCAGGTGCGGCTTGGGCTCCAGAGAACGGCGGCTGGCGAAGAACCGTGCATACGCGCTGAGCCTGCTCGGGGGTGGGGCCTTGGGGTTGCTGAGCGACTCCCACGAGCTGAGCGTTGCCGGGGCGACGCGACTTCTCTCCGAGCTCAACGCGGCGGCCAGCTGAGCCTGAGTGAGCGAGCTGTCGGGCCACTCCGACTCGCGGAGCTCACGCAGGGCGCGGGCAAGCCGTACGGCCTGGCGCGGCGCTAGCGCCACTGCGCCTCCCCTGCTCGTCGCGGTGCACTGCCGTGCCTGGTCGATACGGCTCGAAAGCCGCGGATTCTAGCTGACTCCAACAGACTATGCCACCTTTCACCGAGATCGGCCCGACTCGCCCACGGTGCCGCCCACTACGACTGACACCGCCAACCCTCCACTAAACCGGCCGCTGTCGGCCAACTCTACCCAACATTGGGAGAGCAAACTTCTTTTGCCGTGTTACGCTACCGCACTGAGACGACCTGGGTATGAAGTGGGGTGGGTCGTAATGATGTTCGGGTCTGACCACGGTTGGGTGTTGGCTGCCACTCCCACATCGTCGCCAGGTGTAGGCGAGAAGATCATGCCTTACGGCCCAGCCACCACCTATGGCACGACGGACGTGTACGCGCTGCCAGAAGGGACGTCCTGCGCGGGCTTCCGTTCCCCGGCATCAGTACGTCTCGGCTCCGACGCGTAGGCCATGACAGGCCCGGGCGTCCGGCCTCCCCGGCCACCCGAGTGGCTGGACGCGGCCGTGTGCGCGCTCGAGGCCGGAAACTGGCGCGATGTGCTGTACGTGATCTACCCACAGGTCGTGGGCGAGGCGCAGGGGCAGGCCGCGCGGCTTCTGTCAATGGTGCACGCCATCACCCGGGGAATGCGGTGGCGAGCTCTTGGCCAAGTGGTCGAGGCATGGGCGGAGTTCGGGGACGCCGCGCGGATGCTGCCGACGTCGTTCTGTCCGACGCGCGATGGCCAGGCCATCCCGTTGGCCGTCCTGGCCCCAGCACCCGAAGGGGACTTCGGGCACGCGATGCTGACGTGGCGGGCTGCGCAGACTGTCGTCCGCGAGCAGCAGGATCTCCTAGCCCTGCGGGCGCTCCTGGTCAAGCCGGGGTTGACGTTGTACGAGGTGCTCGTCTACGCCTACGCCGACTATCGCAGGTGGGTGGAGGACGACCCGTGGACCTGGCTCGAGCCATCGGCTGACACGCCGTCCGTCGTGCGGAACACGCCGATGACGTTCTGCGCGCGCGCGACCCGGATCCGGCGGTTCGGCAGGCCGTTCGCGGCGGACGTCGATCCGGCGGCGCTGCGGCGGGCAAAGGGGTTGCCGGGGCTCTACGCCGACACGATGCGCTACCTTGCAGCGGCCGCCGCTCCCGCCGAGGGCATTCCGCCGCGGCTCGGTTGGACGCGCGCCCACGAACTAGCGATCCGTTGGCTCGACGATGTTGAGAAGCGCTTAGATCTGTTAGCCTCCGGAGACCCGTGAATTGAGCCGTCCCCAGGGGGGCCATTCTCGATGATGGCCTGCGACGCTCATCTCAATTCCGTGCTGGCTTACGCTGCGCACATTGGAGCGGGTGTCTGTGTCGACGTCGATCTTGCGGCGCCGTGGCGGCCATGCCCGGTCTCCGCCGACGCGGTAGACGGCACCACGAATCCGCTGCTTAAAGCCCTGGTCGGGCCGCAAGCCATGCGCAGAGTCGGCCGCTCGGCGGAGCGTCCGCCGACGTTCAAGCCCAGTTCGGCGCCGCTGTGGGCCCGCGTCGCCATGATCGATGCACTGAACTTCTGGCTTCCGTCGGCGTTGGACCAGTCGCTGGTGGACGCGGAGCGCGGCGTGGCACGAGGGCGGGCTGCAAAGACCCTTCCGGTCGATTCTGAGGTCCGCGGCGTCATCCTCGGCGAGGCCGTGAATCTCGCGCGACGCGCGTCGCGCGGTGTGGTCCGCTATCTCCGGGCGCTGGCCGCCCACCGCGGTGTGCTGCCCGTGGGGCTCGTCCGCGTGTTGGAGCCGCTGGTCGCGGGCTACGGCGAGCTGCTCGCCGACGTGGACAATGCCGCCGACCGGCAGCTGTCCGACGTGCGGCGCGCCTGGGAGGCCGTCGCCGCGCTCCGGACGTCTTCGTATACGATGACGCCCGAGGCGCCGGCGCGGCGACCGCGACGGCACCCGACGCGCCCCCGACGGGCGAGCATGATCGATCCACGACAGGTCCAGGCGCGCGTTCTCGCGCTTTCCCGCAATCCGGGTGCAGCCGAGATCACGGTGGCCGATACGCAATTGGGAGACCGTCCCGCGCTTCTCGTCCGCGTCCCCGCCTATCGGCGCGCGCTCGACCAGCCCGTTGTGCAGCGCCTCCGGGTGCGGCTCCTCGATGGGCGCTCGGACGCGCCGCGCGGGCAGTCGCTGCTGACGGTAGAGGCGAAGCCGCCGCGCGGTTCGTCCACCGTGCATCTCGAGAGCATCGTCGAGCTGCCGGGCGCGGACGTCGCGCCGCTGCGTGTCGATGTCTTTGACGCGCTCAGCAAGGCGCCCCCGGCCCTCGCGGATACGGACGAGGAGCTCCAGGAGGTCCGCCGAGCCTTGGCGTTCCTGGACGAGTGGCGCCAATTGATGGCCGCGTCCCAGGTGTCCGGCACGTCGCTCGCCCCACGGCTCCGCGAGCTCGCCGAGTGCCTCGCCCCAGGCGACGTGCTCGAACGACCGCTGTTCCCGGGTGGTCCGTCGGGCGCCGACCTCCGAGCGCTGGCTCGCACGGGGGACGCCGCTCTGCTACGTCGCACGCGGACACTTGACGAGGACGGCGGCGGGGCGAGCGACCTGTTCGGCTTGACAACGGGAGCTGCGGGACTGCTCGCGGCGGAGGTCGCCACGGCCGACGCGGAGAACACGCGATTATAGCTCTCGAGCAGTACCGAAGCGAGCCTCAGTAGCCGCTTGGTAGCAGTTGTGTGACGGGTGGTGGCCCGGCTTCGAACATGGACGGCATGCTGCCGACCCTGCCGAGGAGATTCCACCTGTGCGATCCACCGATCCGACGGTACTGCCCGTCCCGGCCCTGCGGTGCAGAGCGGGCCCGTCGGCTAATCCGCTGGCAGACCCCTGGTCCGCTCACGGCTTCCGTCTTGCCTATGACGGGCGCCGGGACGCTCGCCGCGCCGGTCTCCGCGGGCGGCGGACGTGCACTAGCCCAAGGGCGCGCGTCGAAGAAATGAAATCGGCACGCGTCACCGGCGCTTCCGGTTCGTCACCCGAAATCTGTCTTCCTGAACCAATCCAGGATCCAAGAAGGGGGGCCGCATGACGGTCCTCGAGCTTACTCACGCTTCGCTTTTGCTGTACCCAATCCCAGCCAGCACCGCGGCGGTGGATCTGACCGCCCCGCTGCCGGTGGTCGTCCTGGTCGCAGGGCTGCTCGTGCTCACTGGCTTCGCCGCGGGCATCACATTCGAGCAGCTAAACCTCCGTGTACGCGAACGGCAGCTGGCTCGGGGGCGCCGTCTCCTGGCCGCCCAGGCCCGCGGCCTTCGCCGCCAGCTCGCTGAGCTCTACCAGCCCGCCCATGGCAAGGCACCCGACCTTGACGTCGTGAGCGTCGACGAGATCGACGAGACGGGGCGGCTCGAGCCGGGCACACCCGCCACGCGCTAGGGGTGCGACGGCCGGATCTGAGGGGGAGGAGCATGCTTGATAGGGACATTCAGAACGTCGGCGGCGACGTCGACCCCGGGGACGCCACCGTGCGCAGCTGGCGCCTCAACCGATGGATGCTCGTTGTGTCCGTGATCGGCGTCGTCGTCGCGCTCGTCTTCGGCTCGTGCGGCGGGCCGCCCACCTCGCAGCAGAGCGTTTCTCGTTCGGGCAACAATGCGAACCAAGGCGGCACCCAGATCGTCAACCAGGACACGGGCTCGCAGGACAACGGGAACAACATCAACTGCGGCCACGTGGAGGCCAACGCGCACTGCACGGTGCAGATCCAGGACGCCGTCGGTCGGCTCAGTACGTCGACGCCCAACGACGGCCAGTTCAAGGCCGAACTCGCGAAGCAGTCGACGACGGCCCCGTCGGGCGACGGTCCGTGGCCGTTCGTGGTAGTTGACACCGGGCCCGAGGGGTTGTTCGCCCGGTCGTCGGCGGACGTCGCGGCCAACCGCCTGGGTTACACGACCAACCGCAGCATCGTCTGGGCCGACTGCGTGCAGAAGAGCGCCTTCACGCCCCCGAACCCGATCAACGACGTCGGGCCGGTGTGGTTGCGCGTGCACTGGAAGAACGACGCGCCCAGTAAGGCCGCCCTCATGTCCGACCCGGGAGACGCCGAGGCCGCCTACATGTACCGGGGGCTCGTCGTGCCGTACGGCCACAACGGCGCCATCCCGGCCTGCACCAGCTCGTGACCCGGTCCTTGCTCCGCCCGGTCGTCCGGTTCCCGGAGGCGAATGTGGCTCACCGCCGAACCGCAGCGCCACCGCCATGATCCTGCTGCGGCCGCACCCCCGGCCCGCGGTCGTGCTCGTCGCGGTCGACTACGAGACGCTCGCCGGGCTGGTGCTCGCCCGGGGATCACCGTGACGTGCGGCAGACGATGCACCGGAAACTGTCGGTGCCCGGACGCACGATGAGGCCGTGACCGACGAACCGACTCCACGTAGCGTGCGGGACCTGCTGATGGCGGCCGGCCTGTCTGCCGAGCGGATCGATCAGCACATGACGGCCGGGCGGCTGCGGGTCGACGGCGAGCGGGTCACCGACCTCGACGCCCCGGCACCGGATGGGACACGGGTGGTCGTCTGGACCGAGTGACCCATCGGGTTCACGGCAGGTTCACCCTCTGGTGTCTGAGCAGCGGCGGGAGATGCTGTCGCCGTCACCCGCGTACTCGCCGATCCTTCGGCTGACATTCGGCCAAAGCGATCTGGATGGCGATCTGCGTGGTCGGTGTCCTGGTCGGCTGGCAGGCGGCGCAGCCGTGGTGGGCGATCGTGTCGTTTCCGCTGGGCTTTCCACTCGGACCTGCCGTGGTCGAGTTCAAGGATCGGCGTGGGCGCGGGCGTCAGGGCTTGTAGACGTCCGGGACGCGCCGCACCAACGGCCACGGGTCCAGCACGTCGGACACCTCATCGCAGAGCCACTGCGGGATCAGGCCGTCGTCGGGGACGTCGCCATCCTCGGCGAGGCCGGCGAGAACGACCTCGATGTCGTCGGGCTCGACGTAGAGGTGGTCGGCAAGCCCGCGGGGGGTCGCATCAGCCACTCGATCACCGTAGGTTCGCAGGCGGCTGAGCGGTAGGTCTGCTTGGCGCCACGGCGGCCAGGGTGCTTCCCCCACCCTGGCCCGGCCGCAGCGGATAGACCGTAGCAGTAACCGAACGAATGTTCGACTCGGTCTGGGCGGGACCACGGCTCTTGGCGGCGCCAGCTCCAGTTGCGCCGTTCAGGTGTTGATCGGCATTGAAGGCGGGCGAAGCGCCGGGCGGGGTACCTGCGCCGTGATCCGGCCCTGTCTTGCTGGAGGGGCGAGGTGGGGCCGGGCCGCATCTCGTGGAGGAAGCGCCGGGCCGGACAGCGAGGGGGCTGCGTCCGGCCCGGCTTGCCTACCTTAGTTGCACGCTCAGCCTCACGACGATCGGCAGACTGTTGGCGCTGGACGGAGGGACAGCCCAGCGCCGACGCGCGTGGCCTTCTTTGTGGCCTCCAGCGGAGTCCTGCCCGACGTGCACGGATGGACCCGCTGTGCCACCGCGTCATCGATACAGCACGTACACGTAATGCGTTGGTCCGGGTTCGACTCTTCAAGGCGGCTCGTTTCTGCCGCCACAGGGCGCGGTCATGTCCCGCTGCACTCGCGCCGGAGCATGCGGCCGAAGATCTTCGCCGCGAGGGCTGTCGATCTTTGGCCACGGTCCTGGCCACGAACTGCTGCCTACCGATGCCACCGATGCTCAGTCTGGCACCTGCCGCGCCTACGCGTGGCCACTTATCCGGCCCGTCGAGGCGTCAGTGTTCGGACTACGGATCAGAAGGCTGGCCTGCCTGGTCACTGGTCACGCAGGTTCCGTCCCGGGTACCGAGGGCCGGTGTCCATAAACCCTCCACCGCTCGGCATGAGTGCTGCCCAATCCTTACCCGCGGTCCATTCGGACAGCCAACGCTCGAACGTGTCGATCAGTTCCTCGGCGGCTTCCGGAGTCCCACCCAGGCTTCCGTAGGCGAGGAGCCAGCGCCTGGGCTGGTGATGTTCAAGCGCTCGCGCAGTAGCGCCACTGCCGGCGCAGAGGCCGGGGCAGTTCCGACCGTGTCATAAAGGTGCCACACAGAGATTACCAGTCAATGGCAGTAGCAACAACCACCCCGGCGACTGCCGGCTGAAGTTCAAAATCGTCGAAGAGCTGAACATACTCATTCTTAGGCCTATGCTGATAGGTGTGCCCGCACGTCGAGCAGCGCTTGGTAGATGGCAGCCCCTGACCAGCATCTCGGCCGACCACCTTCGACCGACGAGCATTGCAGAAGTGACGGTATGGCGTCGGCAGTCGTACCCAGTCAACATAGAGCAGGCAGCCGTCGGCCTCGCGTCCTACGACTGCCCGACGCTGAGTGAGCCGTACGTCCTCAGTGCGTACTGGGTCGAACAGATCCCCCTGGACATCGCCCGTCGCGGCTGCGCACTGAGACTTCTTACGATTCCGCGGGTCATGACCAGTCGTGACACTCCTCACGCAATCGCCGAGTACGATTCGGAACGTCACCGTGCCGCGGTCGTCGAACAAGCACTGCTGCGCGAGGGGTTCGACCATCCAGAGATCGTCGACTTCGGCGTCCTCGGGATTTCCTCGGCGTACGCCTCGTGGTCTGGGGTGGTCTACCACCCGACGGCGACTGCACGTGCACTGACAGAAAACGAACTCTTCGCCTGCGAGCTGTCCGTTCAGGCAGCGTGGTCGTACTCAGACTACGTTCCCGCTGAGGTCGAGGCGGACCGCGATCCTGTCGTCTCCGATACCTGCGGCTGGCGCTACTTACGGGGAGTCAAGTCGAGGCTGATGACGGAGCGCCCTCAGGAAACGTCCCAACACCGTGCAATGCGGGAAGCCATCGTCAGCACGAGCGGGCTCGCGCGACGGCTTAACCAAGCTCTAGGGGCGCTCAAGGATTGCGAGAGGACGTAGAGTCGCAGTGGAGACCGGCGCAGCTGCCCTTATCGTGGTCGACGTTCAGAACGGGTTCGTCACCGAGCACTCAGCACACGTCGTAAGACTCAGCGTCGATCTCGTCAAGCGGTGGCAAGCCGCTGGCCGCGACGTCGTATTCACTCGATACATCAACCACGAAGACAGCATCTTCGAGCGGCTGATGGGATGGACGAAGCTCCAGCACTCGCCCGCAATTGACATCGTACCGGATCTACAACCTTACGTTAATGGCGCGACCGCAGTGGTCGACAAGAGGGTCTACACGTTGTTCACGGACGAGGGTGAGCAGCACGCCAAGGATCGCGGCTGGACGGACGTCTACGTGTGCGGGATCGACACAGAGGTCTGCGTTTTGAAGACGGCCGTCGACGCTTTTGAGCGCAACATCGTTCCACGGCTTGTGGTCGATGCATCAGCTAGTCACTCAGGTCCGAAAGCACACAACGCAGGGCTAATTGTGGCGGCAAAGATGCTCGGGCCACGACAGCTGGTGCAGTCGGCCGACGCGAACTAGCCAACGCGGAAAAGTTGTTCCCGCTCCCGTCGAGCGCACGCCGCGTCCCCGGCTGCGCCAATCCACTACAGCCTAGAGTCCTGCGCGTCATCACTGCGCAACCCAGCCGCGAGCGGCGGAGCTTGGCCTACAGGCGTCACCGCTTCCACGATTGACGTCCCTACGAGGTGCATAGAGGGTATTGACTTTCCGGCTCGAGGGCAATAGCTTGACAAGCGCAACGCAAGGACGTCTCCGCTTGTCGCTATTACCGTTAAAGGAGTGCATGTTGGGTGCAATTATTTTCTACGAAGGGAACAGTGGCACGCAGGACGTTGTTGACGTTTTCAACGATCAACTTCCTCAGCTCGGAAAGCGCCCCAAGAAGAACGATGAAGCGCGGTCCGTTGTGCTCGCAGAAGTACGACGAGGTACGCTGATTTGGATTTACGACCGAACGAATGGCGGCAGGGACAATTTTTGCAGCATTAGCGTCATACAGCCGCATCCGTGGTACACGGTAGACACATTTCATAGGACATACAGAGACGAGTATGTGAAGGTCACGTACAAGCCGCCACACGGCGAGGAGGATCCCGATTTGGACGGCCAGGTTTCTTGGGTTAATGTAACAAATTGGGATGTGAACCCTTGGGACGAGCCGGTTTGATAGTGTGGATCCGTTGACGATCTGACGTCGCGAACCTAAAATGGCGTCGATAACCGAATCGAATAGCACCCTGTACTGCCACCCAGTCGTCCCCTCGACGACCTTGCCGGTAATCGTCAAGAAGCCACGAGTCTCCGTGCATGGCTCAAAAGATACAGCGGAGGCCGGCGACATGATCATAATTCGGGTTAGCTTCTGAGGTCAGCCGCGGGCACTGGAGCGCTGCTTCTGCTCTGATTCTTCGTGTTCTCGTCAGTCCTGGGATACGGCGGCGCCTAGCGGATCGACCGGTTGACCGGATCGGCGCACCCCTCGGCCATGGGCGGCGCGTACATCGTGTGCCCGCATCCGCCCATGTCGTCTTGGCAGTAGCGGTAGTGGTGTCCGCCGCACTTGCACGGGTGGCCATCCGCCTGCGAATTTGGGTCCTCGGGTCGGGGCGGGTGCTGGGATGCTGTGGGGTCATGTCCAGTGAGCCGCCGCCGCGGCGATCCCGCGGTCGTGCCCGCCTTGACGCGGGGCAGCATTCTAAGGTGATGACGAATTGAATCTGCCGCCATTTGCCGATGATCCCACTCTGGGTTCTGATTCGCGTCGGTGAGGGGTGCTGGTCGGCAGGTCGGTGTCGTTCTCCCGATAATCTTGAGGTGGACGGTGACGCCGGCAGGAACAGCGGGGGCGACCCAGGTGCGGTTCGGCGCAGGCGGGTTGAAACTGACAGCCCACCAGGTCGGTCGGCCGGTCGCCGCAGCGTCGGCGTGGGTGGTGCGGTGCCGGCGGCCGCGGTGGGCTCCGGCCAGCCCGAGGTCACGCATGAGCCGCTCGACAGCGCACCGGGCGACCGATGCCTTCACCGTTGAGCTGAAGCCACACCTTCCACCGCCGTAGACCTCGTAGTTCTCCGCGTGCACCCGCGCGATCTCGGCCTTGAGCTCGGCGTCGCGCAGCTGCCGCCGAGAGGGTCGTGGCACGGCGGCGCACGCGACGTTGGCCGTGGACGCGTCCGTGGAGTCATTCGTGGTGCGAACTGCAGTCAACCAAGGTGCCACGGTGAGGCTGCTGAGGTGGGGTGCGTTGCTATTGTTGCTGGTAGAGGTGGGAGTCGACGCGAACCGCTCGTCTTACACACTAGTGGTACGGGATGAGCTACGACTCCTCGCCGACCTCGTCCAATCTCGATCAGACCCTCGTTGTGGAGGAGCGCAAGGGCGCGCTGTGCCGTCCCTGCAGCAACCTGGTACCGAGCGCCAAGATCTTTCACCGTCGGCATCGGCGTCCCGGGTTGCAGCGCCCCGCACCTGATGCTGCCGCGCAGATCGGCAGCTATGCGTTGATATGGCGCGGATCTCTCTTGTGAGTTGTCAGTCTGGTAACGCGATGCGCGCGACGTGTCGCGGAGCCAATCGCCCGCCGCGACCTCGGGAAGACGCGCCGCGAGCGACGCAGCCGCTCGCTGATCCGCCTCGGCGACCCACGCGCTGTAGACGCGCAGGGTTGTCGTCCCACCGCCGCTGTGGCCGAGGCGTCCGGCGACAGTCCGCACGTCGACGCCGGCGGCTATCAGCTCGGTCGCGGAGAAGTGGCGCAGCTGGTGGATGTGCATGTCCCAGCCGAGTCGGCTGCACATACGGCGGTACCGCTGCGTCACGGTGTCGGGCCGGATCGGCGTGCTGCCGTCGGGAAGCGGGGAGAACACGAAGGCCTCCTCCGCCAGCTCGACGCTGAGCAGTGCAGCGCGTTGGGCCCGGTGGTTCAGGTAGGCGCGAAGCAGGGCGAGGGTCTGGGCGTCGACGACGATGCGCCGACGCTGGTGGGTCTTGGTGTCCTTCTCCCAGACCCGCGTCCCGAGCTGCCCGATGCTCGACCCGACGGCAAGGAGCGCCGTCGTGAAGTCGATGTCCCGCCAGCGCAGCGCGCACAGCTCGCCGCGGCGGGCGCCGGTCGTCATCGCGAGCCAGACGAGCATGCCCCAGTCGGGGTCTCGCCAGGCTTCAGCGACGATCCGCGCCGCCTGAGCTGGTTTCGGCGGCTGCGGGTCGGCCTTCGGCAGGGCCGGCGGCTCGGCCTGGCGGACGGGGTTGCTGCCGACCCAGCGCCAGCGCACGGCCCGGGTGAAGGCGCCGTTGAGGAAGTTATGGACCTGGCGGACAGACGAGTTGCTGAGCGGGCGGCAGCGGTGCGGGCCGCAGCGCTTGTTGCAGGTGTGCTCGCCGTCGGTGTGGTGCTCGTCGAACGGGCGGCGGTTGCAGTGCGTCCGGCAGCGGCGCAGCTCGCAATAGAAGGAGTCGAGCGTCTCGCCGTCGAGGCGGCCGACGCCGAGGTGGCCGAGCAAGGGCCCGATGTGCAGCCGGACGAGACGTTCGTAGCTGGCCCGCGTCGTGTCCTCGATCTGCAGGATCTCGAGGTAGCGCTCCATCAGCTGTGCGACCGTCGCCTTCGTGCGTGGGCTGCGCTTCTCGTCGACCTGGTTGAGCAGCCGGGTCCGCGCCTTCTCGGCGAGCTTCGCGGCGTCCTTCCCGGCCGGGATGACCTCGACCAGGTGGTGCTTCTTCCCGGATAACGGGTCGATGCCCGCGTACACGCGCACGCGCAGCGAACCGCTGGGCAGTGTCTCGATCTCGCCGCGCTGGCGCTGGCGCCGCGTGGAGCCGGTGGGCGGCATGCGGGCACCCTATCAGCGGTTGGGCTCCACGTATGGCTCCACGACAAGCGGCTGACGGTGGTACTCAACGCTCTGACCTGGTGCCCCCGGCAGGATTCGAACCTGCGACACACGGTTTAGGAAACCGATGCTCTATCCCCTGAGCTACGAGGGCGGACCGGCCGATCGTAGCCGCTCAGCGGGTGGGCCCGGCCGTCGCGGTCGTCCACGGCGGCTCTGCCGTCGGCCCCGCGCAGGCGGACCGCGTCGCCCGGAAAGCCGGCGTCGGTCGATCTACCAGCTACATGATCGGGTTCCGAGGGGCGATGCCGTGACATCTTCGTCACCCACCGTAGGCTGTCGATCGGTCCGCTCCTCCCGACCGACGTCTGGACACCTGCATGACCGACTCCCGCCTCGTCATCCCCGTCCCGCGCGGCGAGGACGACGAGCCGCCCGTGCTGCAGGTGGTGGCCACGGACGTCACAGAGGGGCTCGCGGTCGTCGAGGTCCGGGGCGACCTCGACACCTTGACCGCCACCGGGTTCGACCGCTGGGTGCGCGAGCAGCTCGAAGGGCACACCGACGTCGTGCTCGATCTCGATCATGTCGCGTTCCTGGCGTCCGCCGGCATCGCCGCGCTGATCAAGCTGCGTCAGGAGGCGGCGCGGCTCGGGATGCGCCTGCACGTCACCGGCCGCGGCAACCGCGCGGTGCGGCGACCGTTGCAGGTGTTGGGGCTGGAGACAATCATGGAACTGCGCGACGACGACGCCCGCGCCGTCGTCGCGCAGCTCGTCACGTCGAGCTGATCTGGAGCCTCTCAGGTGCCTCTCAGAGGCACCGTTCACACTGATCGCATGCGCATCCTCGTCGTCGACGACGACCGGGCCGTCCGCGAATCGCTGCGCCGCTCGCTCGCGTTCAACGGCTATCAGGTGGATCTCGCCTCGGACGGCAAGGACGCGCTGGAGGCCGTGCAGCAGCGGCGGCCGGACGCGATGGTCCTCGACGTGATGATGCCGCGGCTCGACGGACTCGAGGTCTGCCGGCGGATGCGCGAGGCCGGCGACGAGCTGCCGATCCTCGTGCTCACCGCTCGCGACGCCGTGTCCGACCGGGTCGCCGGGCTCGACGCCGGCGCGGACGACTACCTGCCCAAGCCGTTCGCGCTCGAGGAGCTGCTGGCGCGGCTCCGAGCGCTGCTGCGGCGCCGCACCGTCGACGACGACGCCGCGGGCCAGGGGACGGTGCTGCAGTTCGCCGATCTGAGCCTGAACCAGGACACGCGCGAGGTGCGCCGGGGGGAGCGGTCGATCAGCCTGACCCGCACCGAGTTCTCGCTGCTGGAGCTGCTGCTGTCCTACCCCCGCCGGGTGCTCACCCGCGCCCAGATCCTCGAGCAGGTCTGGGGCTACGACTTCCCGACCACCGGCAACGCGCTGGAGGTCTACATCGGCTACCTCCGGCGCAAGACCGAGGCGGACGGCGAGCTGCGGCTGATCCACACCGTGCGCGGGGTCGGGTACGTGCTGCGCGAGTCGCCGCCGTGACCGCACCGCCCGCGACCGCACCTCCGGAGACGCGCCGGCTGCGGCTGCCCGCGCCTCGGCACGTCTCGCTGCGAGCCCGGATCGGGGTGCTGACCGCGCTGGCCGCGGCCGGCGCGGTGATCCTCGTGTCGGTCGTGGCGTTCTTCATCGTCCGACAGAACATCCTCGCCACCCTTGACGCGAACCTGCTGCAGCGCGCGACGGCCGCCGCGCAGAGCGAGCTGGTCGACCCCGAGCGGCTCGCCGGCACGCCGACCGGCGCCCTCGGGGCCGGCGACATCCGGCTCGCCCTGCTCTACGCGAACGGGCTGGCGCAGTCGGCGCGGGGCGCGGTGACGGCGCCACCGCTGGGGGAGCAGGAGCTGGAGGTGGCCCGCGGCGACGCCGACTCGTCGGTGCGCACCGCCACCGACGGTCGGGTGCAGTACCGGGTGGTGGCCGTGGCTGCGGGCGACGGCCGGGCGCTGGTGATCGGGCAGCGGCTCGACGCCACCCGGGCGGTGCTGACCCGGCTCGGCGTCGCACTACCGGCGATCGGTGGGGTGGGTGTGGCGCTGGCCGCGCTCGCCGGCGTGGCGGTGGCCCGGACTGGTCTGCGGCCGGTGCAGCAGCTGACCGCGGCGACCGAACGGGTCGCGTCGACCGGTGATCTGGAGCCCATCCCGGTCGACGGTTCGGACGAGCTGGCGCGGCTGACGGCGAGCTTCAACGACATGCTCGGTGCGCTCGCGGCGTCCCAGGAGCAGCAGCGCCGGCTGGTCGCCGACGCCGGGCACGAGCTGCGGACCCCGCTGACCTCCATGCGCACGAACCTGGAACTGCTCACCGCGGCGTCCCGGCCCGGAGCGCCGCCGCTGCCCGAGTCGGACCACGCCGAGATCCTCGACGACCTGCAGGCTCAGATCGCCGAGCTGTCGACGCTGGTGGGCGACCTGGTCGAGCTGGCGCGGGAAGACGCCCCCCAGGTCGTGCACGAGCCGGTGGAGCTCACGGACGTCATCGAGCGGGCTCTCGAGCGGGCCCGCCGTCGGGCCGGCGACGTGGAGTTCGACGCGACGCTCGTGCCGTGGACGCTCATCGGCGACGCGACCGCGCTGGAACGGGCGGTGCTCAACCTGATCGACAACGCGGCCAAGTGGAGCCCGCCGGGTGCGACGGTGCGGGTGCAGATGCGGCCGCTGGACCCGTGGTCGGTGCTGGTGGAGGTGGCCGACTCGGGCACGGGGATCGCCGAGCAGGACCTGCCGCGCGTCTTCGACCGCTTCTACCGGGCGGCCGGGGCGCGGACCATGCCCGGCTCGGGGCTGGGGCTGTCGATCGTGCGTCAGGTGGCGGTCCGGCACGGCGGCGCGGTCTGGGCCGGACGAGCCCCCGAGGGCGGCGCCCTGCTGGTGTTGCGCCTCCCGGGGCGGGCTCCCGCCTGAGAAGGGCGGTTCCGGGTACTGGTGGGTCGGGCGGAGTCGCCCGACAGGAGCCTCACGTGTGACGCCGTAGGCTCGCCGACCACAGTCCCCGATGCCGGAGAGGGCATGGCGAACGACAACCCCGATTCCGCATCCGAGACCTTTGAGCAGGGGCCCGGCACCCCACCTCGGCCCGACGACCCGGCCGCTCGGCCCGACGACCCCGCCGCACGGACCGCCGAGCACGACTACGCCACGTGGGGACCACCGAGCCCCGGTCAGCAGAATCCGGGTCAGTCGGCGTACGGACCGCCCGTGTTCGGTCAACCGCCGGCGTACGGGCAGGCCTTCGGACAGCAGGCCTACGGGCCACCGGCGTACGGGCCGGGTCCAGGGGGCCCGCCGACCACGATGCTGCCTGCCGCCACCTCCGAGGGCCCGCGGTCCCGACGCGCCGGTCTCGGGACCATCGCCGCCGTCGGCCTGGTCACGGCACTGCTCGGCGGAGGGATCGGCGGCTACGTCGGGTACGAGTCGGCGCGGGGCGCCGGGACGGGCAGCTCGGCGGGTGTTCTCGCGGACCCGCTGCCGCCGGCAGATCCCGACGCCACCCCGCTCAGCCCGGTCGAGGCCGTGGCCGCTCGTGTGTTGCCCAGCGTGGTCCAGCTGCAGGTCGAGGGGGTGCGCGCGGCCGGCGAAGGCTCAGGCATTGTGCTCAGCGCAGACGGGCTCCTGCTCACCAACAACCACGTCGTCGAGGCCGCGGCGAACGGCGGCCGAGTTGTGGCGCTGTTTCAGGACGGAACCAGCGCGCCCGCGCAGATCGTCGGTCGCGACCCGAGCTCGGACCTCGCCGTGCTGCGGGCTCAGGGTGTCTCCGGGCTGACGCCGGTGACCATCGGCAACTCCGACTCGTTGCGCGTCGGCCAGCAGGTGGTGGCGTTCGGTGCACCGCTGGGCCTGGGGGGCACCGTCACCACGGGGATCATCAGTGCGTTGAACCGGGCGGTCAGCGTCGGGCAGGAGTCCGGTGCGAGCGAGGCGACCGTGCTGAGCGCGGTGCAGACCGACGCCGCCATCAATCCGGGCAATTCCGGCGGGCCGCTCGTGGATATGCAGGGCGCGCTGGTCGGAATCAATTCGGCGATTGCGACGACCGGCGCGCAGGGTGGATCCATCGGAGTGGGTTTCGCGATTCCGATCAACCAGGCCAAGCGGGTGGCGGAGGAACTCGAACGGACGGGGCGGGCGACGCGAGCCATCCTGGGCGTCTCCCTGAGCGCGGGCGACCGGACCTCGAACGGTGCGACGATCGGCCAGGTCACTCCGGGCGGGCCGGCCGAGCAGGCGGGCCTGCGCGCGGGCGGAGTGGTCACCCGGGTGGACGACCGACCCGTCACCAATGGGAACGAACTGGTTGCCGCCATTCGAGACCATGCCCCCGGTGATCGCGTCACTCTGACGGTCGATGGTCGACAGGTGGACGTCACTCTGAGCGGCCAGACGGGGTGACTATCTCGCTCACGCCGCACAAATTGATGAAAGGGGTGGCATCATGGCGGTGAACCGTGGACGGTCCGCGGCCGTGGTGCCCCGCGGTCGGCGGACATAAGGATCGCGTCGGCGCCGGTACCCCCTCCCAGCGCCGGCGCGGTCCGCTCCCGGGCCTCCTCCCCGCCGTCGTCTCCCCGGGCCCCCGCTACGGTGACGCCATGGAGATGGTCCCGCCCCAGATCGGTCGCGCGCTCGTCGTGGTCGTGGACGACCGCGTCAGCCACGGGGAACGCGAGGACACCACCGGTCCCCTCGTCCGCGAGCTGCTCGAGGAGGCCCGGCTGCTGGTCGACGGTGTGGTCGTGGTGCCCGGCGACACTGTCCGGATCCGCAACGCCCTGAACACCGCCGTCATCGGCGGCGTCGACCTGGTGATCACGATCGGGGGGACGGGCGTGTCGCCGCGCGACGTCACCGCGGACGCGACGGCGGGTGTGCTGGACCGGCCGATCCCCGGCATCGCCGAGGCCATCCGGGCCTCCGGGTTGGCCGCGGGCGCGGTGGACGCCGGGCTGTCGCGCGGGCTGGTGGGGGTCTCGGGCAGCACGCTGGTCGTGAACCTGGCGCCGTCGCGGGCTGCGGTGCGCGACGGGATGGCGACGTTGACGCCGCTCGTGCGGCACGTCATCGCGCAGCTGTCGGGCCTCGACTCGGCCGTCTGAGCTCGGCGTGACGGGCGGGTCGAGCGACGGCGAGCCGGCGGCACCGCAACCCCCGGCACTGGCGGACCCGGTGCGCCGCCGCCTCGACGAGATCTTCGGCGAGGTGCTGCCCGAGGTCACCCGCGACGAGAAAGCCGACGCTCCGGACGAGCCGGCGACGGGGGACGAGTGGCTGCGCGCCAACCGTCCCCCGCACCACGGCGGCTGACGACCGCTGTCGGACGGAGGCGGGTCAGACGCGCCGCTCGTCGCTGCGGCCGTCGCCGACGACCGAGGCGCTCCCGCCGGTCGTGTAGCGGCCTGCGGCGACCCCGTTGCGGCCCTCGGCGAGCAGGTCGCGGATCTGGACGAGCAGCTCGACGTCCGTCGGCTCGGCGGGGCCGCTCTCCTCGCCGCTCTTGCGGCGCGCCTTGAGGGCGTTGAGCGGCAGCACGATGACGAAGTAGACCACTGCGGCGACGATCACGAAATTGATCACCGCGGTGAGGATGGCCGCGACGTCGATGTAGGTGTTCTCCTTGCCCTCCACCAGTTGGATCCCGAAGCCTGGGCTGCTCGGCGGGGTCACCGCGTTGATGAGCGGCTCGATGAGGCTCTTGGTGAACGCCGTGACGATCGTGGTGAACGCGGCGCCGACCACGACGGCGACGGCGAGGTCGACGACGTTGCCGCGCAGGATGAAGTCCTTGAAACCCTTGAGCACTCGCCTCGTCACCCCTCGAGTCGGATTCGATTCAGCGCAGGGTAACGGCGACCTGCTCGGACAGCGCGGCTGCCGCGACGCGGGCCGCATCCGCGCGGGGCAGGGCGACGAGCACCAGCCGTCCGCGTGACCCCTGCCCGGGTGAGATCGTGTCGGCTTCTGCGGCGACGACCGTGAGCACGGCGGCGTCGGCGGCGAGCACGACGGGCCGGTCGCCGTCGGGTGCCGGTGTCACGACGTCAACTCGGCTGCCGGGCTCGAGCAGTCGCGCCACGTCGGGGTCGGCGAGCCGGATCGGCACCGCAGCGTCGCCCGGCCGGCCCGTCACGCGCCCGGCCGCATCCGGCCCGGCCAGCCGTACGTCGGTGATCGGTTCTCCGGCCCGGGCCGCTCCGGCGAGCACGCGGCCGGTGCCGTCGGCCGGTGCGGTCAGCACGCCGGCAGGGACGAGATCGCCTGGCCAGGTGGCCAGGGTGAGGTCGGCGGGGGTGAGTGCGGTGCCCGACGGAAGGTCGCGTGCGGCCACCACCACCGGGCCGCGGGATCCGGCGTCAGCGGGGCGGAGCGCGAGCGCGAGGGCCAGCGCCGCGAGGAGCAGGGCCGCGGTGCGCCGCATCAGCAGCGTCCGCCGCCAGCCGGAAGTGCGCAGCGTGGCGAGCAGCCGCGCGGACCGGCGCATGCGGTGCGGTGGTTCGCGACCCATGGTCGTCCCCTCTCGTCGGGGACGACGCTAGGGCGACGGGCAGCTCACCAGGCGCGGGACGGCGAACCTGTGGACAACGGACGCCGATGTGGACAACTCGGCGCCCGGTGTGGGAAGCGTCAGGCCGACGCGGCTGCGGCGGGGGCGCTGCTGGTCGACGAGGACGAGGACGAGGACGACGACGAGGACGTCGAGCCCGAGTCGGCCTTCTTCGTGGACGAGTCGGAGGTCGAGGAGCTCTTCGCGTCGCCGGACCCGCTCGAGGCCGAGGAGTCGGCGGACACCTTCTCCTTGGCTGAACCCTCCTTGCCGGGGCCGGCGGCGTCGACCGAGGCGGCGCGGCTGTCCGTGCGGTAGAAACCGCTGCCCTTGAACACGATGCCGACCGATGAGAACACCTTGCGGAGCCGACCGGCGCACTCGGGACAGTCGGTCAGCGACGAGTCGGAGAAGGACTGGACAGCCTCGAACCGGTGTCCGCAGGCGGTGCAGGCGTACTGGTAGGTCGGCACGGTTCCTCCGCAGTTGGCACTCTCACCCAGAGAGTGCCAAGTCTACCGCGTCGGGATCATTCTGTACCGCCGAGCATCGTCACACCGGTTTCGGGAAGAAGCGCGGACGAGACGCGGCGGTCGTGCGGTTCGGCGGGCAGGGCGTCGACGAGCTCGCCCTCGTCGAGCACGACGACCAGCGGGACATCGGCGTCGACCAGGGGAAGGGTCCGGTCGTAGAAGCCTCCGCCCTGCCCGAGCCGCACACCGCTGCGGTCGGCGGCCAGTGCGGGGAGCAGCACCAGGCGGCCACGGCGCACGGCGTCCGGCCCGAGTCGGGTCCCCGAGGGCTCCCACAACCCGAACGGGCCCGCGGCCAGGGCGTCCGGGCCGTCGTACCGGGCCCAGTCCAGCGGCCCCGCCGGATCGGCGACCACCGGGAGGAGCACCTCGTGGCCGGCCGCGTGCAGTGCCTCCACCCCCGACGGCGACCACGGTTCGACGCCGACCGGCAGGTGGGCGCAGATGGGCCCGCCGATCTCGCCGGCCAGCTCGAGCGCCGCCTCGGTGAGCAGTTCGGCGTGGCGGGCGCGGACCTCGGGGTCGCGGGCGCGGCGGGCCGCCCGGATCCGCCGCCGCCAGGCCGCCTTCTCGGCCGCGATGTCGGTCCAGTCCGGTGCGCGAGCCGTCACGCCTCCACGCTACTGCCGCCGATAGGCTCCGCTCCCAGAAGCCGGACCGCGCTGCAGCATGGCCGTTCCGGAAGCGACGAGGGGTGGCGATGGAGCAGGGGGCGTCCGGTTCGGCAGGCGTGACCGAGCGGTGGGCGGTGTAGTGCCGGTGCGGTCGGTCGACGAGCAGCTCGCCCTGGTCCTGTCCGGGGCGGTCCGTCCGGCACCGGTCCGGGTGCCGATCGCCGAGGCGCACGGTCTGCGCAGCGCCGAGGAGGTGATCGCGGGCCGTCCGCTGCCGGGCTTCGACCAGGCGGCGATCGACGGCTACGCCGTGCGCAGCGTCGATCTCTCGGGGGCGAGCGAGCAGACGCCCGTCGTGCTGCCCGTCGTCGGGGAGATCCCGGCCGGGTCACGGCATCCGCTGCGCCTGCAGCCCGGTCAGGCGGTGCGCGTGATGGCGGGTGCGCCGCTACCCACCCTCGCCGACGCGGTGGTGCCCGTCGGTCACACCGACGAGGGCACGGCCAAGCTGACCGTGACGCGCGGCGTGCCGTCCGCCGCGTTCGTGCGGCGGGTCGGAGAGGACGTCCAGCCCGGCGACGTCGCCGTCCGCCGCGACGCCGTGCTCGGCCCGGGCCAGGTCGGCATGCTGGCCGCGACCGGCCGCGACAAGGTGCTCGTGCACCCGCGGCCCCGGGTGTCGGTGCTCGCGGTCGGCGACGAGCTGGTCGACGTCGCGCGCATCCCCGGAGCAGGGCAGGTGCCGGACGTCTGCTCGCACGCGCTCAGCGCCGCCGCGCGCGACGCGGGAGCCGAGGCGGGACGGGCGGGGCTGGTGCGCAGCGACCCTCGTGAGTTGGCCGCGGCGGTGCAGGACCGGCTGCCGTTCACGGACGTCCTCGTGGTGTGCGGAGCCATCGGAGGCACTGCCGGGGCACAGGTCCAGGCCGCGCTCGCGGACCTCGGTGAGCTCGACACCACCCGCGTCGCCATGCACCCCGGGTCGACGCAGGCCTTCGGCCGGCTGGGCCCGGACG
The DNA here is from genome assembly GCF_031845345.1 of Pseudonocardia charpentierae. Taxonomy (NCBI): domain Bacteria; kingdom Bacillati; phylum Actinomycetota; class Actinomycetes; order Pseudonocardiales; family Pseudonocardiaceae; genus Pseudonocardia; species Pseudonocardia charpentierae. Next base: position 125,635 of record NZ_JAVREJ010000004.1, on the reverse strand, counting down.
CCGTTCCTACCTTCCTGTTCCCGTCGCACCCGGCCACCGCGCTGCTGCTGTTCGAGGTGCTGGTCCGGCCGCTCGTCCGGTTGGGGCTGGGGCTGACCGACCCGTACCGACGGGTGGTCTCCGCCCGGCTGACCTCGCCCGTCAGCTCGATCGGCGGGCGTCGCGGCTACCTGCGTGGCCGGCTGCTGCGCGACCGCACGGGCGACTACCTCGTGCAGCCGCTGGGCACGGCCGGTACGCACCTGCTGTCGTCGTCGGCCGACTGCAACGGACTGATCGTGCTGCCCGAGCAGGTGACGGAGGCGACCGTCGACGAGAGTGTCGCGGTGGCCTTCCTGCCGACCCGAGCCTGACGGCCGACCGTGGCCCACGCGCTACCCGAGACGGGTCGGCACCCGGGCTGGCCGGCCCGGGTGGGAGCGCTCCGTACGGCGGCGGGCGTCGTCGAGCTGCGGCCGGTATGGCTGCGCGACGGCCCCGCGTGGTCGGAGGTCCGGCTGCGCGACGAGCGCCACCTCGCGCCGTGGGAGCCGACCCCGCCGGGAGGCTGGATCGCCGGGCACTCCGCCGCCGAGTGGCCGGGCCGCTGGTGGACGCTGCGCGCGGCCGCCCGGCGCGGCTCCGTGCTGCCGTTCGCGATGACGGTCGACGGCGCGCTCGCCGGTCACGTCATGATCGGCAACGTCGTGCGGGAACCGCTGCTGTCGGCCTACGTCGGCTACTGGTGCGACACCCGGTGGACCGGCCGCGGCGTCACCACGGCCGGCGTCGCCCTGGCCGTCGACCACTGCTTCGGGCCCGTCGGACTGCACCGCCTGGAGGCGACGGTGCGTCCGGAGAACGCCGCGAGCCTGCGGGTGCTGGCCAAGCTCGGCTTCCGCGAGGAGGGGCTGTTCCGCCGCTACCTCGACGTCGACGGCGCGTGGCGCGACCACCTCTGCTTCGCGATGACGGCCGAGGAGCCACCGACGGGCGGCATCGTCGGACGGGTCGTGGCGTCGGGATGGGCCGAGCAGGTTTGAGTCGCCGTGTTTGAGCGGGCGCTGTCGATCCCGTCACGGCGAAAGACCCTGAGTCCGGCGCGTCGCACCCGGATCCGCGCGGGGCCGCTGACTACCGTGAGCAGCGGGTGATTCGCCGAGTGGCCGTCCACCCTTGCCCGTATTGCGCCGACCGGGGGAGGAGGCCGCATGCCCAGCTCGTTGATCTTCACCGGTTTGGTCGTGTTGTGGCTGCTGATCCTCGTCCCGGCGATCGCCCGGCACCAGCAGGAGGTGGCGCGGCCTAGCGGCGCCTCCCTGGCCGGACGGGTGCTGGACCGGCCGCGGCGCCGGATACAGGCGCGCCGAATCGGGCGCCTGCCGACCGAGGAGGGGGACAGCGTGGACCCTGAGCGCCTGGACCAGGACGACACGCCGACCGCCCGCGAGCCGGAACGGCCCTGGGTGTCGGCCGCGCGCGCGGCCCGGCTCGACGAGGCGGCGGCCGACGAGCACGACGAGCACGACGACGTCGACGAGCGCGATCCCGACTCCGAGCCTGACGTCGCGGACTCCGACGACGACGAGTCGGACGTCCGCTGGGAACGGCCGCCTCCCCGCTACCGGCCCGGCCGCGGCGGGTACGACCCCGAGGCCGATGCGGAGACGGCCCGCGCCCGGTACGCCTTCCGCCAGCGCGTGGTGCTGCTCCTGCTGGTGTGCGCGCTGCTCACCGGGATCGCCGCGGCGGCTGCATTCCCGGTGGTGTGGTGGGCCCACGGCGCGATCGACCTCGTGCTGGTGGTGTACCTGGTCTACCTGCGTCGCCAGGTGCGGCTGGAGGCGGCGATCCGTGAGCGCCGGGCCGCCCGCATGGCCGGGACCCGGCGGACCCAGGCCGCCGACGACCGCGATCTCGACGAGTGGGCCCGACGCGGGCGCGAGGTCACGCGCCGCCCGTCCGCGGAGAACGACGCCGATCCTGAAGCCGAGGTCGATGAGGCCGAGGTCGCGGAGGTGGCCGACACGTGGGTCGACGAGGACGACGACGCCACACGCGTCCGCGGGGTCGGCGAGCCCGTGGGCCTGCTGCCCGCCCGGCGGCGCGGCGTCGCCGACGAGAACGCCGAGCCGGAGAGCGCCCTGCCTCCGCTACAGCCGGCCCCGCCGCCGCCGCTCCCGCCGGGGACGTCCCTGGTCGTGGTGGACGACGACGAGCTCGACCTGCACGACCTCGGCACCTCGGCCCGGGCGCCCCACCGGTCTGCGGTGGGCGAGTGAGGGGCTGATAAGGTCGTCTCGTCCGTCGGCGACGGCGGGCGAGCACGGGGCTGTGGCGCAGTTGGTAGCGCGACTCGTTCGCATCGAGTAGGTCAGGGGTTCGATTCCCCTCAGCTCCACCCGTCCACGAGTTCAGGCCGAGGCGGTCTCCGCGCCGGTCGGCTCCGCCTTCTTCTCCTCGACCTGTGCGCGCACCTTCGGCATCAGCAGGCCGGCTACCACTGTCAGCAGGGCCGCCACCAGCACCCCGAAGAACACCGCGGCACCGGATGCCGTCGCGGCCGTCGGGTCGGTCTCCGGACGTCCGGATGCTGCGACGACGCCGTTCGCGACCGCGCCCAGCACCGCCGCACCCACCGCGCTGCCCAGCGACCGGGCGAACATGTTCGTGCCGGTCGCGACGCCGCGCTCGTCCCACCCGACGCTGGCCTGGGCGGCAATCAGCGACGGAGTCGCGACGAGGCCCATACCCAGACCCGTCACGAAGCAGGTGACGGCCACGATCGCCACCGAGGGCCGGTGTGCGAGCAGCGCGAGCGCCCCGGTTCCGGCGACGACGAGCCCGAGCCCGATGAGGACGGTCGGTCGGAAGCCGAGCCGCAGGTAGAACAGTCGACCGGAGACGCTGGCGGCCAGCGGCCAGCCGAGCGTGAGCGCGGCGAGCGCCAGCCCCGCGACAAGCGGCGACACGCCGAGCGCGTTCTCCAGGTAGGTGGGCACGTAGGAGGCCAGCCCGATGAGCATCACGCCGATGCCCAGCGCCAGGAAGGTCGTCGTCGCGAGGAGGCGGCGGCTGAACACCCACAGCGGGAGGATCGGCTCGACGGCGCGGCGCTCGGCGAACACGAACGCGACGAGCAGGGTGGCCCCGCCGGCGAACACCGCGATGCTGACGGCCGAGCCCCACGCCCAGGCCTGTCCGCCCTCGAGGACGCCGAGGAGGAGCAGCGACATGCCGCTCGTGAGAAGCACGGCGCCGAGGTAGTCGATGTGCTGCTCGCGGCGCTGCACGGTCTCGCGGAAGTTCCGCAGGATGAGCACGCCGGCCAGCAGGCACACGGGCACGTTGACGAGGAAGATCCAGCGCCACAGCCCCAGCTGTGAGAAGACGCCGCCGAGCGTGGGCCCGACGACGGACGAGACCGCCCAGACGCTCGCGATGTAGCCCTGGGCAGCGGCGCGCTCGGCCACGGAGTAGATGTCACCGGCGATGGTGATCGCCATCGGCTGGACGGCGCCGGCGCCGAGGCCCTGCACGGCGCGGAAGGCGATGAGGGCGGGCATGCTCCAGGCCAGGCCGCACAGCACGCTCCCGACGAGGAACAACCCGATCCCCAGCAGCATGATCGGTTTGCGTCCGACGACGTCCGCGAGCTTCGCGTACACGGGCACCGACACGGCCTGGGCCAGCAGGTACACCGAGAACAGCCAGGGGAACTGCGCGAAGCCGCCGACGTCGCGGACGATCGATGGCACCGCGGTGGCGAGGATCGTCGCGTCGATGGCGATGAGGCCGGTGGACACCATGAGCGCGAGCAGGATGGGGCCGCGCTCGGAGCGCAGGCCGACAGCGGCGCGGGACGACGGACTCACCTGTTGGGCAAGCCGTTCGAGGGACGGCGCATTCCCGCGGGCCGGCGACGGCGGGCGGTCGACGGGACGTCGGGCACGTGGTCGATAGGCTTGCGTCATGTTCGACGCACGCATGTCCGACTGGCTCGGCCAGCTGGCGGAACGCACTCCCGCTCCTGGTGGGGGCGCGGTGGCGGCGCTGTGCGCGGCATCCGCCGCCGCATTGCTGGAGATGGTCGCCAACTACACCACCGGCAACAAGTGGGCCGACCGCGAAGAGGCGATGAAGGCGATCGTCACCGAGGCCGCCGAACTGCGGGCCCGCGCGGCGCAGCTGGCCGTCGACGACGCCGCGGCGTTCGGGGCCGTCGGCGAGGCGTACGGGCTGCCGAAGGCGACCGACGAGGAGAAGGCGGCCCGCAGCGCGGCGATCCAGGACGCGACGCTCGGCGCCGCCGAGCCGCCGATCCAGGTCGGCCGGGTGGCGATGCGGATCGTGGCGATCGCCGACGAGATGGTCGAGCCGGCCAACCCGAACGTCCTGTCCGACGTGGGCGTCGCCGCGGCCACGGCGCGCGCCGCCCTGAGCGGCAGCATCACGAACATCGCCGTGAACGCTGCCTTCCTGACCGACGACGACGCCGCGCGCGGTCTGCTGGACCGGGTCGGCGAGCTGGAACGGGCCATGAAGCAGGCGGACGACGTCGCCGCCCGCATTGTCGAGAGGCTGAAGAAGTGACCCGACCGCAGACCACCCAGCTGCTCGAGGGAAAGAAGTCGGCCGCCGCGATCCGCGAGGAGGCGGCCGCGATGGTGCAGGAGCTCCGCGCGGCGGGCACCGTTCCCGGTCTGGCGCTCGTGCTCGCGACGGCGGACGAGTCGGCCGCCTGGTACACCCGCGCGATCGCGCGTGCGGGGGAGAAGGTCGGCATCGACGTGCGGGTCGAGCGGCTGGCCGACGACGCCTCGGCCGACGTCGTGAGATCGGCGCTGCAGCGGCTGTCGGCCGACGACACCGTGCACGGGATCATCCTGCAGACGCCGCTGCCGCCGGGCGTCGACGGCGTCGAGGTCGCCATCGCGATCGCGCCGGAGAAGGACGTCGACGGGGGGAACCCCGTCAGCATCGGACGGCTGACGGCAGGTCTGCCCGCCTTCGCGCCCGCGACCGCGGCCGGGGTGATGCGGATCCTCGACGACCACGGGGTCGAGCTGGCGGGCAGGCGGGTGGTCGTCGTCGGCCGGAGCCTGGTCGTCGGCAAGCCCGCGGCGATGCTGCTGCTGGCGCGCGACGCGACCGTCACGATCTGCCACTCGCGAACCCGTGACCTGGCGGCGCGCACAAGCGAGGCGGAGGTTCTCGTCGCGGCGGTGGGCCGGCCGCGGATGATCGGAGCCGAGCACGTCGGCGCGGGCGCCGTGGTGATCGACGTCGGGACCACTCCGGACGAAGACGGCAACCTCGTCGGCGACGTCGACGCGGAGGCCGTCACGGGTCACGCGGGTGCGCTGACGCCGGTGCCGGGTGGCGTCGGGCCGGTGACCACGGCGCTGCTGCTGCTCAACACCGTCACGGCGGCGGCCCGGGCGGCCGGCTGACCCGGCCGCCCGCCGCGGTTTCAGGCGTCGTCGGAGCCGGACCCGCCGGAGTGCGAGATGTCCGCCTTATAGACGACGACCTCGCCGGCTGAGCCGCTGCCCTCGCCCTTACTGGCGTTCGACTGCACGTACGCGCCGACCTTCCAGTACCAGCCCGATCCGGACAGCGGGAGCTCGGCCTTCTTCTGGCCGTTGTAGAGCACGTCCACCTTGCCGTTCGCGGCGACGATCTTCGTGTCGAACGGTGTGCCGAGCTTGTAGTCCGGGTCGAGGACGGCCTCGGATCCACCGTCGTTGTACTGCACCATCAGCGTCTTGCCCTCGAGCCGGATCTGCATGACGTCGTCCTCGGCGTCGTGGATCTGGACGCCGACGACCTCGGGCTTCGAGTCGGGCAGCTTGGTGAACGCCTCGCGGACCTCGAGGACGTGCGTGCCCGCGGTGTTCGACCAGGAGGCCTTCTCGCTGCCGTTCATCTCCCGCAGTTCGGAGCGGGGGTAGTGGCTGTTCTTGGTGGTGACGCCGTCGGCGCCGGCGTGGAAGACGATCCCGTCGCGCTTCCCGGTGAGATTGAAGAACTTGGAGTGGTAGGTCGCGAGGTTCGAGCCCTCGACGGTGTCCGGGCTGCCCTCCTTGCCGGTGGGCAGGGTCAGGTACCACTCGTTCGTGTCGATCAGCTCGCCCGGGGACTTCAGCGCGGCGCGCCCCGACTCGGGGGCGATGCGCGACCGGGGGGCGGTCGCGACGTCGGAGTCGCCCTGCGCATCCCGCTTCTCCGCGAGGCGCTTGCCCTCCTCGTTCGCCTGGCGGACGGTGTCGGCCAGCGCGCTGGTGTCGAGCACCGGCGACGGAGGCGCAACGGTCGGCTGAGTCGTGGGCTCGGGCGTGGCGTCGTCCTGTGCGTCCGCTGCTGTGTCCGCGGCCGGCGCCTGCCTGCCGTCGGCGGCGAGACCGATCGACGCGAGGTCGTCGTCCGCGTTGTCGCTGACGAACGGGATCCGGTCGACCGCGACGGCGGCACCGGCGACGGACAGCGCGCCGCCGACCACCGCGGCGACCGCGATGCCCCGGCGCACGGGGGAGGAGCTCGCCAGCACGTGTGCGCCGCCCTCGTCCCGCAGAGCGTGCCGGGTGGCCCGCTGCGGGAGGGTGTGGCGCACGTGACGGCCTTGAAGGAGCGAATGCCGAGCCACGTACCCTGCCTTCCGAAGCCACGGGCCGGTTGGACGTCCGGCGTCGGGGTTCGCCGGGCGGGTGGGGAGTCCCGCTGTCCGGTTCCGCGACCGGTCCTTCTGGCCTCGAGAAGGAATCTAGCGGCAGGTTCACCCCGGGTTGCCTGCGTTCCGGCGAGGGGGAAGATCCGCGCGGCGAGCGGTGGAACCACTGCCGCTCAGGGGATCGGGCGGCGTAGAACGGGGCGACGAGCGGTCGTCCGGCGACGTCCGGGCGTCACTCCGGCGACGCGGGGGCGATGCTCGTGGGCGGAACCAGGCCTGCGTCGCCGGGCTGCAGCACCACCATCGTGAACCGCACCGGGCCGGTGCCCACGCAGCCGTAGCGGTGCGGGGCGTGGGCCTCGAACATCACCGTGTCGCCCTCCGCGAGCTCCAGTTCGGTGCTGCCGGCGCGCAGGTTGAGGTGGCCCGTCAGCACGGAGAGGACCTCCACCGTGCCCATCGGGTGCGCCTCCCCGTCGAAGGAGTCGCCGGGCTGCAGCGACCAGTCCCAGAGCTCGACGACGTCGGGCGGATCGGTGCCGATGCGGAACACCGCGGTGCTGCCCGCCGGACTGGTCCAGAGCGGTGCGGCCTGCTCGGCACGGCGGACGACGGCGCGGGGAGCCGCGTCGCCGTCGACGAGCGAGCCGACCCCGACCCGCAGCGCCGAGGCGAGGTTGCAGAGGGTGGCGATGCTCGGGTTGCCGCGCGCGGTCTCGATCTGGATGACGGTGCCCCGGCTGAGACCGGCGGCGGAGGCGAGCGCGTCGATGGTCATCCGGCGTTGCTGGCGCAGTGCGCGGACATTGCGGCCGACGGCCGCGGCGACGTCGTCGGAGGACTGCACAAGGACAGTGTGCCGTACTTCGCGGTCTACTGTGTTGCACTGCTCGGCAACATGGTCGTAACGTGCGGCGCACTGTCCTGCTCCGTCCATTCCGCTGCACGAGGTTCTGATGTCCGTCCCCTTCGCCCTGTCCTCGGCCGTCGCCTACGGCTTCGGCGACTTCGCAGGCGGTCTGGCCGCCCGCAGGAGCCCGGTGCTGCGCGTCACGGCCGTCGCGCAGATCGCCGGGCTGGTCGCGCTGCTCCCGGCGGCGTTCCTGGTGCCGGGGCACATCTCGGCGGCTGCGCTCGGTCTCGGGGCGATCGCCGGCGTGGGCGGGATGAGCGGGCTGCTGCTCTACATGCGCGGGCTGGCGGTGGGGCCGATGGGTGTCGTCGCCCCGCTCTCGGCGGTCGTCGGTGCCGGGCTGCCGCTCGTCGCCGGGGTGCTCGGGGGAGAGCGGCCGGGCGTGGTGGGCTGGCTGGCGCTGGGCGTCGCCCTCGTCGCGATCGCGCTCGCGAGCGCGGGCAGCCGCGGTGACGCCGCGGCCGGTGCAGGACTGGTCTACGGACTGGGCGCAGGCGTCGGCTTCGGGCTGTTCTTCGTCGCGCTCGATCTCACCCCCGACGGCTCGGGGCTGTGGCCGCTGGTCGCCGGTCGCGTCGTCTCGGTGGCGCTGCTCGCCGTCGCGCTCCTGAGCCCGGCGCGCCGGGGCCCGCTGCACGGACTGCGGCTGATGCTGCTCTGCGGCGTGCTCGACACCGCGGCCAACGTGCTGTTCCTGCTGGCCACGCGCACGGGCACGCTGAGCGTCAGCGGGGTGCTGGTGTCGCTCTACCCGGTGGTCGTGGTGCTGCTGGCGCGGTTCGTGCTGCGTGAGCGGCTGAGCGGGCTGCAGCTCACGGGTGTGGGGCTGGCGCTCACGGCGAGCGCGCTGCTCGCATCAGCGACCTGATCCGGCGCGTCGTGGCCGGATCGGTCACAGCAGTTACGGACGCCACGACGGAAGCCACAGCTGCGCGTCCCAGGCGTCCGGGGTGATCGGGACGCCGACGAGGATCGGCCACAGGTAGGCGAAGTTCGCCACCGCGAGGCCGACCCACAGGCCCACCACCAGCAGTCCCGTCTGCCGGCGCTCCCACGGTGCCTCGCTCCGGCCGAGGATCTCGCCCATCACCAGCGTCGTGGCGAGCACCAGGAACGGCGCGACCGGCGCCATGTAGAAGAAGTACATCTGGCGGTCGATGTTGGCCAGCCACGGCAGGATGCCCGCGCCGTAGCCGACGAGGACGGCGCCGTAGCGCCAGTCGGACCGGATTACGGCCCGCCACAGGCTCCACGCAAGCACCGGGATCGCCGGCCACCAGAGCGCGGGGGTGCCGATCAGCATGACGGCGCTGACGCAGTCGCCGGTCCCGCAGCCTTTGACCTTGTCGCCCGAGGCGTAGTAGTAGAGCATCGGCCGCAGGCCCATCGGCCACGTCCACGGCTTGGACTCCCACGGATGCTGCCCGCTGACCTGGGTGGTGAGCCCGGCGTGGAAGTCGAGGACGTGCGCGCTGTAGAACCACAGCGAGCGCAGAGCATCGGGCAGGAAGGCCCACGGGCCGTCCGGACCGACGCCGTTCGCGCCCCGGTCGTACCCGACGACGTTGCGGTCGATGCCCGTCTCGCTGCGGAACCAGCCCCACCACGATCCGACGTAGACGAGCACCGGCAGCAGGGCCAGCACCCAGACGGCGGGCGCGAGATCGCGCACGATCGTCCCCACCCACGGGCGGCGCACGCCGGCGGCCCGCCGCGCCGTGGCGTCGAAGACGAGCGTGAGCACGGCGAACGCGGCGAGCCAGTAGACGCCCGACCACTTCACCGCGCAGCCCAGCCCGAGCAGCACCCCGGTCGCGAACCGCCACCAGCGCACGCCGAGCCGGGGGCCGTAGGGGGAGTCGTCGATCCGGCCCTCGGCCAGCACGACGGCCAGGCGGGCGCGGACGTCGTCGCGGTCGCAGATCAGCGTGGCGAAGGCGGCGAGGGTGAACAGGGCCGCGAAGACGTCGAGCATGCCCATGCGCGACTGGACGTGGGAGAGCCCGTCGCAGATCAGAAGCACGCCGGCGACGGCCCCGAGCAGCGTGGAACGGGTGAGCCTGCGGGCGACGCGGATGACGAGCAGCACCATGATCGTCCCGGACAGCGCCGCCGCCGCGCGCCAGCCCCAGCCGTTGTAGCCGAGCAGGAGCTCGCCGATCGCGATCAGCTGCTTGCCCAGCGGAGGATGGACCACCAGCTCGTAGCCGGGGTTGTCCTCGACCCCGCCGTTACGCAGCATCTGCCACGCCTGCGGGACGTAGTGCTTCTCGTCGAAGACGGGCGTGCCGCCGTCGGTGGGCCGGTTCAGCCCGATGAACCGCACGATCCCGGCGATCACCGTGAGCACCCAGGTGACGATCCAGCCGCGGAGCTGATCCGTCGGCGGCGGGGGACCCAGCCGGAGGCGGGGCGGGGCCGGCGGCTGCGGCTGCGGAGCCCCCGGACCCAGCGGCGGGACCTCGGGGACGGTGTCGCGCTCGTCGACCACGCCGGTGCGGACGCCGAGGTCGACGGGCTGCACGCCGACGACGGTGCTCTCCCCCACGGAGGCGATCGTAGGCTCTCCCACCATGGACGATGCTCCGGACAGTGACTTCCGGGATCGGGGCGTGCCCGGCGGCCTCGTCCTCGCGGCGACCCCGCTCGGCGATTCCCGCGACGCCTCGCCCCGTCTGTGCGAGGCGCTCGCGACGGCTGACGTGGTCGCCGCGGAAGACACCAGGCGGCTGCGGTCGCTCGCGGCGGCGCTGGGGGTGACGGTCCACGGGCGGGTGGTCAGCCACTACGACGCGGTCGAGGTCGCGCGGATGCCCCGGCTGCTCGCCGACGTGCGGGCCGGGCGGACGGTGCTGGTGGTGACGGACGCGGGCATGCCCGCGGTCTCGGACCCGGGCTACCGGCTGGTCGCCGCGGCCGCCGCCGAAGGGCTGCCGGTGACCTGCCTGCCCGGACCGTCGGCGGTGACCACGGCGCTGGTGCTCTCCGGGCTGCCGGTCGAGCGTTTCTGCTTCGAGGGGTTCGCGCCGCGCCGCGACGGCGAGCGGCGGCGATGGCTCGCGACGCTGGTCGCCGAGCCCCGGGCGGTCGTCTTCTTCGAGTCGCCGCACCGGCTGGCCGACACGCTCGCCGCGGCGCTGGACGTGCTCGGGCCGTCCCGGGAAGCCGCCGTGTGCCGGGAGCTGACCAAGAAGTACGAGGAGGTCCGGCGCGGGACGCTCGCGGTGCTGGCGGCCGGCGCGGTGGACGACCCGGTGCGCGGCGAGGTCACGGTGGTGCTCGCGGGGGCGGGCCCGGTCGTCGCGCCGCCCGTGGAGTCGCTGGTGGACGCGGTGCAGGAGCGGGTGGCGGCGGGGGAGCGGCTGAAGGACGCCGCCGCGGCGGTGGCGGAGGCGGCGGGGGTGCCGAAGCGGGAGCTGTACAACGCTGCGCTCGCGGCCAGGGACTGAGCGGCCGGGATGTAGCGAAAGCGGCTTTCGGTGCATTGAGTGCACCCAACGCCGCTTTCGCTACATCCGGCCCGCGGCTACGAACCGGGCGACGGCGCCGGCGCCCGCGTCGGGACCTTGCTCCGCACCCACCGCGTCACCGGCTCCACCACCCGGGCCGCTATCGGCCCGAGCACCGCCATGAGCAGCACGTACGCCGTCGCGAGTGCCGCGAGCTCGTTCGGCACGGCCGCGTACGACACCGCCAGGCCGGCGATGACGATCGAGAACTCGCCGCGCGCGATCAGCGCCGCCCCGGTGCGGGCCCGGCCGAGCGGGGCGATGCCCTGCCACTGCGCCGCCCACCAGCCCGTGGCGAACTTGGTCACCGTGGTCGCGAGCGCCAGGACGATCGCCCAGCCCAGCACGGGTGGGATCGACCGCGGGTCGGTGTTCAGCCCGAACACCACGAAGAACACCGCCGCGAACAGGTCGCGCAGCGGCTCCAGCAGCTTGGTGGCGTTCTCCGCGGTCGACCCGGAGATCGCGATGCCCAGCAGGAACGCCCCGACCGCCGCCGAGACCTGCAGCGCCGAGGCGAACCCGGCGACGAGCAGGGCGGCGCCGAGCACCTTGAGCAGGAAGACCTCGCGGTCCGGGCTGTCGACGACCATGGAGACGTAGCGGCCGTACCGCAGCGCCACCACGAGCACCACCGAGACGACGACGAGCGAGATCGCGACGGCCTCCAGCCCGCCGAAGAACGACACCCCGATCAGCAGCGCGGTGAGGATCGGCAGGTAGACGGCCATCGCGAGGTCCTCGAACACGAGGATGGAGAGGATCACCGGGGTCTCCCGGTTGCCCAGGCGGCCCAGGTCGGACAGCACCTTCGCGACGATGCCCGACGACGAGATGTAGGTGACGCCGGCCATCACCATCGCGCCGACCGGACCCCAGCCCAGGATCAGCGCCACGGCGACCCCGGGCGCGGCGTTGAGCAGGATGTCGAGCAGGCCGGCCGTCCAGGAACGGCGGAGCCCGGTGATCAGCTCGGCCGCGGAGTACTCCAGCCCGAGCAGGAGGAGCAGCAGCACGACGCCGACCTCGCCCGCCAGCGACGTGAAGTCGCCGATGTCGCCCAGCGGCACCAGGCCGCCGCTGCCGAAGCACAGGCCGCCGATCAGGTAGAGCGGGATGGGGGACAGCCCGATGCGGCCGGCGAGGCGGCCGAGGAGGCCCAGCCCGAAGAAGACGGCGCCGAGCTCGATCAGTTCGAGCGCGGTGTGGCTCATCGGTTCAGCCGCTGCGGAGGATCTTGGCGGCGGCGTCGAGACCTTCGGTCGTGCCGACGACGATGAGCAGGTCGCCCGCGGTCAGGGTGAAGGCAGGAGTGGGCGAGGGGTGCACGTGCCCGGCGCGCATCACGGCGACGATCGACACCTTGGTGCGGGTGCGCATCGCGGTGTCGCCCAGCCGCCGGCCGTCGAAGGGCGACCCGGGGGCGACGGACAGCCGCCCGGTGCGCACTCCGGGCAGGTCGCGCTGCTCCTCGCTGAGCTGCGCGACCAGTTGCGGTGCGCCCAGCAGGTTCGCCAGCGCCCCGGCCTCGTCGACCGACAGCGGCAGCTCGGCGAGCGTGGAGTCCGGGTCGTCGGTCTTGGACAGGATCAGCGACAGCTTGCCGTCGCGAGTGGTGACGACCCCGATGCGGCGGCCGTCGCGCAGGGCGAAGTCCTTCCGGACCCCGATCCCCGGCAGTGGGGTGACCTCGACGTTCACCCCACCACCGTAGGTGATGCGCCCGGAATGCCCGGTCAGCCGTGGCGTCCGCTACAGCCCCAGGCGGGGCCACTCGATCGCCGGGCAGCGGTCCATCACCATCGTCCGGTCCGCCGCGCGCACGCGGGCCGCCGCCGCCTCGTCGATCACGCCGAGCTGGAACCACACGCCGCGCGCCCTCGTGAGCAGCGCCTGGTCGGCGATCTCGCCCGCCCGCCGCGAGTTGACGAAGACGTCGACGACGTCGACCTCGAACGGGATGTCCGCGAGCGTCGCGTAGCCGGTCTCCCCGTGCACGGTCTCGGCGCGCGGGTGCACGGGCACGATGCGTTTGCCGACCGACTGCAGGAACCGGGCCACGCCGTACGCCGGCCGGAAGGTGTTGCCCGAGAGCCCGACCACGGCCCACGTGTGCGTGTCGGTCAGCAGGCGCCGGATCTCGGCAGTGCCGTCGGAGTCCATGCCCTCATGGTGCCCCGAAATGGCATTCCCACGCTGAGCCTAGGCTGGGTGACATGAGTTCCCGCGTGCTGACCGCCGTGGCGTGGCCCTACGCCAACGGCCCGCGGCACATCGGCCACGTCTCCGGCTTCGGTGTGCCCTCCGACGTCTTCTCCCGCTACCGGCGGATGGCGGGCGACGCGGTGCTCATGGTCTCCGGCACGGACGAGCACGGCACCCCGGTCCAGGTGCAGGCCGACGCGGAGGGGCTCACCCCGCGCGAGCTCGCCGACAAGTACAACCGCGTGATCGTCGACGACCTGCAGGGCCTCGGGCTGGGCTACGACCTGTTCACCCGCACCACCACGAGCAACCACTACGAGGTCGTCCAGCAGCTCTTCCTCGCGCTGCACCGCAACGGCTACGTGTTCACGCGCACCGCGATGGGCGCGATCAGCCCGTCGACGGGGCGCACGCTGCCCGACCGCTACGTCGAGGGCACCTGCCCGATCTGCGGCTACGACGGCGCGCGGGGCGACCAGTGCGACAACTGCGGCAACCAGCTCGACCCGGCCGACCTGATCAACCCTCGCTCGAAGATCAACGGCGAGGTGCCGGTGTTCGTCGAGACCGAGCACTTCTTCCTCGACCTGCCGGCGTTCGCGAACTCGCTCGGCTCGTGGCTGTCCACCCGGACGGACTGGCGGCCGAATGTGCTCAAGTTCGCCACGAACCTCGTCGACGACCTCAAGCCGCGCGCGATCACCCGCGACCTCGACTGGGGCGTGCCGCTCCCGCTCGACGGCTGGCGCGACCAGCCGATGAAGCGGCTCTACGTCTGGTTCGACGCCGTGATCGGCTACCTCTCGGCGTCGGTCGAGTGGGCCCGCCGCGGGCCGGACCCGGACGCCTGGAAGCAGTGGTGGACGGACCCGGACGCCCGTGGCTACTACTTCATGGGCAAGGACAACATCGTCTTCCACTCCGTGATCTGGCCCGCGCTGCTGCTGGGTCAGAACGGGGCGGGCGACAAGGGCGGCACGCCGGGCGCGTTCGGCACGCTGAACCTGCCTGACGAGATCGTGTCGTCGGAGTTCCTCACGATGAGCGGATCGAAGTTCTCCACGAGCCGCGGCACCGTGATCTACGTGACCGACTTCCTGAAGGAGTTCGGGCCGGACGCGTTGCGCTACTTCATCTCCGTGGCCGGCCCGGAGAACCAGGACACCGACTTCACCTGGGACGAGTTCGTCCGCCGCACCAACTTCGAGCTGGCCAACGAGTGGGGCAACCTCGTCAACCGGTCGATCTCGATGGCGCACAGAGGAGTGGGCTCCGTGCCGAAGCCGACGGCGCCGACGGAGGCCGACGCGGCGCTGCTGGCGACGTCGCAGGCGGCGTTCGACACCGTCGGCGGCCTGCTGGCGCGCAGCAAGTTCAAGCAGGCGATCAGCGAGGCGATGCGGGTGGTGACCGCGGCGAACCGCTACCTCAGCGACCAGGAGCCCTGGAAGCGCAAGGACGACCCGGACCGCCGCGACACGATCCTGCACACCGCGCTGCAGGTGGTCCAGGACGCGAACACGCTGCTCACCCCGTTCCTGCCGCACTCCGCGCAGAAGGTGCACGAGGCGCTGGGCAGCGGTGGCGTGTGGGCGGCGCAGCCGGAGATCCGGGAGGTCGACGACCTCGGCAGCCCAGGAATCCCACGGGGCCCGGCGTACCCGGTGCTGATGGGCGACTACGCGGGGGAGCAGGCGCGCTGGGCGTCGACGCCGGTGGAGGTCGGCCGACCGCTGGTCAAGCCCACGCCGATCTTCCCGAAGCTGGACCCGGAGCTGGGGGAGACGGGTCCCGACTGGGCCCCGATCGCCCGGTGAGCGTTCGCTGGGTGCCCGTGACCGGGCCGTACGGGCGGCGGGCCCGGCCGGAGCCGCCTGAACCCCTGGGCGTGCCGACCGTCGACGGGCACACGCATCTCGACGCCTGCGGCTGCGTCGACGCCGCGGACGTCGTCGCCGCGCTGGACCGGGCGTGCGCGGTCGGCGTGACCCGCGTCGTCACCGTCGCCGACGACCTCGCGAGTGCCCGCTGGGTGGTCGAGGCCGCGCACTGGGACGACCGCGTCGCCGCCGCCGTCGCCCTGCACCCGACCCGCACCGCCTCGTTCACCGAAGCCGACCGCGCCGAGATCGAGCGGCTCGCCGCCGACCCGCGGGTGGTCGCCGTCGGCGAGACCGGCCTGGACCACTACTGGGACCACAGCCCCTGGGACGCCCAGGAGCGCGCCTTCCGCTGGCACATCGACCTCGCCAAGCGCCTGGGTAAGCCGCTGATGGTCCACGACCGCGATGCGCACGACGCCGTCCTGCGCGTCCTGGACGAGGAGGGCGCCCCCGCGGCTGTCGTCTTCCACTGCTTCTCGGGCGACGCCGCGATGGCCCGGACCTGCGTCGACGCCGGATACATGCTGTCGTTCGCCGGGCCCGTCACCTTCAAGAACGCGGCCGGGCTGCGCGAGGCGGCAGCTCTGGTGCCCGACGGGCAGCTGCTCGTCGAGACCGACGCCCCGTTCCTCACCCCGCACCCGCATCGCGGCCGGGCGAACGAGCCTTACTGCCTGCCATGGACGGTCCGCGGGTTGGCCCACGTCCGGGGGGTCTCTGCCGAACGGGTCGCCGACAGCGCCCGGCGGACCGCGGAGGCGGTGTTCGGTCTCGAGGCCCTGCCGCCGGTCGCGGAAGCGCCGTCGCCGGGCGCCGGAGCCGCGCGCTCGACGTGACCGCCCCGCCGTTCGGCGATCACGGCGTGTCGCAATTCGCGTCGGATTGTCACTGGCCGTTACCGTTCTGTCATCGCCAAGCCGGGGTGGAGTCGCTCCCCAGCAGAACGGGAACGGTGGTCGGGGCGCTCCCCGGTCGTACGGCTCCGGCCACCGTGCCCGCGCTTCTGCCCCGGACCCGACGAGGTCTGGATGCCACGTGGTCGACGTCTCCCCGCGCAGCCGCCGTAGAGCGGCACCCGCGCGTGCGAGGCGTGCGCCGGTCGAACCACCGGCCGGCCTGTCGGGCGACGATCTCCTGGGCAGCGAGGGCAGCGATCTCCTGGGTGACGTCCTGCCGGGAGACGATCTCCTGGGAGACCTCGAGGACCTCGACGACTTCCTCACCGGGCCGATCCCGGTCGTTCCGGACGTCGACGACCCGCCCACCGAGTGTTTCGCGGCCGTCCCGGCTGTCGACCCCGCGCCGCCGGCCCCGGCTCGGCGCGGGCGCACCCTCGTCCGCGCGGTGGTCGTCGCGATGCTCGTGAGCCTGGTCGCCGGCACGGCGACGGCCGTGGCGGCGGACAAGACGGTGGTCGTGACCGTCGAGGGCCGCGACCGCGTGGTGCACACCTTCGCCGCCGACGTCGCCGGAGCACTCGCCTCGGCCGGCATCGCGGTGACGCCGCAAGACCGCGTCGAGCCCGCTCCGGGCACCGAGCTGGCCGACGGCGACCACGTGATCTTCGCGAGGGCGCGGCCGCTGACCCTGGTCGAGGGCTCGTCCGAGCGCAGGATCTGGACCACCGCTGCGTCGGTCGACGAGGCCCTGCGCGGAGTCGGTGTCGACGCCGAGCCGATCCAGATGTCGACGGCACCGAACACGGCGATCCCGCCCGGCGGTCTCGCGGTGGAGCTGCGGATCCCGCGGGCGCTCTCGTTCGTCGACGGCACCGGCGCCCCCGAGGCCGTGACGACCATGGCGGGCACGGTCGGCGCGCTGCTCACCGAGCGAGGTGTGACGCTGGGCGTCGACGACGTCTCCGTGCCGTCGGGCGACACCCCGTTGACCGACGGGATGACCGTGCAGGTGGTGCGCAACGGTGTCGGCGAGGTCGTCGAGGTCCATCGGATCGCGCCGCCGGAGGAGACCGTGGAAGACCCCGAGCTGCCCCGCGGGCGGCGCGAGATCGTCGAGAAGGGCCGACCGGGTGAGCAGACCGTGGTGATGCGGGTGCACGTGCAGAACGGCGAGGAGGTCCGCCGCGAGCAGGTGCGCGCCGGAGGGACGACGCCGCCGCGCAAGCGGGTGGTGCGGGTCGGGACGAACGACGACGTGCCGCCCGCAGCCGTGGCGCCGTCGGCGGGCCCGGGGTCGTGGGACGCGCTCGCCCGCTGCGAGGCGGGTGGGAACTGGGCCACGAACACCGGCAACGGCTACTACGGCGGGCTGCAGTTCGACCGGCAGACCTGGCTCGCGTACGACGGCGACCAGTACGCGCCGCTGCCGCACCAGGCCGGGCGCGACGCCCAGATCGCCGTGGCGTCGCGCGTCCGTGACGACCGCGGCGGCTACGGCTCGTGGCCCGCCTGTGCCCGCAAGCTCGGACTGCCGACCTGATGGGCCGGAACTGTCCGACCGCGACGGCGCCTCCGCCCACCCCGTGCAGCGTCCGGGTTCCGACGACGGCACGATCGGTGGGTGAGTGATGCATCGGCCCGGAGCGCCGTGGCCTCCGACGCGACGGGGAGAGCGGGTGCCGGTCCCGGTGGGGCCGCGTCCGAAGCGTCCCCCGACGGCGCCACGCCCCCCGACCCGGCCGTCGCGGGCACTCTGAACGAGCCACCCGTGGCCCGGCTGCTCGGGCCCGCCGAGGTGCGGGCACTTGCCGAGGAGCTGGGCGTGCGCCCGACCAAGCGGCTCGGGCAGAACTTCGTGCACGACGCCAACACCGTGCGCCGCATCGTGCGCGCCGCCGACCTGACGCCCGACGACGTCGTGCTGGAGGTCGGCCCCGGGCTCGGCTCGCTGACGCTCGGCCTGCTGGAGGCCGCCGCAGCGGTGTGCGCGGTGGAGATCGATCCGGTGCTGGCCGGGCGGCTGCCTGCCACGGTGGCCGAACGGGCGCCCGCGCTGGCCGACCGGCTGAGCGTCGTCACCGCCGACGCGCTGCGGGTGCGGGCCGCGGGCCTCCCCGTCGAGCCGACCGCGCTGGTCGCGAACCTGCCCTACAACGTCGGTGTACCGGTGGTGCTGCACCTGCTCGCCGAGCTGCCGTCGCTGCGGCGGGGGCTGGTGATGGTGCAGGCCGAGGTCGCCGAGCGGCTGGCCGCGGGGCCGGGCAGCCGGGCGTACGGCGTGCCGAGCGCGAAGCTGGCGTGGTTCGCGGCGGCGCGGCGGGCGGGACCGGTGCCGCGGGCGGTGTTCTGGCCGGTGCCGAACGTCGACTCGGGCCTGCTGGCGTTCACCCGGCACGACCCGCCGCCGGGGAGCCGTACCGAGGTCTTCGCGGTCGTGGACGCTGCGTTCGCGCAGCGGCGCAAGGTTCTCCGGTCCGCACTGGCGGGATGGGCGGGCTCGCCGGCCGCCGCGGAGGACGCGCTGCGCGCCGCGGGGATCGACCCGACGGCGCGTGCCGAGCGCCTCGAGATCACCGACTTCGCCCGCCTCGCGGCGCACCGCCCCGGCTGAGCCGGCCACGCATGTAGCGAAAGCGGCTTTCGGTGCGTTCAGTGCACCCAACGCCGCTTTCGCTACGAACGGGCGGCCCGGGGAGGCCGCTGGTCGGCGCGCGGAGCGACCGGAGCGGGGCCTACTGTCGAGCGGTGACGACGCGAGAGGTCTCGAATCCCTGGCCCGCCATGTGGGCTCTGGTGCTCGGGTTCTTCATGATTCTCGTCGACTCGACGATCGTGTCGATCGCCACTCCGGCGATCATGGCGGCGTTCGGCTCGGATGTCGACGCCGTCGTCTGGGTCACCAGCGCCTACCTGCTCGCCTACGCGGTGCCGCTGCTCATCACCGGACGGCTCGGCGACCGGTTCGGTCCCAAGCGCATGTACCTGATCGGCCTCGCCGTCTTCACCGTCGCCTCCCTGTGGTGCGGGCTCACTGGCTCCATCAGCGGGCTGATCGTCGCGCGGGTCGTGCAGGGGCTCGGGGCGTCGATGCTGTCGCCGCAGACCATGGCCGTGATCACCCGCACGTTCCCGCCGCACGAGCGCGGGCGCGCGATGAGCCTGTGGGGCGCGGTTGCCGGCGTCGCGGTGCTCGTCGGACCGATCGTCGGCGGTCTGCTGGTCGACGGGCTGGGCTGGCAGTGGATCTTCTTCGTCAACGTCCCGGTGGGCGTCGTCGGGTTCGTGCTCGCCGCCCGCCTGGTGCCGGCGCTGTCGACGGCGGTCCGCCGGTTCGACCCGATCGGCGTGGCGCTCAGCGCCGTCGGGATGTTCCTGCTGGTGTTCGGCATCCAGGAGGGCCAGGCCTTCGCCTGGGGCCCCGTCGCGTGGGGGCTCATCGGCGGCGGCATCGCGGTGCTGGCCCTGTTCCTCGCCTGGCAGACCCGCGCACCGGAGCCGCTGATCCCGCTGAGTCTCTTCCGCGACCGCAACTTCACCCTCGCCAACGTCGCCATCACCGCGCTCGGCCTGTCGGTCACCGCGCAGGCCTTCCCGATCACGCTCTACGCGCAGGGCGTGCGCGGGCTGAGCCCGACCGGTGCGGCGCTGCTCCTGGCCCCGTCGGCGATCATCTCGACGGTCCTCGCGCCGTACGTCGGGCGGTTGACCGACCGCGCGCACCCGCGTTGGATCGCCGCGTTCGGCCTGTCGTGCTTCGCCGTCGGCCTGCTCTGGCTCGCCGCGGTGATGCGTCCCGAGACGCCGACCTGGCAGCTGCTGCTGCCGATCGCACTCATGGGTGTCGGCAGCGGGTTCATGTGGGCCCCGATCGGCACCGCGGCGACGCGCAACCTGCCGATGGACCGGGCCGGCGCGGGCGCGGGTGTCTACAACACCACACGACAGGTCGGCGCGGTGCTCGGCAGCGCGGGCATCGCCGCGCTGATGGCGACGCGGCTGTCGGCAGTCCTGCCGGCAGGCAGCTCGGGGAGCGTCGAGGCGGGCGTCGCGCAGCTCCCACCCGCGCTCCACGAGGCGTTCTCCACGGCGATGGCGCAGGCGCTCCTCCTGCCGGCCGGCGTGCTGCTGATCGGGATCGCGGCGGTGCTCGGGTTCGCGTTGCCCCGCCATCTCGTCCGCACGCGGACGCCCGAGCCCGCCGGAGCGGCCACCGAGTGAGCAGGGCCCGACAGCCACGCACGTAGGCTGGTCGGGTGTTGTCCGCCGTTCCCCAACCGGTCACCGTGCGTGTCCCGGCCAAGATCAATCTGCATCTGGCCGTCGGACCGCTGCGGAGCGACGGCTTCCACGACCTCTCGACGGTCTTCCACGCGGTCAGTCTTTTCGACGAGGTGACGGTCGCGGCGGCCGACCATCCGGGCGTCGAGGTGCACGGTGAGGGCGCCGGTGAGGTGCCGACGGACGGCACGAACCTCGCCTGGCGGGCCGTCGAGCTGGTGGCCGCACACGCGGAGCGTGATCCCGACGTGCGGGTGGTGCTCCGCAAGGGCATCCCCGTCGCCGGGGGGATGGCCGGCGGTAGCGCTGACGCCGCGGGTGCGCTCGTCGGCCTCTCGGCGCTGTGGAAGCTCGACCTGACCCGCGACGAGCTGGCCCGGATGGCCGCGGAACTCGGCAGCGACGTCACCTTCGCCCTGCACGGCGGCACCGCGCTGGGCACCGGGCGCGGGGAGACGATCGTCCCGGTGCTGTCCCGGCACCCGCAGCACTGGGTGATCGCCCTGCACCGCGGCGGTCTCGCCACGAGCGCCGTCTACGGCGAGCTGGACCGGCTGCGCCGCGAGCTCGGCAACAGGGGGGCACGTTCCCCGGAGCGGCACGTCGAGCCGGTGCTCGAGGCCGTCGCGGGAGGCGACCCGCGCCAGCTCGCGCTCTGTCTGGCCAACGACCTGCAGGCGGCGGCGGTGAGCATGGCGCCGGAGCTCCGCCGGACCCTCCGGGCCGGGGTCGAGGCCGGCGCGCTTGCGGGGATCGTCTCGGGTTCCGGCCCGACCTGCGCGTTCCTGTGTGCCGACGCCGACAGCGCGATCGACGTCGCGGCCCAGCTCGCCGGGGTCGGGGTGTGCCGCACGGTCCGGGTGGTGCACGGGCCGGTGCCCGGCGCCCGGCTGGTCGACCCGAACGAGCCCCCGCCCGCCTCGCGGCCGCCGGTGCACGCCTGATGGCCGCGTTGAAGAGATCTGGGGCACAGAACCTCGTCAACCTCGAGTCGGTCACCGCGCACGTCCCCGGCGACGCGTCGCGGGTGCTGCTCGACGCGGTCTCGCTCGGCGTGGAGCGCGGGGAGCGGATCGGCGTCGTCGGCCTGAACGGCGGCGGCAAGACCACGCTGCTCGACATCCTCGCGGGCCGTCGCGAGCCGCAGGGCGGCCGGGTCAGCCGGGTCGGCGGGCTGAACATGTCCCACCTCGCGCAGGGCGACGCGCTGCCCGCGGGGGCACGGGTCCGCGACGTCGTGCTGTCCCGGTACGGCGCCGTGCACGAGTGGGCGGCCGATCCGAAGGTCCGCGACGTGCTCGACGGGCTGGGGCTGCACGACCTGGACCGCAGCGTTGACGGCTTGTCCGGCGGGGAGAAGCGCCGCGTCGCCCTCGCCGCTACCCTGATCGGCGACCCCGACCTCGTCGTGCTGGACGAGCCGACGAACCATCTGGACGTCGAGGGGATCGGCTGGCTGGCGCAGCACCTGATCTCCCGCCGCTGCGCGGTCGTGGTCGTGACCCACGACCGGTGGTTCCTCGACGCCGTGTGCTCCCGGACGTGGGAGGTCGCGGGCGGGCGCGTCGAGAGCTACCTCGGTGGCTACGCCGACTGGGTCTACGCCCGGGCGGAGCGCTCCCGGCAGTCCGATGCGGCCGAGGCGCGCCGCCGGAACCTCGCACGCAAGGAGCTGGCCTGGCTGCGCCGGGGCCCGCCTGCGCGCACGTCCAAGC
Organism: Pseudonocardia charpentierae; assembly: GCF_031845345.1. Classification (NCBI taxonomy): domain Bacteria; kingdom Bacillati; phylum Actinomycetota; class Actinomycetes; order Pseudonocardiales; family Pseudonocardiaceae; genus Pseudonocardia; species Pseudonocardia charpentierae. Next base: position 103,584 of record NZ_JAVREJ010000004.1, on the reverse strand, counting down.
CGCGTTACCGGATCGAGGCGGCGGAGGAGCTGATCGCGGACGTCCCGCCGCCGCGCAACACCGTCGAGCTGCTCGGCTTCGCCACGAACCGGCTCGGGAAGACCGTGCTGGAGCTGGAGGACGCGACCGTCGAGATCGCGGGCCGCGTGCTGCTCGACGACGTGACGTGGCGGCTCGGGCCGGGCGACCGGATCGGGATCGTCGGGATCAACGGCTCCGGCAAGACGACGCTGCTGCGGTCCCTCACGGGCGAGCGCCCGCTCGACTCGGGACGTCGGGTCCAGGGAACGACGGTGCAGCTCGCGCAGCTCACGCAGGAGCTGGTCGACCTGCCGAAGGACATGCGCGTGCTGGAGGCGACCGAGTCCGTCGCCAAGTTCGTGCGGCTCGGGAAGTTGGAGCTGACGGCGTCGTCGGTGCTGGAGCGGCTCGGGTTCCCCGCGTCGCGGCAGTGGACACCGGTCGGGCAGCTCTCCGGCGGCGAGCGGCGCCGGCTGCAGCTCACGCGGCTGCTCATGGCCGAGCCGAACGTGCTGCTGCTCGACGAGCCGACGAACGACCTCGACGTCGACACCCTCGCGCACCTGGAAGACCTGCTCGACGGTTGGCCGGGCACGCTCATCGTGGTCAGCCACGACCGGTACCTGGTGGAACGGGTGTGCGACACGGTCGTCGCGCTGTTCGGCGACGGCCGGATCACGCACCTGCCGGGCGGGATCGACGAGTACCTGGCACGGCGCGCGGCGGCCGGTGATCCGATCGCGTCGACGGCGTCCCAGGCTCCGCCCGCCACGCCGCGCACGTCCGGGCTCTCCGCGGCCGAGCAGCGTTCGGCCCGCAAGGATGCGCAGCGGCTGGAGCGCCGGATGGAGACGCTCTCGGCGCGCGAGGACAAGCTGCACGCGCAGCTCGCCGAGGCCGCGACGGAGCCGGCGCGGCTGCTGGCGCTCGACGCGGAGCTGCGGGCGGTGGTGGCGGAACGCGAGCAGGTGGAGCTCGACTGGCTCGCCGCGGCCGAACTCGCCGAGTCCTAACCCGCGAGTCGGCACGTTCGTCACCGCGAGTCGGCACGTTCGACAGCGCGAGTCGGCACGTTCGACGGGCTGAGTTCGCGGCTCTGACACCGCACGGGAGGACCTGAACCGGCAACTCAGGCTGTCAAAGGTGCCGACTCGCGGGAGAGGGTCACCGGCGGACCTTGTCAGCGGGGTCAGCGCGCGGTCAGCGTTCTGTCAGGCCCCCGGTGCAGTCTCGCCGCATGAACTCCGTCATCCAGGTCGAGGGCCTGGGCAAGACCTTCGGCGCGACCCGCGCGCTCGACGGTGTGGATCTCGCCGTCCGTCGCGGCACCGTGCTCGGCCTGCTCGGGCCGAACGGCTCGGGCAAGACCACCACCGTGCGCGTGCTCGCCACGCTGCTGCGGCCGGACTCGGGCCGCGCCCGCGTGCTGGGCCACGACGTCGTCGCCGAACCGGAAGCGGTGCGCTCCCGGATCGGGCTGACCGGGCAGTACGCGGCCGTCGACGAGGCGCTATCCGGCACGGACAATCTCGTGCTCGTCGCCCGGCTGCTGGACCTGTCACGCCGCGAGGCGCGCAGGCGCGCCGTCGAGCTTATCGAGCGGTTCGGCCTCGCCAACGCCGCAGGACGGCGGGTCCGTACCTACTCCGGCGGCATGCGGCGGCGTCTGGACCTCGCCGTGAGTCTCGTCGGGCGGCCAGACGTGCTGTTCCTCGACGAGCCCACCACCGGGCTGGACCCCCGCCACCGCAACGAGGTCTGGGACGAGGTCCGTGAGTTGGCTGCCGACGGCACCACCGTGCTGTTGACCACCCAGTACCTCGAGGAGGCCGAGCAGCTCGCCGACGACCTCGTCGTGCTCGACCACGGCCGGGTCATCGCGGCCGGCACGCCGGCTGCGCTCAAGGCCGAGGTCGGCGGGCAGCGCCTGCACGTGCGCCCCTGCGGCCGGCGGACCTCCCGGCCGTCATGGCGTCGGTCGCCGACCTCGTGTTCCCGGACGCACCCGCCGTCGACGCCACAGGGGAGCTGACGGCGGCCGCTCCCGAACCCGGGGTTCTGCTGCGCGTCGCGGAACGGCTCGACGCCGCCGGGCTGCCCGTCGCCGAGCTCGGCCTGCGGCTGCCGTCGCTGGACGACGTGTTCCTGACCCTGACCGGCCGACCCGCCGACGCCCCCGAGGAGGAGGCCGCATGACCACCGTCATGACATCCCGACCGACCGCGCCCACGCCTGTGCCATCGCGACGGGTTCGGGTGCCGGCCGTGCTGCGGCACTCGGCCACGCTCGCGTGGCGGGGCCTCACGAAGACCGTCCATTCCACCGAGGCGCTGCTCGACGTCACCCTCCAGCCGGTGATCTTCCTGCTGCTGTTCGTCTACGTCTTCGGCGGCGCGATCTCCGGCGACACCGGCACCTACCTGCAGTACGCGCTGCCCGGAGTGCTCGTGCAGACCGTCATCTTCGCCTCGGCGGTACCGGCACGGGGCTTGCGGACGACCTCAAGACCGGCATCTTCGACCGCTTCCGCAGCCTGCCGATCTCCCGGACCGCGCCGCTGCTCGGCGCCATCGGCGGACCTCGTCCGCTACGTCACGTCCGGCGTGATCATGCTGGCGTTCGGGTTCCTGCTCGGCTTCCGCGCGAGCGGCGGTGTGCTCGGGATCCTGGGTGCGCTCGGGCTGGTGACCGTCTTCGCGTTCGCCCTGTGCTGGGTGTTCACCGCTCTCGCGATGGTGGTGCGCGAACCTCGCTCCGTCCAGGGGATCGGAGCGCTGGTCATCCTGCCGCTTTCCTTCGGCAGCAACGTCTTCGTGCCCACCGCGATGTTGCCCGGCTGGTTGCAGGCGTTCGTCGAGGTGAACCCGGTCTCCAAGGTCGCCGACGCGGCACGCGGACTGCTCACCGGCGGCGCCGTGGCGGCTCCGACGACGGCGGCGCTGCTGGCCAGCGCGGTGGTGGTCGCGGTCTTCGGGCCACTCGCGGTGACGCTGTACCGGAAGCGCACCTGATCCCGATCGTGATCGATCCGTGACGGGACAGTGGTGCCAGCAGGGGTTACCGGTCAGTAGCCATCGGACAAGGTGTGCTCCATGAACGCACCGCGTCCCGATCGGGTCGCCGCGATCGCCACCGAACTCGGCGTGCTCGGTCGGCGGATCGACTCCCTCGCGGAGGAGCTGTCGACGTGGCATGGCGGCCCGACCCCCGGTCCGATCGCTGGCTCCGCGTGGCCCGCCGCCGGCGGGCCGCAGTCGGCGTCCCCGCCGTTCCCGCCAGGGCCCCCCGTGCACGCGCCCTTCCCGCCCGCGCCGATGCCGCCCCCCGCGCGGCGTCGTTCCCTGCGGGTCTGGCTCGCGTCGCTCTCCGGAGCCCGGTTGCTGGCCTGGACCGGCGCCGGCGTGACCCTGCTCGGGGTGGTCCTGCTCCTGGCCCTCGCCGCTGCCCGGGGTTGGTTCGCCCCACCCGTGCGGGTGGCGGTCGGTGCCGTGTTCGGCCTGGCCCTGGTGGGGCTCGGCATGCGGCTGTACCGCCGCGAGACCGCGCGCACCGGAGCGCTCGCCGTGGCCGGCACCGGGATCGCCACCCTCTACCTCATCGTCGCCGCGGCCACCACGCTCTACGGCTACCTGCCCGCACCGGTCGGCCTGCTGCTGGCCCTGCTCGTCGCCGCGGGCGGCCTCGCGCTGGCCGACCGGTGGCGCGCCGTGCTGCTGGGGTGCGGCGCCGTCGTCGGGGCGGCGCTCCTCGCCCCGGTGGTCACCCAGCGGCTGACCCCGCTGCTCGTCGCACTCGTGCTGGTACTGCAGGTCGCGGCCACCGTGGTGGCCCTGCGCCGGCGGTGGCCGGTGCTCGCCGGGATCGCCGCGGGATGGCCGGTGCTCTACGGCACGCTGGTCGCCGGGCTCGCCGAGCCCGCCGACCACTGGGGCAGCGCTGCGGCGTCGGTCGCCGTGCTCCTGGTGAGCATCGCGGCCGCCGCGTGGACCGTCCGCCCGGAGCCGTTGCCGCGCGGGCTGCAGATCGGTCTCGTGGTGGCCGCGCCACTACCGGCGTTGACCTTCGCCGCTGCCGTCGGTGACGTGCTGGGCGCCGTGCTCGCCTACCTCGCAGCCGTGCTGTTGTTCGGCGTGGCCGCCCTGCCCGGCCGCGACCACGTGCTCCGGGTCGTGGCGCTCGCCGCCGGTGCCGTCGCGCTCTTCGAGGCCACCACCGTCGCGTTCGACGGCAACGCCGAAACGGCTGCCCTCCTCGGCCAGGGCGTGGTGTTGCTCGTGGTCGCGGCGGCGCTGCGCTCGCGCGCCGTGCTCGTCGTGGGCGGAATCGTCGGGGTGACCGGCGTGCTGTCCGCGGTCGCCCGACAGGTTCCGCCGGAGGTGCTCACGTCGTATCCGGCAGCCCCGTTCGTCCTGGGCATCACCGTGCAGCGGGCGGCGCTGGTGGCCGGCGTGGCGATGTCCGCTCTGGTGCTGGCCGCGGCGGTGGCGGCGCTCGTCGGATCGGCACGCGTCGGCGTGCTGGGTTCCGACGCCCGGGCAGCGCGCCTCTGGGTTCCCGTCGGTGTGGTGGGGCTCTACGGCGCGGCCGGGCTCGTGATCGCGCTCGCGCTGCTCGTCTCCCCGTCGCGCGCGGGCTTCGTCGCGGGCCACGCCGTGGTGACGGTCTCATGGGTGGTCGTGGCGCTGGCCCTGCTCGCCCGCGGCGTCCGCCGGCCTGCGCTGCGGGTGGCCGGCCTGGTTCTGGTGGCCGCCGCCGTCGTGAAGCTGGTGCTGTTCGACCTGGTCGCGCTGGACGGGCTCGCCCGGGTCGGAGCGTTCCTCGGCGCGGGGCTGCTGCTGCTCGCGGCGGGAACCCGCTACGCCCGGCTGGTCGCCGAGGCCGAGACGGCTGCGGTACCGGAGCCCGAGCCGGCCCCGCGGGCGTAGTCCTGCAGGAGCGCCACCCCGTCGGGGCGGGGCAGCGCGCGCCCACGCGCGACCGCGGCGTCGGCCGCTGCCGCTCCGAGCGCGGCACGCACTGCCGCGACGGCGGCGCGGACGTCCGGATCGCCGAGGTCGGAGGCCCCGCGCTGAGCGGCGCCGATGCCGAGCAGGACGGCTGCCGTCTCCGGGTCGTCGGCAACGGCGTGCGCGGCCGCCAACTCGGCGACGACCGCCGTGACGGGACCGTCGCGGCTCTCGACGGTGTGCGCGACCGCGTCGGCGAGCAGTCGGGCTGCCGCCTCCCGGTCGCCGGCTGCCCCGGCGATCGCGCTGCCCGTGGCCGCGTACATGGCACGACGCTGCGGAACGCCCGGACCGGAGAACGCATCCGGATCGGCGAGGGCGAGCTCGGCGCGCGCGTCGTCGAGGTCTCCGGTGCGCCGGGCCGCGTCGGCCAGGTACATGTGCAGCGTCCACACGTGTTCGGGGTGTCGGCCGGGGAGCCCGAGGATCCGCCGCAGCTCGGCGCGGCCGGCCGCGACGTCACCGCGGCGGACGAGCAGCCGGGCCCGCTCGGCCTGGAACTGGGGCAGGTCGTCGTCGTTGCCGAGCTCGGCGGCCAGGGAGATCGCCTCGTCGAACGCCGCCATCGCGGCGTCGTACGCCCCCGCCACGCTCTCCAGGTCACCCAGCGACGACACCGTCATCCCCAGCGCCCAGCGTTCGCCGAGTGCGGAGAAGAGCTCGTGCGCGGCACGCGTGTCGGCCCGTTGACGGTCGAGGTCGCCTTCGTTCTCCGCCAACTGCGCGCAGGAGAACATCGCGAAGGCCCGCGCCCACGCGTCGGCCTGCGGATCGGCCGCGAGCTGCTCGAGCGGTCCCGGATCGCCAGACCCGAAGCCTGCGGCCATGGGAGTCATGAGCTGCAGAACGGGGTGCCGGCCCGCCGCCGGCAGGTCCGCCGCGAGCCGCTGCGCGGCGGCGAGCCGGGTCGACGCCGTGGTGGCGTCGCCGGCCCCGGCGGCCACCATCGCGCGGTAGGCGGTGCACCGCGCGTCGATCTCGAGCGGCACGGGGCCGGCGAGGGCGTCGATCTCCGCCAGGCGATCCGTCGCCTCCGTGAACAGCCCGCGGATCAACCAGAACCAGGCGGAGGCGGCCACGAGCCGGTGCGCCGTCGCCGCGTCGTCCGCCGCGACAGCGCGCCGGAACACGGCGGCGACGTCGTCCGCCTCGGCCCGCAGCCGGCCCACCCACTCCAGCTGCTCCGGCCGCCGGAGCCAGGGCTCCGCGGTCTCGACCACCTCGACGATCAGTGCGGTGTGCGCCGCCTCCATCGCCGGCCGCTCACCCGCCTCGTCCAGTCGCTGCGCGGCGTACTCGCGGATCGTCTCCAGCATCCGGTACCGGGTCGGGCTCCCCGGCGCCGCCACCAGCAACGACTTCTCGACCAGGGCGGTGAGCACGTCGAGCGTCGCGTCGCCGAGACCACAGATCCGCAGCGCGGCCTCTTCGGTCGCGCCGCCCGCGAAGACCGACAGCCGCCGGGCCAGCGCGCGCTCCGGCTCGTCGAGTAGATCCCAGCTCCATTCGACGACGGCGCGCAGGGTCTGATGGCGCGGCAGCACGGTCCGCGGCCCCGTGGTCAGCAGGCGGAACCAGTCGTCGAGCCGGCGACGGATCTCCTCGGGCGTGAGCGTGCGCAGGCGGGCGGCGGCCAGCTCGATCGCCAGATCGCCAGGGGCTGTCCGTCGAGGCGCCGGCAGATCTCGGCGACGGCGGGCCGCAGGGCGGCGGTCACGGTGAATCCCGGCACGACGGCGGCGCCCCGCTCGGTGAAAAGGCGCACGGCGTCGTCGTCGGCGAGGGCATCGACGGGATGCAGCACCTCGCCCGGCACGGCGAGCGGTTCGCGGCTGGTGGCGAGGACCTGCAGGCCCGGGAGGCGCTCCAGCAGCGTCTGCACGAGATGCGCGGCGGCGTCGACGAGGTGCTCGCAGTTGTCGAGCACGAGCAGGAGCTCGCGGTCCGCGAGCGCGGTGAGCAGACGGGTGGTCGTGTCGGCCCCGACGGGGATCCGGGCCACGATCTCCGCGGTACTGACGGCGTCCAGCACGGTCGACGCCAGCTGGTCCGCGCCTCCGAGCGGGGCCAGCTCGGCGATCCGGCTCTCACCCGGGCGGGCCCGGACGATCTCGCGGGCGAGCCGCGTCTTCCCGGCACCACCCGGACCGGTCAGGGTGACCGGCCGGCTCGTCGCGAGCAGGCCGGTGATCCTCCGGACGTCCGCCGCGCGGCCCACGAAGCTGGTGAGCGGAGCAGGTGCGGAGCGCGGCCCGGCCGAGCCGCGCAGCACGGCGAGCCGGGCCGCGCTCAGGTCCGGGCCGGGATCGACACCGAGCTCGTCGGCCAGCCGGTCGCGGGTGCGGTCGAGCACGGTCAGCGCCTCGACCTGCCGGCCGCCGGCCTGCAGGCACCGCGCCAGCAGGGCGGCCGTGGACTCGCGCAGGGGTTCGGCGGCGAGCAGCGCGCCTAGGGCGTCGAGCTCGGCCGCGGGCTCACCCAGGCGCAGCGCGGCCTCGGCGGACAGCTCGACTGCGGTCGCGTACAGCTCGTCGAGCCGGGCGGCGGCCGCTTCGGCGAAAGGCAACCGGCGGACGTCCGCCAGCGCCGGTCCGCGCCGGAGTGCCGTCGCCTGGACGAGCAGGGTGCGGGCCTGTGCGGGATCGAGCCCGCGGGCCGCGTCGACGAGCGACTCGGCCCGCAGCGCGTCGACGTCCCGCCGGTCGACGGTCAACCGGTAGCCGCCGGGCACCGTGTCCGGCGGCTCGACGCCCCACAGGCCGTCGATCAGTGCCTCGGTGGAGACGGACCGGCCGGCGTCGAGCGCGAGCCGGGCGAGCGCGCCGCGCAACAGCACGCCGCCGGGCGCCGGCATGTCGTCCGGGCCGGCGGTCACCGGGCCGAGCAGGCCGATCCGCACGCCGTCAGTCTGACCGGTGCGTCACGCCGTTCGCGGCGCAGGCGCGAGCTCGGCGAGCAGCAGCGCCTCGGCGTGCACGCCGAGCCCGAACATCTTCAGATGGAGGCTCTCGTCGATGCCGTGCCAGCGGCTCGCGGGGTCGCCGACGCCGGTCACCAGCACCGCGGCGCCCGGGAAGGTGCGGGCGAACTCCGCGATGAACGGGATCGAGCCGCCCAGCCCGCTCTCCACGACGGCCGTGCCGTACGCCGCCGAGAAGGCGCGGCGCGCGGCGTCGTAGGCGGGCCCGGTGGTGTCGAGCGCGGTCGGCTCGGCGACGCCGCGGCCGGGTGTCACCGTGACCTGCGCGCCCCACGGGACGTGCGACTCCAGGTGCTCGGCGAGCGCCCGCTCCGCCTTCGCCGCGTCGTCGCCGGGGGCCAGCCGCATGCTGACGACGGCCCGGGCGCGCGGGAGCAGGACGTTCGCGACCTGGTCGGTGCGCGGCGCGTCGATGCCCAGCACCGCGACGGCCGGCTTGAGCCACGAGCGCTCGTTGACGGAGCCGGTGCCGATCAGCTCGACGCCGGGCAGCAGGCCCGCGTCGCCGCGGTAGGTGGCCTCGTCAGGATCCGGCGCGTCGGTGGTGCCGGTGACAAGGCCGGGGACAGCGACGTCGCCGTGCTCGTCGTGGAGGGTCGCCAGCGTGCGGCAGAGCACGGTGAGCGCGTCGCCGACCGGCCCACCGAACACCCCCGAGTGCGCCTGCCGCTCCAGCATCGCGACCTCGATCGTCACGTCGACCAGCCCGCGCAGGCTCGTGGTGAGCCCCGGCACGTCGACGGCGGGGTTCGCCGAGTCGGCGATGACGATGACGTCGCAGGCCAGCGCGTCGCGGTACTCCTGCAGGAGCGCGGTGAGGGTGGGCGAGCCCGACTCCTCCTCGCCCTCGACGAACAGCGTGACGCCGACCGGCGGCCGGCCTCGGTAGGCGCGCAGCACCGCGAGGTGTGTCATCACGCCGGCCTTGTCGTCGGCCGCGCCGCGGCCGTAGAGGCGACCGCCGCGCTCGGTGGGCTCGAACGGCGGGCTGGTCCAGAGATCGTCGCCACCGGTGGGCTGCACGTCGTGGTGGGCGTAGAGCAGCACGGTCGGGGCGCCGGGCGGCGCGGGCCAGTGGGCGATCACCGCGGGTGCGCCGCCCTCGACGGCGACGATCCGGACGTCATTACCTCCCGCGTCCTGCGCGAGCGCGGCGACGGCCTCGGCGCTGCGGCGGGTGTCGTCGGCGTGCGCGGGGTCGGCCCAGATGCTCGGGATGCGGACGAGCCGTTCGAGGTCGGCCCGCGCTCCCGGCAGGACGGCGGTCACCGCGGCGACGAGATCGGTGGGGCGGTCTTCTCCCTGGTCCGGCACGGCGCCGATGCTACGCGGAAGCCCATGGATCTATGGGCGAGCACAGCGCGGGAGGTTTCGGGCGTCGTAGGCTCGCCGCCATGTCCCGGTTCCTGACGACGTTGCTGGCCACCGGCGCCGGCTCACCGCACGGCATGACCACCGGGGAACCGCGGACCCCCGTGCGTCAGTACTGGCCGGAGATCCACCAGAGCGCCCGGCAGGCCGCGGGCGCGCTCACGGAGGCCGGCATCGGGCGAGGGTCGGCCGTCGGTGTCCTGGCCGGCGAGCCGGCCACGATCGCCCCGGCCGCGCAGGCCGTCTGGCTCGTCGGCGGCAGCGTGACGATGCTGCACCAGCCCACTGCGCGGACGGACCTCGCGCTCTGGGCGAAGGAGACCGTCGGGGTGCTCACGATGATCGGCGCGAAGCTCGTGCTGCTCGGGGCGCCGTTCGAGGCGCTGGCGTCGGTGCTGTCGCGGCACGGGATCCCGTGCCGCCTGCTCACGGACCTCGACCGTGAGCCCGTCACCCCGGACCCGGACGTCGCGGGCGAAGACGACACCGCGCTGCTGCAGCTCACCAGCGGCTCGACCGCGGAGCCCAAGGCCGTCCGCATCACCCACCGCAATCTGCACTCCAACATCGGCGCGATGGTGCAGGCCGCGCGGCTCGACACCGACACCGATGTGATGGTCTCCTGGCTGCCGCTCTTCCACGACATGGGAATGGTCGGCTTCCTGACGATCCCCATGGCCGTCGGCATCGAGCTGGTCAGCGTCACCCCCACCGACTTCCTCGGGCGCCCGATCCTGTGGGCCGAGCTGATCTCGCGCCACCACGGCACTGTGACGGCCGCACCGAACTTCGCCTACGCGGTCCTCGCCCGCCAGCTCGCCCGCGCCGACGAGGGGTCGCTGGACCTGTCCACGCTGCGGTTCGCGCTCAACGGCGCGGAACCCATCGATCCCGCCGCGGTCAACGCCTTCACCACGGCAGGGGCGCGGTTCGGGCTGCGCCCGGAGGCCGTCGTGTGTGCGTACGGGATGGCCGAGACCGCTCTGGGGGTGTCGTTCGCACCGATCGACACCGGGCTGCAGGTCGACGAGATCGACGCCGTCGAGCTGGAGGAGCACCGGCGTGCGGTTCCCGCCGGCGACGGTCCGGCGCGGCGGTTCCCGCTGCTCGGGCCGCCGCTGGCGGGCATCGAGGTCCGGGTCGTCGGCGACGACGGTGCTGTGCTCGGCGAGCGCGAGGTCGGGGTGCTGCAGCTGCGCGGCGAGTCGGTGACGCCGGGCTACCTGACCGTCGCTGGTCCGGTCGCGACGCAGGACGCCGACGGCTGGCTCGACACCGGCGACGAGGGCTACCTGACCGACGGCGCCGTGGTCGTCTGCGGCCGCCGCAAGGACGTGATCATCATGGGCGGCCGCAACATCTACCCGACGGACATCGAGCGTGCGGCGTCGGAGGCCGACGGTGTGCGCGCCGGCAACGCGGTGGCCGTGCGGCTGGAGGCGGACGCAGACCGGCACCGCGAGTCGTTCCTCGTGGCGGTCGAGTCGCGGCTCGCCACGGAGCCCGAGGCCGTGCAGGGGATCGCGAAGGACGTGACGTCGCGCGTGGTGTCGGCGGTGGGGGTGCGGCCGGCGGAGGTCGTGGTGCTCCGTCCCGGGAGCCTGCCGAAGACGCCCTCGGGGAAGCTGCGCCGGGCGGCGACCCGCGCGCTGCTCGCCGCCCGTAGCTGAGCGTCGCGGACCGGCCGGTTTCGGCGGGTGCCGGGGACGTCAGCATGGTGGCTTTGCTGCGGTCGGAGTGCAGCAAAGCCACCATGCTGCAGAACCGAACCCCCGCGCCGACGACGGTGCGTAACCGGTGGGTCAGCCCGACAGCGCGTGGAACCGGTTCTGCGCCGGCTCCAGGCCGTCGTGCAGCAGCGCCTCCGCGGCGTCCGCCGCGAGGTCGACCGCGAACTCCAGCTCCTTGCGCTCGGCACCCGAGAACCGCTTGAGGACGAAGTCCGCCGGATCCTGCCGCCCGGGCGGGCGGCCGATGCCGAAGCGGACGCGCAGGTAGTCCTTGGTCCCGATCGACGCACTGATCGACCGCAAGCCGTTGTGGCCGCCCTCGCCGCCGCCCTGCTTGAGGCGCACGACGCCGAACCCGAGGTCCAGGTCGTCGTGCACCACCAGCAGGTCCGCCGGCGCAACGCCGTAGTAGCGCAGCAGGCCGGCCACCGGGCCCCCGGACACGTTCATGTAGGTCCGGGGGACGGCGAGCACGACCCTGCGGTCGGCCAGCCGTCCCTCCAGCACGTCCGCGTTCGCCTTGTGCTTGGAGAACCGGCCGCCGCCCGCCCGCGCCGCGAGTACCTCCGCGACGCGGACGCCGACGTTGTGCCGGGTCTCGGCGTACTCCGTGCCCGGATTGCCGAGCCCGACCACCAGAGCAGGACCCGGCGCCACAGGTCAGTCCTCGTCGGAGGAGTCCGAGGGCTCCTCCACGACGCCCGCGCCTTCGAGGTCCATCGAGGCCTCGACCTGCGCCGCGGTCGGCGCCGCGACGACGTTCACGACGAGGATGTCGGCGTCCGTGCGCAGGGTGGTGCCCTCGGGCAGCGGGACGTCCGAGGCGTGGATCAGGGTGCCGGGGGTGAGACCCTCGACGGAGACCTCGATCTGCTCGGGGATGTTCGAGACGTCCGCCTCGACCTCGATCGTGTTCAGCTCCTGGTTGACCAGGGTGTCGACCGCGGCCTCGCCGGTGATGACGATCTGGACCTCGACGGCGACCTTCTCGCCGCGGCTGATCACCACCAGGTCGACGTGCTCGATGTAGGGGCGGATCGGGTGGGTCACCACGGTCTTGGTGAGCGCGAGCTGCGGCTTGCCGGCGATGCTCAGCGTCAGCACGGCGTTGCGGCCCTGCTCACGGACGACGCGGGCGAACTCCAGCGAGGGCAGTGACAGGTGCTGCGGGTCGGTGCCGTGCCCGTAGAGCACGGCGGGGATACGGCCAGCACGGCGGGTACGGCGGGCGGCGCCCTTGCCGAACTCCGTGCGGACGTCGGCGTCGATTCGGGCCTCGGCCACGGTGAAACTCCTCAATCGTCGTGCGTGGAATGCGCGCGCGACGAGGGCATACCGGAAGGCCGGATACGTCGATCACGGCGGGCTCCTGAGCACCCGCCCTCGCCGCGAAACCGTCGATCAGTCTACGTCATGCGGCGGGACGACCGGCCACCGGCCTGTTCGGCCAGGAGGTGGGGGAGGGGACCCACCTCCTAGCCGAACCGAGCTTCCGGCAGACGTTGCCTTCGATCAACTGCCCGAGAGTGCTAGCACGCCGAGCCACGACAACCGGTCAACGTCGCTCCCGGTGTCCGTTATGAACACAAGCATCGCTATTCGTCCCGCAACGAGCATGCTCCTCGAGGTTGTCGCCGGCGGGCGATGCCGCCGGAGTCGTCGGTCATCGGGAGGACGTCGTGTCCGTTTCAGCCAACACTGCCCAGGACGGTGGCGCGCCACCCCCCGCCAAGAAGAAGGATCGCACCCACTACCTCTACATCGCGGTGATCGTCGCCGTGGTGCTGGGCATCATCGTCGGCTTCGTGTCGCCGGAACTCGGCAAAGCGCTCAAGCCGCTGGGTACGGGTTTCGTCGAGCTGATCAAGATGATGATCTCGCCGGTCATCTTCTGCACGATCGTGCTGGGCATCGGCTCGATCCGCCAGGCCGCGAAGGTCGGCAAGGTCGGCGGGCTCGCGCTGCTCTACTTCATCGCGATGTCGACCGTGGCGCTGATCATCGGCCTGCTGGTCGGCAACATCCTGCACCCGGGTGAGGGTCTGGTGATCAGCGAGGCCGGCCGGGCCGCGGCGGAGAAGGCTGCCGGCACCGAGGCGCAGACCACCTCGGAGTTCCTGCTCAGCATCATTCCGACGACCCTGGTGTCGCCGCTGACCGGCGAGTCGGTGCTGCAGACGCTGTTCGTCGCGCTGTTCGTCGGGTTCGCGATCCAGAGCCTGGGCAACTCCGGCCAAGCCGTGCTGCGCGGGATCAAGCACTTCGAGCGGGTCGTCTTCCGGGTCCTGTCGATGATCATGTGGGCGGCCCCGATCGGCGCGTTCGGCGCGATCGCCGCGGTCGTCGGTGAGACCGGCTGGTCCGCCCTGGTCGCGCTCGGTCAGATCATGCTGGGCTTCTACATCACCTGCTTCCTGTTCGTGGTCCTGGTGCTGGGCATGCTGCTCCGCGTCGTGACCGGTCTGTCGATCTTCAAGCTGATGAAGTACCTGGGCCGGGAGTACCTGCTCATCGTCTCGACCTCGTCGTCGGAGACCGCTCTGCCGCGGTTGATCGCCAAGCTCGAGCACATGGGTGTCTCGCGGCCCGTGGTCGGTATCACCGTGCCCACCGGCTACTCGTTCAACCTCGACGGCACCGCCATCTACCTGACGATGGCGTCGTTGTTCATCGCCTCGGCGCTGGGTGACCCGCTGTCGGTGAGCGAGCAGATCTCGCTGCTGCTGTTCATGATGATCGCCTCGAAGGGTGCCGCCGGGGTCACCGGCGCCGGCCTGGCGACCCTGGCGGGTGGGCTGTCGGCGCACCGGCCCGATCTGGTCGACGGCGTCGGCCTGATCGTCGGGATCGACCGGTTCATGTCCGAGGCCCGCGCCCTGACCAACTTCTCGGGCAACGCCGTGGCCACGCTGCTGATCGGCAAGTGGGTCGGCGAGATCGACAGCGACCGGGCCAAGTTGGTGCTCGACGGCGGCGACCCCTTCGACGAGGCCACCATGATCGACGACGAGGAGCCGCCGCAGCTCGCCGAGCGCCCGCTGCCCGGGCACGAGCACAACGGCGCCGACGCCGAGCCTGGGCCCGCACCGTCGACGGGGGCCGTGCCCGTCGGATCCGGGTCTGGAACCGGCACCGGGTCGCAGTCGAAGTCCTGATCCTCCACCCGGACCCACCGATCACGTGAAGGAGAGCGAGCCTGCGATGCCCGAGGACCTGGATCCGAGCGAGACCTGCGAATGGCTGGATGCCCTGGATTCCGTGGTGGAGTTCGACGGGGCGGACCGGGCGGCGTTCCTGATCGGCGAACTGCACGAGGAGGCCCGCCGCCGCGCGGTGGCGGTGCCCTTCTCGGGGAACACCCCCTACCTCAACACCATCCCGGTGGACAGGCAGCCGTCGCACCCGGGTGACCGGGAGATCGAGCACAAGATCCGTTCGCTGATCCGGTGGAACGCGGTGGCGACGGTGCTGCGGGCGAACAAGGAGTCGTCGGAGCTGGGCGGGCACATCGCGAGCTTCCAGTCCGCCGCCACGCTCTACGACACGGGATTCCAGCACTTCTGGCACGCGCCGAGCACCGAGCACGGCGGCGACCTGATCTTCTTCCAGGGTCACGTCGCTCCGGGCATCTACGCCCGCGCGTTCCTGGAGGGGCGGCTCACCGAGGAGCAGCTGCTCGGCTTCCGGCAGGAGGTCGCGGGTGGGGGCCTGTCGTCCTACCCCCATCCCTGGTTGATGCCCGAGTTCTGGCAGTTCCCGACGGTGTCGATGGGTCTCGGCCCGCTGATGGCGATCTACCAGGCCCGGTTCCTGAAGTACCTGGGTAACCGCGGGCTGGCCGACACCGGACCGCGACACGTGTGGGCGTTCCTCGGCGACGGGGAGACCGACGAGCCCGAGTCGCTGGGGGCGCTCTCCCTGGCCGGCCGGGAGAAGCTGGACAACCTGATCTTCGTCGTGAACTGCAACCTGCAGCGGCTCGACGGGCCGGTGCGGGGCAACGGGAAGATCATCCAGGAGCTGGAGGGCGTCTTCCGCGGCGCCGGGTGGAACGTCATCAAGGTCGTCTGGGGCTCGGGTTGGGACCCGCTGCTGGCCGCGGACAAGTCCGGGCTGCTGCTCAAGCGCATGGAGGAGTGCGTCGACGGCGAGTACCAGGACTTCAAGTCCAAGAACGGTGCGTACGTCCGCGAGCACTTCTTCGGCAAGTACCCCGAGCTGCTCGACCTGGTCAAGGACATGACCGACGACGACATCTGGGCGCTGTCCCGCGGTGGGCACGATCCGTCGAAGGTCTACGCGGCGTACAAGGCCGCCGTGGACAACGTCGGCACCCCCACCGTCATCCTGGCCAAGACGGTCAAGGGTTACGGGATGGGTGAGGCAGGCGAGGGCCAGAACATCACCCACCAGCAGAAGAAGATGGGCGAGAACGTGCTCCGCGCGTTCCGCGACCGCTTCGGTATCGACCTTCCGGACGAGCGGATCGCCGAGGTCCCGTTCCTGCGGCTGACCGAGGGCGGTCCCGAGCAGACTTATCTGCGGGAACGGCGGGAGGCCCTCGGCGGCGCATTGCCCACGCGGCGTCCGACCAGCGACCCGCTCCCGGTGCCGGAGATGTCCGCCTTCGCCGCGCAGCTGAAGCCGACGGGGGATCGGGAGATCTCCACGACGATGGCGTTCGTCCGGATCCTTACCACGCTGTTGCGCGACAAGCAGATCGGCAAGCGGGTGGTGCCGATCGTGCCGGACGAGTCGCGCACGTTCGGCATGGAGGGCCTGTTCCGCCAGTTCGGGATCTTCTCCCAGGTCGGGCAGCTGTACCGGCCCGAGGACGCGAACCAGCTCATGTACTACAAGGAGGACAAGTCCGGCCAGATGCTGCAGGAGGGCATCAACGAGGCCGGCGCCATGTCGTCCTGGATCGCGGCCGCCACCAGTTACTCGGTGTCCGACACCCCGATGATCCCGTTCTACGTCTACTACTCGATGTTCGGTTTCCAGCGCATCGGCGACCTCGCCTGGGCCGCGGGTGACAGCCGGGCCCGCGGGTTCCTGCTGGGCGGTACGGCGGGGCGGACGACGCTGAACGGCGAGGGCCTGCAGCACGAGGACGGTCACAGCCACCTGATCTCGGCGACCATCCCGAACTGCGTCTCCTACGACCCCACCTACGCCCACGAGGTGGCGGTGATCGTCCAGGACGGGTTGCGGCGCATGTACGCCGAGCAGGAAGACGTCTTCTACTACCTCACGATCATGAACGAGAACTACTCCCACCCCGGCATGCCCGAGGGGCGGGAGGACGAGGTGGCCGACGGGATCCGCCGCGGCCTCTACCTGCTGACCGAGAGCGGTCTGACGCCGAAGGGGCGCGGCGCGGCTCCCCGCGTCCAACTGCTGGGCAGCGGCACGATCCTGCGCGAGGTCGAGGCGGCCGCTGCGCTGCTGGAGCAGGACTTCGGCGTGGCCGCGGACGTGTGGAGTGCCACCAGCTTCACCGAGCTCGCCCGCGACGGCATCGACGCCGACCGCTGGACCATGCTGCATCCCGGGCAGGAGCCGCGGATCGGCTGGGTGACGCAGCAGCTGGCCGGGCGCCCGGCCGGTCCGGTCGTCGCCGCGACGGACTACATGCGGGCCTTCGCCGAGCAGATCCGGCCCCAGGTGACGGGACGCCGGTACCGGGTGCTGGGCACCGACGGTTTCGGCCGCTCGGACTACCGCACGGCGTTGCGTCGGCACTTCGAGGTCGACCGCCATCACGTCGTTCTCGCCGCGTTGACCGAGCTCGCTGCCGAGGGCGCTGTTCCGTCGACGGCCGTCACCGATGCGATCGCCCGCTACGGCATCGATGCCGACAAGCCCAACCCGGCCCGGGTCTGAAGAAGGGGAACGCTCCACACATGACTGCCACGACGACCGGTATCGAGGTCAAGGTTCCCGACATCGGCGACTTCAGCGCTGTGCCGATCATCGAGGTGCATGTCGCGCCCGGTGACAAGGTCAACGCCGAGGACCCGTTGCTCACCCTGGAGTCCGACAAGGCGACGTTGGACGTCCCCGCGCCGTCGGCGGGCACCGTGGGCGAGGTGCTGGTGAAGGTCGGCGACGAGGTCAGCGAGGGCACGCCGATCCTGCTGTTCAGCTCAGGGGAAGGCGCGAGTACGACTCCGCCGTCGCTGGTCGAGCAGCAGGAACCGGCGTCCGGTCCGGCGGCGGCGAAGCCGGTCGCGGCGGCGGTCGGGGCACCGCTGGCCGCGCCGCCCGCGGTGGCCGGCGCTGATGGTGGCCAGGCGCCGGCCGGGGCGCATGCGGGTCCGAGTGTGCGCCGGATGGCCCGCGAGCTCGGGATCGACCTGTCGAAGATCGACGCGTCGGGTTCGAAGGGTCGGATCACCAAGGACGACCTGCTGGGGTTCCTGAAGGGCCCGGCGTCGCCCGCTCCGGCGGCGGCTCCGGCGGCGGCGCAAGGCAGCGGGATCCCGGAGGTCCCGGCGCAGGACTTCTCGAAGTTCGGGCCGGTGGAGATCCAGGCGTTGCCGCGGATCAAGAAGGTGTCGGGTCCGTTCCTGCACCGGTCGTGGCTCAATGTCCCGCACGTCACGCACAACGACGACGCCGACATCACCGAGCTCGACGCCTACCGCAAGCAGCTCGACACCGCCGCGAAGGGCGACCGCAACCCTTATCGGGTCACGTTGTTGGCGTTCCTGGTCAAGGCCGTGGTCGGGGCGTTGAAGAAGCACCCGGAGTTCAACTCGAGTCTGAGCCCGGAGAAGGACTCGATCATCCTCAAGCAGTACTACAACATCGGGATCGCCGTGGACACCCCCGGCGGGCTGGTGGTTCCGGTGGTGAAGGACGCCGACCGCAAGGGCATCGTGGACCTGAGCCGGGAGTTCATGGAGATCTCGGCGAAGGCCCGCGACGGGAAACTCGGCCCTGCCGACATGGCGGGTGGCACGTTCACCATCTCCAGCCTGGGCGGGATCGGCGGCACCAGTTTCACCCCGATCGTCAACGCCCCCGAGGTCGCGATCCTGGGCGTGGTGCGCTCGGCGATGAAACCGGTGTGGAACGGCACCGAGTTCGTGCCGCGCAACATGCTGCCGCTGTCGGTGTCCTATGACCACCGCGTCATCGACGGCGCGCTGGCCGCCCGGTTCACCCGACACCTGTGCTACCTGCTCGAGGACGACCGACGCCTGCTCCTCTGACCGCCCCCCACACCTACCCCTGGAAGGAGTGCGGCATGGCCGCGCAGGAGATCCGTGTCCCCGACATCGGCGACTTCACCGACGTTCCGATCATCGAGATCCTCGTCAGCCCGGGCGACACGGTGGCGGCCGAAGATCCGCTGCTGACCCTGGAGTCGGACAAGGCCACCTTGGACGTGCCCTCGCCGGTGGCCGGGACGATCGTCTCGCTCGCGGTCGCCCTCGGCGACACGGTGTCCGAGGGCACGGTCATCGGCACCGTCGAGGCGGCGGGCGAGGCCGGCGGGGGTGCGCCGAAGGAATCGGTCACCAGCCAGCCTGCCGTGGCCGGAGCGGCCGTCGACGCGGCGGCGAACGGCGCCGGACGCCGCGAGGACCTGACGGCACCGGCCGGGTACGGCTCGTCGGCTGCTCCGCCGAGCGGGCACGACCGGGTCGCTGCGCCGGTGAGTGCTCCCACGCCGTACACCGGGACCAAGGGTGATGTGCACGCCGAGGTGCTGGTGCTCGGCGCCGGGCCGGGTGGCTACACCGCGGCGTTCAGGGCGGCGGACCTGGGCAAGAAGGTCGTGATGGTCGACTCCCGCGGCCCGCTGGGCGGGGTCTGCCTCAACGTCGGCTGCATCCCGTCGAAGGCACTGCTGCACGCGGCGAAGGTGATCGCCGAAACCAAGGAGATGAGCCACGCCGGGCTGTCGTTCACCCCGCCCACGATCGACCTGGACGTGCTGCGCGGCTGGAAAGACGGGGTGGTCACCCGGCTCACCGGCGGGCTGACCGGGCTGGCCAAACAACGCAAGGTCCAGACCCTCGTCGGGACCGGCACCTTCACCTCACCCAACATGCTCTCGGTCGCCGGCCCCGACGGATCCACCACCACCGTCAGCTTCGACGCGGCGATCATCGCCGCCGGGTCGGAGCCGGTCGCGCTGCCGTTCATCCCGCACGACGACCCCCGCGTCATCGACTCCACCGGCGCCCTGGACCTCGACACCATCCCCGAGCGGCTCCTCGTGCTCGGCGGCGGGATCATCGGGCTGGAGATGGCCACCGTCTACTCCGAACTCGGCTCCAAAATCAGTGTGGTCGAGTTGATGGACCAGCTGATCCCCGGCGCGGACAAGGACCTGGTCACCCCACTGACCAAGCGGATCGCCCAGTCCTATGAGGCGATCTGGCTGGGCACCAAGGTCACCGCCGTCGAAGCCGGCCCCGACGGGTTGACCGTCACCTTCGACTCGTCGGCGAGCAAGGACAAGGCCAAAGCCCCGGACACCGCGGTGTTCGACAAGATCCTCGTCGCGGTCGGGCGCCGGCCCAACGGCCGCGCGGTCGGCGCCGACGCTGCCGGGGTGTTCGTCGACGAACGCGGCTTCATCCCGGTCGACAAGCAGCAACGCACCAACGTCGGCCACATCTTCGCCATCGGCGACGTCGTCGGGCAGCCGATGCTCGCCCACAAGGCCACCCACGAAGGCAAGGTCGCCGCGGAGAACACCGCCGGGCACACCTCCTACTTCGACGCCACCGTCATCCCCTCGGTGGCCTACACCGACCCCGAGGTCGCCTGGGTCGGGGTCACCGAGAACGAGGCCAAAGCCGCCGGGGTCAAGTACGGCAAGGGCGTGTTCCCCTGGGCCGCGTCCGGCCGCTCCCTGTCCCTCGGGCGGGACGAGGGCCTGACCAAGGTGTTGTTCGACGAGGCCAACGACCGGGTCATCGGCGCCGGGATCGTCGGCCCCAACGCCGGAGACCTCATCGCCGAAGCCGCGCTGGCCATCGAGATCGGCGCCGACGCCGCCGACGTCGGGCTCACCATCCACCCCCACCCCACCCTGTCCGAAACCGTGGCCATGGCCGCCGAAGCGTTCGAAGGCACCATCACCGACCTGTACATGCCCAAGAAGAAGAAGTGACGGGGAGCCCGCAGATGCCCGAGGGAACCTACGAACTGATCCAGTCCGCGGACGGCTACACCGCCCGCATCCACTCCCGCGGCGCGGCCGTGCTCGCCGCCCCCACCGTCAACCGCGGCACCGCGTTCACCCTCGCGGAACGGCGTGAACTGGGACTGACCGGCCTGCTCCCGTCGGGAGTCTCGACGCTGGACGGCCAGCTGCGACGGACCTACGCCCAGTACCGCGAGCAGGCCAACAACCTGCGCAAGTGGGTGTACCTGGCCAACCTGCGCGACCGCAACGAGGTGCTGTTCTACAAGCTGCTCTCCGAGCACATCGAGGAGATGCTGCCGGTCGTCTACACCCCGACGGTCGGGTTGGCGATCGAGCGGTTCAGCCACGAGTTCCGTCGGACCCGCGGGGTCTACCTGTCGGTGAACCACCCGGACGAGGTCGAGACCGCCCTGCGGAACACCGGGCTGGGCGCCGAGGACGTCGACCTGCTGGTGGCGACGGACTCCGAAGGCATCCTCGGGATCGGTGACCAGGGCGTGGGCGGGATCGAGATCTCCGTCGGCAAGCTCTCGGTGTACACCGCCGCGGCCGGCATCCATCCCAGCCGCGTGCTGCCGGTGGTGCTCGACATGGGCACCGACAACCTCAATCTGCTCAACGACGAGATGTACCTGGGGGAGCGGCACGCCCGGATCCGCGACGAGCGCTACGACCAGCTCATCGACGCCTACGTGACCGCGTGTCAGAAGCTGTTCCCGCAGGCGATGCTGCACTGGGAGGACTTCGGGGCTTCCAACGCGCGACGGATCCTGAACCGCTACGCCGACCAGGTGTGCACCTTCAACGACGACATGCAGGGCACCGCCGCCGTCGTGCTGGCTGCGGCGTTCTCCGCCGTGCGGGCGGCCGGGTCGCGGATGCGCGACCAGCGCGTCGTCATCCACGGCTCCGGAACCGCCGGGCTGGGGATCGCGGACATGATGCGCGACCAGATGGTCCGCGAGGGCCTCTCGCACGAGGAGGCCAGCCGGCGCTTCTACCCACTGGGCCGCAACGGCCTGCTCGCCGACGACCGCCTCGAGAAGCTGTACGACTTCCAGGTGCCCTACGCCCATCCCTGGGCCGAGGTGAAGGAGTGGGGTAGCCGGGGGTCGCGGCCGGGCCTGGCCGACGTCGTCCGGCACGTGCACCCGACCATGCTGATCGGCACCTCGACCCAGGCCGGCGCCTTCACCGAGGAGATCGTGCGCGACATGGCCGCGCACACGAAGCGGCCGATCATCATGCCGCTGTCCAACCCCACCAGTAAGGCCGAGGCCCTACCGGCAGACGTCCTGCGCTGGACCGACGGTGCGGCGCTGGTCGCCACCGGCAGCCCGTTCGCACCGGTGGAGCTCGACGACGTGACCTACCACGTCGCCCAGGCCAACAATGCGCTGGTCTTCCCCGGTCTCGGACTCGGCGTGACCGTGGCCCGGGCCAGTCGGATCAGCGACCGCATGATCGCGGCCGCGGCGGACGCCGTCGCGAAGCTGTCCGATGCCACCCGCCCGGGCGCCCCGCTGCTGCCGCCGGTGAGCGACCTGCGCCCGGTCTCGGCCGCTGTGGCCATCGCGGTCGCCCGCGCCGCCGCCGAGGAGGGCCTGGCCCAGGTGACCGTCGACGACCCGATCCAGCAGGTGCACCAGGCCATGTGGCGCCCGGAGTACCCGCGCATCGAGATCAAGCCCCTCTGACCGCTCCGTTCCCAGGAGGAAAATCATGCCCGGTTCTGTGATCGTCGGCGGTGCCCGCACCCCGATCGGGAAGCTGTCAGGTGCGCTCAAGGGTTTCACCGCGATGGACCTCGGCGGGTTCGCCATCTCCGCGGCGTTGGAGCGCTCAGGGATCTCCGGTGACCAGGTCGACTACGTGATCATGGGTCATGTGATCCAGGCCGGGGCCGGGCAGATCACCGCCCGCCAGGCCGCGGTCAAGGGCGGGATCCCGATGAATGTGCCCGCCGTGACGGTGAACAAGGTGTGCCTGTCGGGGTTGAACGCGATCGCGATGGCCGATCAGCTGATCGGCGCCGGGGAGTTCGACGTCGTCGTGGCCGGTGGTATGGAGTCGATGACCAACGGCCCGTACCTGTTGCCCGGGGCGCGGGGGGGTTACCGCTACGGCGACAACAAGATCGTGGACGCGACCTCGCACGACGCCCTGTACTGCGCGTTCGACCTGCGCGGGATGGGTAACTCCACGGAGTTCTACAGCAAGCAGCGCCAGTTGACCCGTGAGGATCAGGACGCCTACTCCGCCCAGTCCCACGAACGTGCCATCACCGCCCGTAAGAACGGGTTGTTCGACGACGAGATCGTCACCGTGAGCGTGCCGCAGCGCCGTGGTGACCCGATCACGGTCACCGACGACGAGGGTGTCCGCGAGGGCACCACCGCCGCCTCTCTGGCGAAGCTGCGTCCGGCGTTCGCCGCCGACGGCACGGTGACCGCGGGGTCGGCGTCGCAGATCTCCGACGGTGCGGCGGCGGTGGTGGTCATGTCGCGGGCGAAGGCGCAGGAGTTGGGGGCGCCGATCCTGGCCGAGATCGGGGCGCACGGCAACGTCGCCGGCCCGGACGCCTCGCTGCTGTCGCAGCCGGCCAACGCGATCCTCAAGGCCCTCAAGCGCGAGGGGAAGACGGCGGCGGAGGTGGATCTGTTCGAGATCAACGAGGCGTTCGCGGCGGTCGCGTTGCAGTCGATGCGTGATCTGGACATCTCTGATGAGAACGTGAACGTCAACGGTGGCGCGATCTCGATGGGGCATCCGGTCGGCGCGTCGGGTGCCCGGGTCGCGCTGCACCTGGCCCTGGAGCTGGGCCGTCGCGGTGGCGGGCTCGGCGCGGCCGGCCTGTGCGGCGGTGGCGGCCAGGGCGAAGCCCTGCTGCTCCACGTCGCCGGCTGACGAGATGACCAGCGCGCCGACCAGGGTCCTCGTCGTGGAGGACGAGGCCGCCGCGGCGCGCGTCCTCATGGACGAGGTCGGCGCGGCAGCCGGTTTCGTCGTCGCGGGCCACACCTGCAGCGGTGCCACCGCGCTCCGCCGCGTGGTCTCCGACGACGAGGTCGACCTCGTCCTGCTCGACATCCAGCTACCCGACATCTCCGGCATGGACGTCCTGCGACGGTTGCGGGCGGCGGGCTGCGACGTCGACGTGATGGCCGTGACCGTCCTGCGCGACCCGTCGATGCTGCAGGCCGCGATGGCGCTGGGCGTCGTGCACTACCTGCTCAAACCGTTCACCGCGGCCACCGTGCGGCAGAAGCTGGAGCAGTACCGCGCCTTCCATGCGCGACGTCGCGCGGTCGCCGGCCACGCGATCGTCCAGCACGAGATCGACGACGTGTTCACCGCACTGAGGGCGATGGCCGTCGACTCGCTGCCGAAAGGGGTCGGTCCGGAGTCGCTGCATGCGGTCGTCACACAGTTGCGCCGCTCGGGCGCGATGTCCGCGACGCAGGCCGCCGAGGTCCTGGGCACATCCCGGGTCACCGCGCGGCGCTACCTGGAGTACCTCACCGAGTCCGGGCTGGCCGAACGGCGGTCCCGGTACGGCGGAGCAGGTCGGCCCGAGGTCGAGTACCGGTGGTCGGGTGACGACTCCTCGCCGGTACCACCGACCTCCGCCCCGGACGGGTGTCCGGACTCCTCGACCTGATCAACCCGACGAAAGGACTGCACAGCATGGCAGACATGACCGGACAGGTAGCCCTCGTGACAGGAGGTGTGCGGGGAATCGGACTGGCGATCAGCGAACGACTCGCCGCACGCGGAGTCACCGTCGCCGCGGGCTACTCCCGCGGCAAAGACGTCGCCGACGCCTTCTGCGAAGCCCACCCCGGCGCCAGCGCGCACCAGGGCAACATCGGCTCCGCCGAAGACTGCGAACGAGTCATCCAGGAAGTCCTCGACACCCACGGCCGCCTCGACATCCTGGTCAACAACGCCGGCATCACCCTGGACAAGACCGTCCGCAAGATGACCGTCGAAGACTGGGACCGGGTCATCCAGGTCAACCTCTCGGGCGCGTTCTACCTCTCCCGAGCCATCCTGCAGCACATGCTCGACCGCGGATCGGGTCGCATCATCAACATCAGCTCGATCATCGGCGAGGCCGGCAACATCGGCCAGGCCAACTACGCCTCCTCCAAAGCCGGCCTGTTCGGCCTGACCATGAGCCTCGCCCAGGAGACCGCCCGCAAGGGCATCACCGTCAACTCCGTCGCCCCCGGCTACATCTCCACCGAGATGGTCCAGGCCGTCCCCAAGGAAGCCCTCGACAAGGTCATCGCCAAGATCCCCGTCGGCCGCCTCGGCGAACCCGACGAGATCGCCCGCGTCGTGGAGTTCCTCGCCGACCCGGAATCGGCCTTCATCACCGGCCAGATCTACTCCGTCAACGGCGGCCAGTACATGTAGCCGGCGGGCTGCGCCTTCCCACCGAAGGCGCAGCCCCTCCGTTCGCCCGCCCCGGCGGGACACCGGTGTCCCGGTCGGGTGAAGGCCGACCCCGACCGGGATTCCGATGACGACACGGCCAGGTCGGCCGTGACGGTCAGGCGTTGCCGTCGAACAGGCTCGTCACGGAGCCGTCTGCGAACACCTGGTGGATCGCCTCGGCCAGCAGCGGTGCGATCGGCAGCACCGTCATGTGCGGGAACCGCTTCGCGTCCGTGATCGGGAGCGTGTCGGTGAAGATCACTTCACGCGCCCCGCACGTCGCGAGCTTCTCCGACGCGGAGCCGGACAGGATGCCGTGCGTCGCGGCGACGATCACGTCGGAGGCGCCGTCGCGCAGCAGGATCTCGACGGTCTTCGACACGGTTCCACCGGTGTCGATCATGTCGTCGATGACGACGCACAGCCGGCCCTCGACCTCGCCGACGACCCGGTTCGCGATGGCCTCGTTCGGCTTGCGGGGATCGCGGGTCTTGTGGACGAACGCCAGCGACGTGCCGCCGAGGGTGTCGGCCCAGCGCTCGGCCAGCCGCACGCGCCCGGAGTCGGGCGACACGACGGCCAGGGGCTGGCCCGGGTACGTCTGCTTGACGTACCCGGCGAGCACCGGAAGGGCGAAGAGGTGGTCCACCGGGCCGTCGAAGAACCCCTGGATCTGCGAGGTGTGCAGGTCGACCGTCATGATCCGGTCAGCACCTGCGGTCTTGAACATGTCGGCGACGAGCCGCGCGGAGATCGGCTCGCGGCCACGGTGCTTCTTGTCCTGGCGGGAGTAGCCCCAGAAGGGCATCACGACGGTGATCCGCTTCGCCGACGCCCGCTTGAGCGCGTCGACCATGATCAGCTGCTCCATGATCTGGTCGTTGATCGGCGCGCAGTGCGCCTGGATCACGAAGGCGTCGCAGCCGCGGACCGACTCCTCGAACCGGACGAAGATCTCGCCGTTCGCGAAGGAGTAGGCCGACTGCGGGGTGAGGGTGACGTCGAGATGCTTGGCGACCTGCTCGGCCAGTTCCGGATGGGCGCGGCCGGAGAAGAGCATGAGGTTCTTCGTCGTGGTGACCGACATGGAACTCATTGCGGGGGGCCTCCTCGGCCGTCGTCTGGTCCGGTGTCGGACGAGGCTCCCGAGCGGTAGCGGCCGGCTGCCTCTGCTGCAGGTGTACCCGGCCGGTTCTTCTCGACCCAACCCTCGAACGTGCGTTGTGACCCGGCCGACACCGCCAGCGCCCCGGCGGGCACGTCGTGCCGGAGCACCGTGCCTGCACCGGTGTAGGCGCCGTCGCCGACGACCAGCGGTGCGATGAACATCGTGTCCGAGCCCGTGCGCACGTGGGAGCCGACGACCGTGCGCTGCTTGCGCACGCCGTCGTAGTTGACGAACACCGACGACGCGCCGATGTTCGACTCCTCGCCGATCGTCGCGTCGCCGACGTAGGTCAGGTGCGGCACCTTGCTGCCCGCGCCGATCTCGGCGTTCTTGACCTCGACGAACGTGCCGATCTTCCCGCGCGGTCCGAGTCGGGCGCCGGGACGCAGGTAGGCGAACGGGCCCACCGTCGCGTCCGGGCCGATCTCCGACGAGCTGCCGTGCGTCCGCACCACCGTCGCCCCCGCGCCGACCAGGACGTCCGTGAGCGTGGTGTCCGGGCCGATCTCGGCGCCGTCGTCGACGAGCGTCGCTCCGTGCAGCTGGGTGCCCGGGTGCAGCACCACATCACGGCCCAGGCGGACCCCCGTGTCCACCCACGTCGTCGCGGGGTCGACGACCGTCACCCCGGCGAGCATCCACTGCTCCAGCAGCCGCCGGTTCAGCTCGGCGCGCACCTGCGCGAGCTGCACCCGGTCGTTGACGCCCTGGACCTGCCACACGTCGAGGCACTGCACGGCACGCACCGGCAGCCCCTGTGTGGCGGCGGCCGCCACGAGATCGGTCAGGTACAGCTCGCCCTGGGCGTTGTGGCTCGCCAACCCGGACAGGCCGGCGGCTAGGAACGCGGCGTCGAAGACGTACACCCCGCTGTTGATCTCGCGGACGGCGCGCTCCTCGTCCGTCGCGTCGGCCTGCTCGACGATCCCGGTGACCGTGCCGTCCGGCCCGCGCAGCACCCGCCCGTAACCGGTGGGGTCGGCGAACTCGGCGGTGAGCAACGTGACGGCCGCGCCGCCTGCAGTGTGTTCGTCGAGCAGCGCCCGCAGCGTGGTCGCCTCGAGCAGCGGGACGTCGCCGTAGGTCACCACCACCGCGCCGGTGAGCCCGGACGGCAGCGCCTCGAGCCCGCACCGCACGGCGTGCCCGGTGCCGAGCTGCTGCTCCTGCACCGCGGTCGCCAGCGGCAGACCCAGCCGGCCGCCGACCGCCTCGACCTCGGCGATGACCTGATCGCGCGCGTGCCCGACGACGACGGCGAGGTGTTCGGGCGCGAGCGCGGCGACCGCGCCGATCGCGTGTCCGAGCAGCGTGGCACCGGCGATCGGGTGCAACACCTTCGGCACCGCGGAACGCATCCGCTTGCCCTCGCCCGCTGCGAGCAGCACGGCGGCTGTCGGGCGCGGACCGCCGTCGGTCTCGGGCATGAGCACTCCCCGCTCGCGTCGGCCGGCCTGCGGCCGGTGTTCGGACGGGCCGATCCTACGGGGCCCCTCCGACGCAGCCCGCGGCCTCGGACGGGTGGGCCTCGTCCGCGCTCCGTACCTGGCCGATCGACGTGGTGCGGCGTTCATCCGTCCACCGAGCCGGGTAGCACCGGCTTGCACAAGGTGCGAGGCTCCGGCCCAGCACGTCGACGACATGGAGGTCATCACATGCCCACCCGTACCGCCCGAACCGCCTGGAACGGCGGGCTCCAGGACGGCTCCGGCCAGGTCGAGCTCAGCAGCAGCAAGGTCGGCACGTTCGAGGTCAGCTTCCCCAAGCGCGCCGCGGACGACGCCGGCGGCACCACGAGCCCGGAAGAGCTGATCGCCGCCGCGCACTCCGCGTGCTACGCGATGCAGCTCTCGGCCAACATCGCCGAGGCGGGCGGTACGCCGCAGTCGCTCGACGTCACGGCCGACGTCTCGCTCGGACCGGACAAGGCCGGCGGTTTTCGAATCACCGGTATCACGCTGAAGGTCCGCGGTGAGGTCGAGGGGCTGGACGCGGCGGGCTTCGAGAAGGCGGCGCAGGCGGCCAAGGACGGCTGCCCCGTCAGCAAGGCGCTCACGGGCACGACGATCACCCTCGACGCCGCACTGGCGTGACGCCGGCGGCGAGCCGGGCATGAAGCGAAAGCGGCTTTCGGTGCGTTCAGTGCATCGAAAGCCGCTTTCGCTACGTCCGAGTGCTCACGGGTACGACCAGCAGCTCACCGAGAACGAGTAGTGACTGTTCAGCGCCTGCTGCGCGGTGGTGGGGTGGCTCCGGACCCCGACCCGCACCCCGCGCGCCTCCCCGGGCTCGACGGCCGCGATCTGCACGCCCCGGTCCGACCAGTAGCGCAGGTCGGCGAGCACGGCGAGGACTGCCGCGCCCGCCGGGGGCTCTGCAGCGTCGTCGCCTGCCATCGCGAGCCCTCCGAGCCGATCGGGGATCCGCGCCACCCTGCCCGGACCGGCCGACGCGGAGCAAGCATCGGCCGATGCCCATCGGTACTACGACCAGCCGCGGGTCAGCGCGGCAGCGACACCCAACCCCCGGTCCGCGCCGACTCGGCCATCGCGTCGAGCGCGTCCGCGCTGCGCACGGCGTCGTCGAGCGTCGTGCCGTGCGGCGTGCCGTCGGCGATCGAGCGCAGGAAGTTGTAGGCCTCGATGACCTTGAGGTCGTCGTAGCCCATGCTCGAGGCAGAACCGGGCTGGAACGCGCCGTAGAAGCCGTGCGACGGCCCGACGTACACGGTGGTGACCGCTTGGTCCTGGTAGGCGGGGTTGCCGCCGCTGCCCAGACTCACGCCCAGCTCGTTCATCCGACGGAAGTCCCAGAACACGGCGCCCTTCGTGCCGTGGATCTCGAACCCGTAGTTGTTCTGCTCGCCCACCGAGACGCGGCTCGCCTCGAGAACGCCGCGGGCGCCGGAGGCGAAGCGCACCAGGCTCGTCACGTAGTCCTCGTTCTCGACCGGGCCCGTCTCCCCGCCGCTGACCCGGGTGTGGCCCGCCGTGGCGCCGGTGGGACGCGCCCGCTCGGGCACGAAGACCGCCGTGTCGGCGGCGAGGGAGTCGATCTCGCCGAGCAGGTACCGGGCCAGGTCGACGCCGTGCGCGGCCAGGTCGCCCAGGACCCCGCTGCCGCCCCGCTCACGCTCGAAGCGCCAGCTCAGCGCGCCCTCCGGGTGCGCGGCGTAGTCGCTGAACAGCCGGAACCGGACGTGCGTGATGGTGCCCAGCTCGCCGCTCGCGATCATCTCCTTGGCGGCGGCGACGGCCGGGGCGTTGCGGTAGTTGAACCCGACCGCCCCCGCGACACCGGCCTCCTTCACCGCGTCCGCGACGGCGCGCGCGTCGTCCGCGGTCAGCCCCACCGGCTTCTCGATCCAGATGTGCTTGCCGGCCTTCGCCATCGCGACGCCGATCTCCCGGTGCAGGAAGTTGGGAGCGGCGATGCTCACGGCGGCGACGTCCGGGTCGGCCGCCACCTCACGCCAGTCGCGGGTGGGCTTGGTGAATCCGAACTGCTCCGCGGCCTCCTCGGCGCGCCCGGGCACCTCGTCGGCGACCGCGACCAACTGCGGGGCCACGGTCAGCTGCGGGAAGTGGTGCAGGACCCGGGCGTAGGCCTGGGTGTGCACCCGACCCATCCAGCCGAATCCCGCGATCGCCACGCCCAGGGGGCGGCGGCTCGACGTCGAGGTGCTCGCGGTCATCGTGTTCCTCCATGCGGTACGGGGCCGGTGCTCGACCGGACGATCAGTTCGGTGGGCAGTACGACGCGTGATGCCGGTGTGCCGCCCGGGTGGTCGACGGCATCGGCGAGCAGCCGGGTGGCCGCGGCGCCTGCCTCGGCGCAGGGCATCCGGACGGTGGTGAGAGCGGGGGTCACCTGGGCGGCGATCCAGATGTCGTCGACGCCGACGACGCTGACGTCCGCGCCGACCCGCACGCCGCGTTCGGTCAGCCTCCGGACGACGCCCAGCGCCATCTGGTCGCTGAAGGCGACCACGGCGGTCGAGCCCTCGCCGATCACCAGATCGGCTGCGCGGACCCCGGACTCGAAGCCGGGGGAGAACGGTCCCAGGACGGTGAGCTCGATGCCGGTGCGCGCGCAGGAGGTCTCGATGTTCCGGCGGCGGTCGATGCTGGTGAACATCGAGGTGGGCGCCGCGTCGAGGTAGACGAGGCCGCGATGGCCGAGCGCGGCGAGGTGGGCCACCGCCTGGTCGACGCCCTCGGCCGTCGACATGACCACGTGCGGCACGCCCTCGACGGGGCTGTCGATGAGGACGGCCGGGCCGAGGCCGGCGGTGGCGGCGCGGAGCGCGTCGTCGGCCGGCTGGCTGGGGTAGAGCAGCAGGCCGTCGACGTGCCGCGCCATCTCCTTCGCCAGCGTGAGCTCCTCGTCTGGCCGGTCGCCGTAGTCGGCGCAGAAGAGCGCGAGCCCGCGATGGCGCGCCTCGAGCTGGGCCGCCTTGGCGATGGTGGCGTAGAAGGGGTTCGCGAGGTCGTGGACCAGGAGTCCGAGGTAGCCGGTGCGGCCCCGAACGAGGGCGCGCGCGGATGTGTTGGGGGCGTAGCCGAGCTCGCCCGCGGCGGCGAGGACCCGGTGCCTGGTGGCCTCGGCGACGGCGTCGGGGCGCCCGAAGACGCGCGAGACGGTCGCGATCGACACGCCTGCGCGGCGGGCGACGTCGTGCACCGTGGTCATGCCGTTTACTGTAAACGCTTACAGCTGCGTGTCAAGAGGTTCCGCGTGAGAGCCGTGCGGGGGCGGGAAGTCGATCAGCGGGACGTGACGAACACGTCGCGACTCCAGGACGTGGTGGTGGCGGGCGCCGCTTCCGGGTCTCGGGCGGTTCTCAGCCACCAGGCCGCGAGCAGCATCGTGGCGAGCACGGCCAGCACGTAGACGTGCTCGCCGAACCACTGCACGGGCTGGTCGTGGCGGTAGGCGACCCAGATGACGCCGTTGGGGGCCCGGGCCTCCTCGGGTCGCGCCTGCAACGGCCACATCAGCAGGACCATGGTCCACAACGGAGCCAGCCCGGCGACGACGACCTGCGCCCACCCGTCCATGCGCAGCGCGACGTCCATGAGCAGCGGCAGCAGCACCACGACCCACACCCAGTGGTGCGACCAGGACACCGGCGACACGAGCAGTGCGGTGAACGCCACCGTGACCACGGCTGTGGTCTCCTCGCCGCGGCGGTCTGCCAGCACCGCGAGCGCGAGCCCGGCGACGGCCACCACCAGCGCCGAGACTACCCAGAACACCGCCGCGCCGGTCGTCTCCCCGAAGCTGCGCAGGGCGAGCCCGCGCAACGACTGGTTCGCGACGAAGGCGGGGCCGTTGCCGCCCGAGACGCGCGTCGAGTCGAGGAACAGGCCGTGCAGCCAGTACGCCGTGGACGCCTCCGGGGCGGCGAGCCAGCCGATCAGGGTCATCATGGCGAAGGCGCCGCACGCGACCGCGGCCGCGCGAAAACGACGAGTCAGGACCAGGTACACCACGAAGATCCCGGGGACGAGCTTGCAGGCCGTCGCGACACCGACGCCGATCCCTTTCCAGCGCACCCGGTCGGGCAGCGCCAGATCGGCCACGACCAGCAGCATGAGCAGGACGTTGATCTGCCCGAGGCCGAGGTTCTGGCTGACCGGCTCGAGCCACACCGCGAGCCCGGTGATTGCGAATGCGACCCCGATGCGGCCAGGGGTCCCGTGATGGCCCATGAGACCGCCGGCGATCCAGACCGTCGCCATGATCGCGGCGACGCTGATCGCCGTGAGGACGTGCAGTGCCCGGGGCATGTCCAGCCCAGCCAGGGGCGCGAGCAGCGGCAGCGTGATCGGCGGGTAGGTGTACGGCAGGTCGAGAGTGAAGCGGAGGTCGTACACCTGGAGGCCGTCGAGAAACGCCTGCGCGCCCTGGCGGTAGATGCCCAGGTCGAGCCCACTGGCGGGGTAGTCGCGCTGGTACTGCACGTAGAAGGCGAGCGACGTGAGAAACGCGCCGAGCCCCGGCAGGAGGAACCAGGCGGGCACGATCGTGGCGATACGTGTCCGACCGGTGGCTGAGGGCACGGGCGCATGTTAGGCCCAGGTTCCCTGATTCGATGATTCCGCTCCGCCGCCAGGATTCGAACCTGGACCATCGGAACCAAAATCCGAGGTGCTGCCTTTACACCACGGCGGACCGGACTTCCATGGTCCCACGACGCCCGAAGTGTCCGTCGTCCGCATCCACACGCGACGCCCCGGAGCACCCCCGGCGGATCGAATGATCGTGCGTGTAACACTCGTCGCCGTGCCGACAGCTGAGCCCGCGGCGGCGGGTGACCCGACCGGAGGACGCGCCGGATGCTGACCGAGACGGCGCCGCGCGCCGCCCCCGACACCACCGCATCGGCGTTGACGTGCCGGCTGTGTGGATCGGGCCACCTACGCAGTTTCCTGGATCTCGGGGCCACGCCGCCGTGTGAGTTGTTCCTGCCTGCGGAGGCGGTCGAGCAGCCGGAGATGACCTACCCGTTGCATGTGCGGGTGTGTGAGAGCTGTCTGCTGGCCCAGTTGCCGCCGTTGATCACGCCGGAGGAGACGTTCACCGAGTACGCGTACTTCTCGTCGTTCTCCACCAGTTGGGTGGAGCATGCGCGGCGGTTCGTCGACGGTGCGGTGGAGCGGCTCGGGCTGGGTCCGGAGTCGTTCGTCGTGGAGGTCGCGAGCAACGACGGCTACCTGCTGCAGCACGTGGTCGGGCGCGGTATCCAATGCCTGGGCGTCGAGCCGTCACGCAACGTCGGCGAGGCGGCCCGGGAGAAGGGCGTGCCGACGTTGACGGCGTTCCTGACCCCGGAGACGGGCGCGCAGGTGCGGGCGGAGCACGGGCCGGCTGATCTGGTGGCGTTGAACAACGTCTACGCCCACATCCCGGACGTGGTGGGGTTCACGAAGGGTCTGCGGTCGCTGGTCGCGGACGACGGCTGGGTGTCGATCGAGGTGCAGCACCTGCTCACGCTGGTCCAGCGCACCCAGTTCGACACGATCTACCACGAGCATTTCCAGTACTACACGGTGCTGACCGCGCAGCGGGCGCTCGCCTCCGGTGGCCTCACGCTGGTCGATGTGGAACTGCTCGACACCCACGGCGGCTCGGTGCGGCTGTGGGCACGCCCCAGCGAGGTGGCGGGTGAGCCGTCGCAGGCCGTACATGACGTGCTCGCCGCCGAGCAGGCGGCCGGACTGGACACCGCGGCGGGGCACGACGGATTCGCCACCGCCGTCTCGCGGGTGCGCGACGATCTCGTGGCGTTCCTGATCGAGGCGCGCCGGGCCGGGAAGACGGTGGTCGGGTACGGGGCGCCGGGCAAGGGCAACACGCTGCTGAACTACTGCGGGATCCGGCCCGACCTGCTGGCCTACACCGTGGATCGCAATCCGTACAAGCACGGCCGGTTCACTCCCGGCACCCGGATCCCGGTGCTCCCCCCGGAACAGATCGCGGC
Source organism: Pseudonocardia charpentierae (assembly GCF_031845345.1). Classification (NCBI taxonomy): domain Bacteria; kingdom Bacillati; phylum Actinomycetota; class Actinomycetes; order Pseudonocardiales; family Pseudonocardiaceae; genus Pseudonocardia; species Pseudonocardia charpentierae. The sequence goes on along the minus strand of NZ_JAVREJ010000004.1, from coordinate 70,207 downwards.
CGATCGGCCCGACTACGTGTTGGTTCTGCCGTGGAATCTGCGTGTCGAACTCACCGAGCAGCTCTCCTACGTGCGGGAGTGGGGGGGCCGGTTGGTCTTCCCGATCCCGACCCTCGAGGTGGTCTGAACACATGAAGGTCGTTCTGTTCTGCGGTGGCTACGGGATGCGGATGCGCGATGGCGTGTCGGATCTGCCCAAGCCGATGCACCAGGTGGGTCCGCGCCCGCTGATCTGGCACGTGATGCGCTATTACGCGCATTTCGGGCACAAGGATTTCGTGTTGTGTCTGGGGTACGGGGCGCATCACATCAAGGACTTCTTCCTCAACTACGACGAGACCGCGAGCAACGACTTCGTGCTGCGGGGCACCGATGTGGAGTTGTTGGGCAGCGACATCAAGGATTGGACGATCACCTTCGCCCACACCGGGTTGGACTCGCCGATCGGTGAGCGGCTGCGGCGGGTGCGCAAGCATGTCGAGGGCGAGGAGATGTTCCTGGCCAACTACGCGGACGTGCTCACGAACGCGCCGCTGAACACGATGATCGAGAAGTTCCGGGAGTCGGACAAGGTGGGCGGGCTGCTGGCGGTGCCGCCGCAGTCGGCGTTCCACTGCGTCAACCTCGGCGAGGGTGACGAGATCTCGTCGATCTCGACGTTGCAGGAGATGCCGCTGTGGGAGAACGGCGGCTACCTGATGTTCCGCCCGGAGGTGTTCGAACACCTCGAGGAGGACTGCGACCTGATCGGCGACGTGTGTGCGCCGCTGGCGAAGGAGGGCCGGATGATGGCGTTCCGGCACCGCGGGTTCTGGCAGCCCGCCGACACCGTGAAGGAGCGCACGGCACTCGAAGCGGCCTACCAGAGCGGCACCAGACCGTGGATGCTGTGGGACGCCCCCGACCGGGACCCGCTGCAGGCCGCGATCGCGGAGCTGCAGCGGCTCGACTGCTAGGAGCCCCGTGCCGAGTACACCTTGCTGAGCCTGCTGCCCGAGCGGCTCGACCGCATGCTGCTGCTCGGGGCCCACTGCGACGACATCGCGATCGGCGCCGGCGGCACCCTGTTGGAGCTGTGCCGCTCCCACCCGGGTGTCGTCGTCACAGCTCTCGTCCTCACCGGCGGTGGGTCGCTGCGCGAGGAGGAGGAGCGCGCGGCGCTCGCGGCCTTCTGCCCGGGAGCGCAGCTCGACGTGGCGGTCCTCGATCTGCCCGACGGCCGGGTGCCCACCCGCTGGGAGCTCGCGAAGCTCGCCCTGGAGGAGCTGCGCACCCGTGGCGAGCCGGATCTGATCCTCGCGCCGTCGCCGCACGACGCGCACCAGGATCACCGCACCCTCGCCGAGCTCGTGCCCACGGCGTTCCGCGACCACTTGATCCTCGGCTACGAGATCCTCAAGTGGGACGGCGACCTCGCCCAGCCCACCGTGTACCTCCCGCTCGCCGAGCCGGTGCTCCGGGAGAAGATCGCCAAGCTGCACGAGCACTACGGCTCGCAACGCGACCGCAGCTGGTTCGATCCCGAGGTGTTCGGCGGCCTCGCCCGGGTGCGCGGCGTGCAGTGCCACGCGCGGTACGCCGAGGCCTTCCACGTCGCGAAGATGGTCCTGGGCGCAGCGCCGCTGCTCGGTGTCGACCTGTCCACCCCGCCCTTCCCGTCCTGAGTTCGTCTTCGAGGAGAGTTCCGCCGTGCGTGTTCTGTTGACCGGTCACCAGGGCTACCTGGGCACCGTGATGGCCCCGATCCTGGCTGCGGCCGGGCACGAGGTCACCGGGCTCGACAGCGGGTTGTTCGCCGCGTCCGTGCTGGGCTCGCTGGACGTCCCGGACGCGCCGACGCTGGCGGTGGACCTGCGGGATGTGACCGTGGAGCAGCTGCAGGGCTTCGACGCGGTGGTGCACATGGCCGCGTTGTCCAACGACCCGCTGGGCTCGCTCGCACCGGAGATCACCTACGACATCAACCACCACGCCTCGACACGGCTGGCGCGGCTGGCCAAGGACGCGGGGGTTGAGCGGTTCGTCTACGCGTCGACGTGTTCGGTGTACGGGGCGCAGTCGGGCGACGAGCTGGTCGACGAAGATGCCCCGCTCAAGCCCGTCACCCCGTATGCGGAGTCGAAGGTGCGGGTCGAGGACGACCTGGCCGAGCTGGCCGACGCCGATTTCGTGCCGGTGTCGATGCGCAACGCCACGGCGTTCGGGTTCTCCCCGCGGCTGCGCGCGGACATCGTGTTGAACAACCTGGTCGGGCACGCCCTGTTGTCGAACACGATCAGGGTGCTGTCCGACGGCACCCCGTGGCGTCCCCTGGTGCACGCCGACGACATCGCCGCGGCGGTGGTGACGGCGCTGGCGGCGCCGGCGGAGGTGGTGCGGGCGCGGGCGTACAACGTGGGCACCGAGCGCAACAACCGCACGGTCGCCGAGATCGCCGAGGCCGTCGCGGACGCGGTGCCGGGTGCCGAGCTGCTGATCACCGGGGAGAACGGCAACGACCCGCGGTCCTACCGGGTCGACTTCTCCCGGGCCCGCAAGGAGCTGGGCTACGAGGCGCAGTGGACGATCCCCGACGGCGCCCTGCAGCTGGCCCACGAGTACCGGGCACGCGGGCTGACGCAGGAGGCGTTCGACAAGCGGTTCACGCGGCTGGCGGTGCTCAACGCCCGCCAGCAGGCCGGCGAGCTCGACGCGAGCATGCGCGTCGTCCGCTGAAATAGTCCGCACTCCTTCTCCGGAGTGCGGGCTACCGTAGAACGCATGTGCCGCAACATCCGCCCGCTGCACAACTTCGCTCCGCCCGCGTCGGACGTCGAGGTGCACGAGGCCGCCCTGCAGTACGTCCGCAAGCTCAGCGGCTCGGCCCGGCCGTCACAGGCCAACGCCGACGCCTTCGACCGGGCCGTCGGGGAGGTCGCCGCCGCGACACGGCGCCTGCTCGACGAGCTGGTGACCACCGCGCCGCCGAAGAACCGCGAGGTGGAGGCGGCCAAGGCGCGGGCCCGCGCCGAGGTGCGCTACGCGCGTTGATCGTGCGGGCGTATCCGGGCCGGATGCGGCCCGGCAGGTCCCGCACGATCAACTGAGCTGATCGTGCGGGCGGAATCAGCCCCGGATCCGGGCCGGCAGGCCCCGCACGATCAACTGAGCTGATCGTGCGGGCGGAACGGCGCCCGCCTCAGACCGGGTCGATCCGCAGCACGCGGTCGTCGTCGCCGTTCGACGTGCTCACGAACAGCGCGCCGTCCGGGCCCGTCCGCACCGCGCGCAGACGGCCGAACGTCCCGTCGAGCGGTCCCGGCTCCGCCACCGACGTCACGGCGCCGTCCGCCCCGATGGTCATCAGCAGCAGCTTGCTGCCGCGCAGCGCCGCGACGGCCAGCGCCCCGTCGAGGTCGCCCCACTGCGGGCCCGATACGAACGCCGCGCCGGCCACCGCCTCCACCGGGCTGCCGGAGCTCCACGCGGCCGCCACCGCGTCGGGGAAGCGCCCCAGGTCCGTCATCGGCACCGACTCGTCGTAGCCGCCGACGGTGCCGCCCTGCCCCGGATCCCAGCCGTAGTTGCCGCCGGGCCGCAGGAGGTTGACCTCGTCGTCCGTCGTCGGACCGTGCTCGGCGGTGTACACCGCGCCGTTGGACGGCCGCACCGCCACACCCTGGACGTTCCGGTGTCCATACGTGTAGACGAGGCTGCCGTCGATCGGGTTGCCGGGCGCGGGACGTCCGGTGGCCAGGTCCGCGCGCAGCACCTTCCCGCCGAGCGAGCCGAGGTCCTGCGGCAGGTTCCCGCGCGCCGTGTCGCCGGTGCCGACGAGCAGCGCACCGTCGGCGGCGAGCGTCGGCCGGCACCCCGAGTGGCGTCCCGACGGGTTCACGGGCAGGCCACCCACGAGTGGGTCGACCACCCGCTCCGCACGGGTTCCGTCGGCCGAGAGCGTCCACGTCACCAGCCGGATGTCGACGGGCCGTCCGCCCTCGGTGTGCGTCTGGCAGGTGGTGAACCGGCGGCTCTGCGCGAAGTCGGGATGCACGACCAGGCCCATCAGCCCGCCCTCACCGCGGACGAGCAGATCGCCGAAGTCGGCGGCGACCGGCGCCACCGTGGCGCCCTCTGCCGTCCCCGACAGCAGCACCAGCCGTCCGCCGCGCTCGGTGACGAGCATGCGGCCGTCGGGCAGGAACCCCACGTCCCACACCTGGTCGAGCCCGGCGGCGACGGTGCTCACACGCAGCTCGGGAGTCCCGGAGCGGCTCGGCTGAACCGTCGGCGTCGCGGAGGCGGTACCCCCGCCGCCGGGGGCGGCCGGGGGCGCTGCAGGAGCGCTACACGCGGCGACGACGAGAGCGGCGAGCGCCGCGAGTATCGGTCCGATTCGTCCCGTCACCGCGTGATCGTGGCCACGAGAGGGTGAGGCGGGCGTGTGCCCGCGCGTCGCTACGGTCTCCGCATGGCCGGCTACCTCCGCTTCCCCCACCTGCGCGGCGACACCCTGGTCTTCGTCGCCGAAGACGATGTGTGGACAGCGCCGGTGTCCGGCGGCCGGGCCTACCGGCTCACGGCGGACGACGTGCCGGTGGCCACGCCACGGCTGTCGCCGGACGGAACCCGCGTGGCGTGGACGTCGACGCGCGAGGGTGCGGGGGAGGTCTTCGTCGCCGACGCGGACGGTGGTTCCGCGCGGCGGCTGACCTGGTGGGGCGGTGCCCGCTGCCGCGGCTGGGCGCCGTCGGGCGACGTGCTCGCCCTCACCTCCGCCGGGCAGTCGCTCGGCCGGTCGACGTGGGCGTGGGACGTCCCGGTGGACGGCGGCGCCCCGCGGCGACGCGAGCACGGGCCGTTGTCCGACCTGGCGCTGTCGGCCGACTCGCCCGGGGTGCTGCTGGCCACGACCCGGTCGCTGGAGTCGGCGTGGTGGAAGCGCTACCGCGGCGGGACGGCCGCGAAGCTGTGGTGGGACGCGGACGGCTCGGGCGGGTTCGTCCGGCTCCTCGCCGGGATCGACGCCCAGCTCGAGTCGCCGATGCAGGTGGGCGACCGGCTGGCGTTCCTGTCCGACCACGAGGGCTGGGGCAACCTCTACTCCGTCGACCGGTCCGGGCGCGACCTGCGTCGCCACACCGACCACGGCGGCCCCGACGCGCCCGCGTTCTACGTACGGCACGCGAGCACCGACGGCGGCCGGGTCGTGTTCGAGTCGGCAGGCGAGCTGTGGATCCTCGACTCCCTCGAGTCGGATGCTCGGCCGCTCGACGTCCGGCTCGGCGGCCCCCGCACGGCCCGGGAGCCGCACCGGATCACCACGTCCGCGTGGCTGTCCGATGCGGTGCCCGACCGGACCGGCCGGACGAGCGTCGTCAGCGTCCGTGGCACCGTCCACCGGCTCACCCACCGCGACGGTCCGGCCCGGACCCTGATCGCCGAGCCGGGTGTCCGCGCCCGGCTCGCCGAGCCGCTGGGCGACGACCGGGCCGTCTGGGTGGACGACGCGGACGGCGAGGAGGCCGTGACCGTCGCCCCGATGGACCCGCGCGCCGAGGAGGCGCCGCCGCTGGTCCGGTACTCCGTCGGCGGGCGGGTGCTGCAACTGGCGGCGGCCCCGGACGGCCGGAGCGTCGCCGTGGCGATGCACGACGGGAGGCTGCTGCTCGTCGACCTTTCCGCTGGTGAAAGCGACGAGGGCGAGGTGCGCGAGCTCGCCCGCGGAGCCGACGGCGAGATCTCGGGTCTCGCCTGGTCGCCCGACTCGCAGTGGCTCGCGTACACCGATCCGATCGAGGCGGGGATCAGCCGAATCGCCGTGATGCGACCGGCCGACGGTGTGCCCGTCGCGGTCACCGAACCCCGGTTCGTCGACCGCTCCCCGACCTTCACCCTCGACGGTCGCTACCTGGCCTTCCTGTCGCGGCGCAGCTTCGACCCGATCTACGACCAGCATTCGTTCGACCTCACGTTCCCGGCGTCCTGGCGGCCGTTCCTCGTCCCGTTGGCCGCCCGCACGCCCGACCCGTTCGGCGCGAGCCCCGACGGACGCCCCACCTCGCACGCCGACGAGAAGGCCGACGACCTTCGCGCCCCCGACCCCGACGACCCGTCCGCGGAGGGCGCCGAGAACGTCCCGAAGCCGGAAAAGGACGCGGAGAAGAAGGCGCCGCCGGAGGTGCTGATCGACGTCGACGGGCTGGTCGACCGGGTCGTGCCGATCCCGGTGGGGGAGGGCCGTTACTCCGGGATGAGTGCGGCCAAGGGGTGCCTGCTGTGGTTCCACTCGCCCGTCGAGGGGGTGCTCGGATCCGGGCGACCGGACGACGAGAAGCCGGACCGGCCCGTCCTCGAGCGCTACGACCTGGTGCGCCTGAAGCTCGACGTGATCGCGGACCCGGTGAGCGCTTACGCGGTGAGCGGCGACGGCACCCGCCTCGTCGTCCGTGACCGGGAGACCTTGCGGGTGCTGCGCTCGGACCGTACGGGGTCGACGGCGCCGGAGAAGGGCGACGCCGACGAGTTCGAGATCGACACCCGGCGCATCGTGGTCACCGTCGATCCGACGGCCGAGTGGCGGCAGATGTACGACGAGGCGGGTCGCCTGATGCGCGACCATTTCTGGGTCGCGGACATGGCCGGGGTCGACTGGGCGGCGGAGCTGGCGCGTTACCGGCCGCTGGTCGACGCGGTGGGCAGTGTCGACGACCTCGTCGACGTGCTGTGGGAGGTGAACGGCGAGCTCGGCACCTCCCACGCGTACGTGTCCGGGGGCGGTGGGGGCGACTGGTCGGGCCGGCCCGGCCTGTTGGGTGCCGACCTCGACCGCACGGACGACGGCTGGCGGGTGGCACGGGTGCTGCCGCCCGAGACGTCGGCACCGGACGCGCGGAGCCCGCTGGCCGGCCCGGGTGTCGACGTCCGGGCCGGCGACGTGATCCTCGAGGTGGGCGGACGGCCCGTGGACCCCGAGTGGGGGCCTGCCCCGCTGCTGGTGGGCACCGCGAACCGGCTGGTCGAGCTCACGGTGCGGACCGGTCCCGGGCATGCCGCATCCGGGCGCGAGGGCGAGGTGCGCCGGGTCGTCGTCAAGCCGCTCTCTTCGGAGTCGGAGGTGCGCTACCAGGATTGGGTGGCGGGCAGGCGGGCGTTCGTCGCCGACGGCTCGGAGGGCCGCCTGGGCTACCTGCACGTCCCGGACATGGTCGCCAGCGGGTGGGCGCAGCTGCACCGCGATCTGGGGCGCGAGACCGCGCGCGACGGCCTGATCCTCGATGTGCGCGGCAACAGCGGCGGGCACACCTCGCAGCTGGTGGTCGAGAAGCTCGCGCGGCGGGTGATCGGCTGGGACGTGCCGCGGCACCGTCAGTCCTTCCCGTATCCCGACGACGCCCCGCGCGGCCCGGTCGTCGCCCTGGCCGACGAGCACTCGGGCTCGGACGGCGACATCGTCACCGCCGCGATCAAGCGGCTGGGCATCGGGCCCGTGATCGGGACGCGGACCTGGGGCGGGGTGATCGGGATCGACGGCCGCTACCACCTGGTGGACGGCACGCGCGTGACCCAGCCGCGGTACGCGTCGTGGTTCGACGACACGGGCTGGGAGGTGGAGAACCGGGGGGTCGACCCGGACATCGAGGTGGTGACCACCCCGCAGGACCACGCCGCGGGCCGCGACCCGCAGCTGGAGCGCGCGGTCGATCTGGCCCTGGAGCGGCTCGAGGAACGCCCCGCGGCCCGCCCCCCGGACCCGGCGACCCGCCCGTCCCGCCGCCGTCCCGACCTCCCGCCCCGCCCGTAGTTCCGCGAGTCGGCACGTTCGACAGGCTGAATGCGCAGTTCCGCGAGACCGAAAACTGCCGACTCGCGCTGGTGAACGTGCCGACTCGCGCGTTTGCGGCGGGAGGCGGGTGCGGGTGCGGGTGCGCGGTCAGCTGGTGGGGACGAACTCCTTGATGCCGGCGGCGCCTGCGGCGCTCTCGCTGTCGTAGGGCGCGATCTCGTCGTCGGTGAACGACGCGCCGTCGGTCATGCGCTTGAAGTCGCGCATGGCCGTGCCCGTGCAGGCGACGTCCGCGACCGGGGCACCGATGCCGGCGTGCACGTCGTCGATGTGGACGGTGCGGAAGTCGATGCTGTAGCGGGTGATCCCGCTGGTGTTGGGGATCGAGGCGTGCAGCTGGTCACCGGAGAACAGCATGATCCCGCCCAGCGGCGGCACCACCGTCAGCCGCGTCGCGTCGGCCGGGATCCCGTTCACCGGTGCGGGGTGCACCCGGGCGTCCTTGCCGCCGCTGAAGTCCTTGATGTTCCCGCGCCAGGTGTTGGCGACGTAGTAGTCGTAGTCGCCGGAGTTGTTCTCCACCTGCGCGCCGAAGCCGTGCGGGTAGAACTCCATGATGTTGTTCTCGGCCACCGGCCACACCGGCATCCACCAGTTGATCTGCGCCTTGGGGGCGGCGTACCAGGTGTCGCGGTGGGCCTGGAAGGCGTAGGCGATGCCGGTGGACAGCCCGCCCTGGGGGAAGGCGGTGCGCAGCTTCGGCACGTCGGCGTGGATGTTCCCCGGCTCGCAGCCGAGCGCCCGCGCGATCGTGCGCACGTGCTCCATGGACCGCGGGTCGTGGATCCAGCGCGGCTTGAACTCGATCAACATGTCGGCGAGCTCCTCGGGGGAGTACACCGTGCTGATCGTGAGCGGGTCGTGCGGCGCGAACAGCTCGGTGATCATCTCCCGGGTGTACGCGGCGAAGGCCGCGATCTCCGGCACCTGGGTGTAGATCAGGACGTCGCCGCCGAACAGGCGGCGCCGCCGCTCGCCGTCATCGAAGGCCGGGTCGATGTGAACGTTGACCATGCAGCTTCCTTCGGTAGAGGGGTGGGGAGCTCCCCCTACCAACGACGCTCCACCCCGACCGACGTTGCTCAGATCCGGCACCTGAGCGATCACGCCGCGGCGACGGGGGCGCTGGGCGTCCGGGCCGGTCGGCGGCGGGCCGCGTAACCTGGGGGTAGACCCCCATCCGTCCCGGGCAGGGGTCTGTCCTGCGTGCCTGCTGCAAGGGGAATCGTGGCCAAGCTCTCCGGTCTGCTCACCACCTCGGACCCCGAACTCGGCGCACTGGCCGCCGCAGCCCGCGACGTGCGCGCCGCCGGTGTGCCGGCGCTGGCCGTCGAGGGTCCCGCGGCACTGCGGCCCTTCCTGGCCGCCGGCCTCGCCCAGGGCCGGACGGTCCTCGCCGTCACCGCGACCGACCGCGAGGCCGATGACCTCGCCTCCGCCGCCGCGGACCTGCTCGGTCGCGACGTCGTCGCCGTGCTGCCGAGCTGGGAGACCCTGCCCCACGAGCGGCTCTCGCCGCGCCCGGACACCGTCGGCCGCCGGCTGTCGATCTTTCGCGGGCTGGCCGACCCCGCCACCGCGCCCCGGCTGGTCGTGGCGGCCGCCCGCAGCCTGATCCAGCCGATCGCGCCCGGTCTCGGCCGGCTGGAGCCGGTCAGCCTGCGGGTCGGCGACACCCACGACTTCGACGACCTGCTGGTCCGGCTCGTCGAGCTGGCCTACACGCGGGTGGAGATGGTCACCACCCGCGGTGAGTTCGCCGTCCGCGGCGGGATCGTCGACGTGTTCCCGCCCACCGCCGAGCACCCCGTGCGCGTCGAGTTCTGGGGCGACGAGGTCAGCGAGCTGCGCAGCTTCGCCGTGGCCGACCAGCGTTCCGTGGCCCCCGTCGACGAGCTGCACGCCCCGGGCTGTCGCGAGCTGCTGCTCACCACCGAGGTGCGGGCCCGGGCCGCGGTGCTCGCCCGCGCCCACGAGAACAACCCGCCGCTGCGCGAGCTGCTGGAGCACCTGGCCGAGGGCATCCCCGCCGAGGGCATGGAGTCGCTCATCCCGGCGCTGGTCGGGGCCGAGCTCGAGCTGCTCACGGACCTGCTGCCGGCCGGCGCACCGGTGCTGCTCGCCGATCCCGAGCGCATCCGCACCCGCGCGGCGGACCTCGTGCGAACGGGTCAGGAGTTCCTCGAGGCGAGCTGGTTCACCGCGGGGATCGGCGGCGACGCCCCGATCGACGTGGGCGCCAGCGCCTACCGCGGCCTCGACGACGTGCTCGGCCACGCCGCGGCGACCGGGCACCCGGTCGTCACCCTGAGCCCGCTCGTGTCGGGCCGCGACCAGGAAGACGACAGGGTCTTCGCGCCTGCGGTGCACGAGGTCGAGTCGTACCGCGGCGACACCGACCGGGCGCTGACCGACCTGCGCGGCCACGTCGCGGCAGGCGGCACGGCCGCGCTCGTCGTCGCCGGTCCTGGGACCGCGCAGCGCGCCATCGAGCAGCTCCACGACGCGGAGGTGCCCGCCAAGCTCGTCGAACGGCTGTCCGCCGCGCCGGAGCCCGGCCTCGTCACCGTCACCTGCGGTTGCCTGACCGAGGGCCTGACCACGGGCAGCGGCTTCGTGCTGCTCACCGAGGCCGACGTCACCGGCAACCGCGCCGCCGCGACCACCGACTCCCGCACCCTGGGCAGCAAGCGCCGCCGCAACGCCGTCGACCTCGTCACCCTGCAGCCCGGCGATTACGTTGTCCACGCCCAGCACGGGATCGGCCGCTTCGTCGAGATGCGGGAGCGCACGGTCAGCGGCGCGACCCGCGAGTACCTCGTGCTCGAGTACGCGTCGTCGAAGCGGGGCCAGCCCGCCGACCGGCTGTTCGTGCCGACGGACGCCCTGGACGAGGTCAGCCGCTACGTCGGCGGCGAGGTGCCCGCCCTGAACAAGCTCGGCGGCGCCGACTGGGCCAAGACGAAGGGCCGTGCCCGCAAGGCGGTCCGGGAGATCGCCGCCCAGCTCGTGCAGCTCTACGCCGCCCGCCAGTCCGCGCCCGGGCACGCGTTCGCCCCCGACTCGCCCTGGCAGCGTGAGCTGGAGGACGCCTTCCCGTTCACCGAGACCCCGGACCAGCTCTCGGCGATCGACGAGGTCAAGGCGGACATGGAGCGGCCCGTCCCGATGGACCGGGTGATCTCCGGCGACGTCGGGTTCGGCAAGACCGAGATCGCCGTGCGCGCGGCGTTCAAGGCGGTGCAGGACGGCAAGCAGGTTGCGGTGCTCGTGCCGACGACATTGCTGGCCACCCAGCACCTGCAGACCTTCACCGACCGGATGCGGGCCTTCCCCGTCACCGTCAGGGGGCTGTCGCGGTTCACCGACGCCGCGGAGGGCCGCCAGACGATCGCCGGGCTCGCCGACGGCACCGTGGACGTCGTGGTCGGCACCCACCGGCTGCTGCAGACCGGGATCCGCTGGAAGGACCTCGGCCTGGTGATCGTCGACGAGGAGCAGCGCTTCGGCGTCGAGCACAAGGAGCACATCACCGCGATGCGCACGCACGTCGACGTGCTGACGCTGAGCGCGACGCCGATCCCGCGCACGCTGGAGATGAGCCTGGCGGGCATCCGCGAGATGTCGACCATCACGACGCCGCCCGAAGACCGCCACCCGACGCTCACCTACGTCGGCGCCTACGACGAGAAGCAGGTCGGGGCGGCCATCCGGCGGGAACTGTTGCGCGACGGCCAGGTGTTCTTCGTGCACAACCGCGTGTCGACGATCGACCGCGCGGCGCGCCGGATCCGCGAGCTCGTGCCCGAGGCCCGGGTCGCGGTGGCGCACGGGCAGATGAACGAAGACCTGCTGGAGCGCACGGTCAACGGGTTCTGGCACCGCGAGTACGACGTCCTGGTGTGCACCACGATCGTCGAGAACGGCCTGGACATCTCGAACGCGAACACCCTGATCGTCGAGCGGAGCGACACCCTGGGCCTCTCGCAGCTGCACCAGCTGCGCGGGCGGGTCGGCCGCGGCCGCGAGCGCGGCTACGCCTACTTCCTCTATCCGCCCGAGCACCCGCTGACCGAGACCGCCCACGACCGCCTTGCCACCATCGCGCAGCACTCGGAGCTGGGCGCGGGCACGGCCGTCGCGATGAAGGACCTGGAGATCCGCGGCGCGGGCAACATCCTCGGCGCCGAGCAGAGCGGCCACATCGCCGGAGTCGGGTTCGACCTCTACATCCGGCTGGTCGGGGAGGCCGTCGCCGCGTTCCGGTCGGCTGCGGGGGCACCGGAAGGCGCCGAGGAGGCGGAGCTGGTCGAGGTGCGGGTGGACCTGCCGATCGACGCGCACGTCCCGTACGACTACGTCACCGGGGACCGGCTGCGGCTGGAGGCCTACCGCAAGATCGCCGAGGCGCCGGACCAGGACGCGCTGGACGCGATCGTCGAGGAGCTGACCGACCGCTACGGCGAGCCCCCGACGCAGGTGCGCAACCTGCTCGCCGTCGCCGCGTTCCGGCAGCGCTGCCGGGCGCAGGGAGTGGCGGAGGTGGCCCTCGCCGGGAACAACATCCGCATCGCCCCGGTGGACCTGCCGGACTCCGCGCAGCTGCGGCTGCGCCGGCTGCACCCGAAGGCGCTGTACAAGCCGGCGACCAAACTGGTCACGGTGCCACGGCCGGTCGAGGGCGGCCGGCTGGGCGGCGCTCCACTGCGCGACGTGGAGCTGCTCGACTGGTGTGCCGCGTTGATCAGCGACGTCCTGGTGCCGGTCGCCGCCGCCAGGTAACACCTACCGGCGGCAGGTCGACCATGATCGCGATGTCCGACTCCGCCGCCGCGCCGGTCTCCCGCGGCCTGCGGCGGTTCGGCCGCCGCTATCCGGCGGTGGGACGCGCCGCGGTCGGCGTGCTCTGTGCGGTCGCGAGCCCGTTCTCCCTGCCTCCGCGGGGACCGGGCCTCGCCGTGGCGGCCGCTTCGGCGGTCGTCGTGTGGAACCTGGTGTACCTCGGGGCGCTGCTGCCGGACGGGCGCTCCTGCCGCCTGTACCGCGCGGTCTGCGCGGTGGACGTCGTCCTGGTCTGTGGCCTGTGCCTGGCCAAGCCGGTCCTGGTGGACCCGGGACAGCAGATCGCGTCGCTGGGCTGGGTGTCGCCGATCGCGTCGTTCACCGTCGTCGCGGTCCAGTTCCAGCTGGGCATCCCGGCCGCTGCCGCCGCTACGGCGGCCGTGTGCGCCGCGTTCGTCGCCGGAGCGGCGATGTCGCCGGGACTCACGGTGTGGGACGGGGTCTTCGCCGGCGGCGGGGGCTGGATGGTGGTGGAGGCGGTCCTCGCGCGGCTGCTGTGGGTGCTGTTGCAACGGGCCGGGCGCGAAGCCGACCGCCTGATGCGGGCGCGGTTCGACGCCGAGCGCACCGCCGCGACCGCCGCCGCCCGTCGGTCCGCGCAGCGCGCGCACTGGGCCACCCTGCACGACACCTCCGCGAGCACGCTGCTCATGATCGGTCTGGGTACGGTGCGCGGCACGGAGGCCTGGCTGCCCGGCCAGGTCCGGCGCGACATCCGCCTGCTCGGCGGCGTCCGTGACGGGCCGCCGGACGCCGAGGGCGCCGAGGCCGCGCTGGAACCCGCACTCCACGAGGTGGCGCGAGCCGCGCGCGTGCGCGTCGAGCTCGACTGCCCGGCCGACCTGACGGCGCCTGCGGCCGTCGTCCGGGCCCTCGCCGGGGCGGCGGCCGAGGCGCTGGAGAACGTCGCCCGGCACGCCGGCGCCGAAGATGCGCGCGTGCACGCGCGACGCGACGGGGAATCCGCGGGCATCGAGGTCGTCGTGGCCGACGACGGCGTGGGGTTCGACCCCACCGCGGTCGGCGCGCACCGGTTCGGTCTCGCCCTGTCGGTCCACGACCGGATGGACGCCGCGGGCGGGTACGCGGTGGTCGAATCGGCGTCGGGACGGGGCACGGTCGTGCGGCTGCGGTGGCCGAGGTGACTCCCGACGGTCTCGTCGCCGAGCGGCCCTCTCTGGCGCTGGCACTGCTGCACAGCCTGCGCGTGGCCCGGTCAGTGATCGTCCTGGTGATCCTCGTCGGCCTGGTGCTGCCCCACGTCGTCGCCGATCTGGCGGTCTACGAACCGAGATGGACCGGCCCGGCCTGGTTCGCCGGTCTGCTCGCCGTCGCCGTCGCCGACGGGGTGCTCGTCCTTCGGCGGCGCACCTGGGGGCGTGCCCGGTGGCCCGCGGCCGCGTTCGTGCTCGCGCTGTCGGTGTGGGCGACCGCGCTGCTGCCCGCCTCGGCGCTCGTCGGTCCGCCGCACCAGACGCTCGGCGCGGTCGGCTGGTTCGGCGTGCTGCTGCTCGCCGACACCGGACTCGCCGCACTGCTCGGCTTCCTGGGCGTGCACGTCGCGCTCACCGTGGTGCAGCTCGGGCTCGCCGATCGGCTCGACCTGCTCACGGCCGTCGACCTGGCCGTCGTGGTCGCCGCGACGGGCGGGTTCCAGCTGGCCGTCGGGACCGCAGGCGCTGCGCTGGACCGGGTGGCAGGGGCCGCGACCGAGGCCGCACACCGGCAGGCCGCGACGGTGACGGCCGAGGAGGTCGCCCGGCAGCTGCACGACGACCGCGAGGAGCGCTACACGCGGCTGCGCGACAGCGTGCTGCCCCTGCTGCTGGGGATCGGTGACGGGAGCCTGTCGCCCGCGGATCCCGATGTCCAACGGCGCGCTGCGGTCGAAGCCGCCCGGCTCCGGCGGCTGTTCGCGGAGGAGGGCGACGTGGTCGACCTCCTCGCGGCCGAGCTGGGATCGCTCGTCGACCTCCTCGACCAGCGCGGCACCGAGGTGTCGTTCTCGGCGACGGGGGAGCGGCCCGTGCCGCCGGCGGCGGTCCGCAGCGCGCTCGTCGACGCGGTCGCCCCGGTACTCCTCGCGGCCCGCCGATCCGCGCGCGTGACCGTGAGCGCGGCGGGAACAGGGGTGCTCGTCGGCGTCGTGACCGACACCGATCTCGCTACGGCCGTCACCGACGTTCCCATGATCGAATCGGTCGGGCCCGCGGAGATCTCGGTGGTCGTCGTCGGAACGGAGCAGCAGACCTGGGTGGAGGTGCGGTGGAGCCCGTCAGCGTCGTGATCGTCGACGATCACCCGGCGATCGTCGACGGGGTGCGGGCCTGGTGCGCCGCGGCCGCTCCGCCGATCACCGTCGTCGCATGGGGACACGAGCCGGCGGTGGCGGTGTCGGGTGCGGGTGCGGCGGCGGACGTCGTGCTGTTCGACCTGCAGCTGGAGACCGGCGTGCTGGCGTTCGACGCCGTCGGCCGGCTCGTGGCCGGGGGCCGGCGCGTGGTCGTGTACTCGCAGGCGGCCGACGACGCGACCGTGCTGCGGTGCCTCGAAACCGGCGTGTCGACCTACCTGACCAAGGCGGAGGGGCGCGAGCACCTCATCCCCGCGGTGCACGCCGCGGCGCGGGACCTGCCCTACGTCTCACCGGCGCTCGGCGGGGTGATGGCGGGCGACCGGCGCGCCGACCGGCCGGTGCTGAGTGACCGCGAGCGGGAGGTGCTGCTCGCGTGGTTCGAGAGCGACTCGAAGAACCTCGTGGCCGCCCGGTTCGGGCTCTCGGTGAAGACGATCGACACCTACATCGCTCGCGTACGGATCAAGTACGCGGACGTCGGCCGCCCGGCCTCGACGAAGGCGGCGCTGGTGGCGCGGGCACTGCAGGACGGGCTCGTCGACCTGGGCGACCTCTGACCCTCCGGGACGTCGCGCTCGGACGGCGGCGCGGCCGACCGTACCCGATCGGCCGCGCCTCCCCGCGCCCCTCCACGCGGGACGCGAGCGTTCCTCGACGTACGGCGGGGAGCGGCACGCGTCGACGACCCGGCGCCGCGGCGGTGGACCGACGGCGCCGGGTCAACGACGCACGGTAGTGCGAATCGGACGGGGCCCGCGTCGGGCGAACACCCGACGGGCGACGGCGCTTACCGCCGGTGACGGCCGCCCGCAACTCGTGACGTGCTGCCGCCGTGAGAGGGTGTGGACGTGTACAGGCAGGTGGGACGGGCCCTCGCGGTGGTCGCAACCGTCGGTGTGGTGGTCAGCGGTTGTGGTGCCGGGCCGAGCCAGGTCGGGTCCGCTGTGATCGTCGGCACAACCGCGGTGCCGCTGGAGCAGGTGCAGTCGCGCCTGGACGTCGCGCTCGGCAAGACCGACGTCGTGGCGCAGCTCGCCAGCAGCGGTGTCGGTGCGCCGGACATCGCCCGCGACGTGGTGACCGGCGCGGTGATGCACGACCTGCTCGCCCGCACCGCGGCGACCGAGGGCATCACGGTCTCCGAGGCGGACGTCGACGCGGCGCTGCAGGAGAGCGGCGGGGCGGACGCCGCGCTGTCGCAGTCGCTCTACGACCTGTCCGCGATCCGCGAGCGGGTGCGCGACCGGCTCATCGCCGTCAAGCACGCGCAGCGGATCGTCCCCGGGCTCACGATCACCGCCGATCTCGTCGCCGCGAACTCGCGCGACGACGCGGCGGCCAAGGCCCGCGTGCTCGCCACCGGCGGCCCGGAGGCCGACGCGCTGTTCGCCTCGAACCCCGAGACGTCGCGGCGCAACATGTCCTACCAGGCGGTCCGCAGCCCCGAGGCGGCGTCGACCGTGCTCTTCGGCCTGCCCGTCGGGCGTACCGCCTACTTCCAGCCCAGCCCTCAGCAGGGCGGCTGGATCGTGCTGCGCGTGACGGATCGTCAGGAAGACGCGAACGCCGACCCGAGCGCCGCGGCCTCGCTGGGCGACTCGGATCTCGCCGCCATCGGCGACAGGTTGCTGCAGCCCCTGTCCGAAGAGGTCGGCGTGCGGGTCAACCCGCGCTTCGGGGTGTGGGATCCGGTGTCGATGCGGGTGGTCGCGGCGGATCAGCAGGGCGGCGCGATCCTGCCGCTCATGGGCTGAGGCCGGGGCAGGCATGCCGCGCACGGTCGTCGTCCTGCCCGTCGGGGGCGAGGTGGTGCCGACGGCGGCGCTGCCCGCGCTGCGGGCGACCGCCCACGTGATCGCCGACGACACGGTCCCCGAGAAGGTCGCGGTCGCCGCCGGGGCGGTGCCCGGTGCACCGGCCGGCGCCGACTGGGTCCTGCTCACCACGGATCTCGCGCAGGCCCCCGCGGCCGACGAGGTGATCGTCGCGCCCCGCGGTACCGCGCTGCTCGACGCCGTGGCGGTGATGGACCGGCTGCGCTCGCCCGGAGGCTGCCCCTGGGACGCCGAGCAGACGCACGAGTCGCTGCTGCAGTACATGGTGGAGGAGTGCTACGAGCTCTACCAGGCGATCGAGGACGGCGACGGCCCCGCGACCCGCGAGGAGCTCGGCGACGTGCTGCTGCAGGTGCTGTTCCACGCCCGGGTGGCGGCCGACGGGGAGTGGTCGTTCGACATCGACGACGTCGCGGGCGATCTCGTTGCCAAGCTGGTGGGCCGGCACCCGCACGTGTTCGCCGGATCCGAGCGCATCGACACCGCGGAGCGCCAGGAGCACCGGTGGGAGGAGCTCAAGCGGGCGGAGAAGCAGCGCGACTCCAGCGTGGACGGGGTGCCGCTCGGGCAACCGGCCGTCGCGCTCGCGGCCAAGCTCGTGAGCCGGACGGCACGGGCCGGGCTGCCCGCCGACCTGCTGCCCCGCGCCGCCGGCCCGGGGGAGCAGCTGTTCGCTGTCGCGGCGAAGGCCAAGCTCGCGGGCGGCGACCCGGAGGCGGCACTCCGCACCGCGGCGCGCCGGTTCGCCGACGACGTCCGCGCCGCCGAGCGCTCGGCACGCGACGCGGGCCTCGATCCGCACGCACTCGACGCCGAGACGTGGCGGACGCACTGGCCGGCGGGCTGACGGCCGAGGTCGCCCTCAGAAGCGTCTCAGGCGGGCTCCGTACCGTGGGGGTGTGCGTCCCGTCGCGATCTTGTCCGCCGTCGTCGCGCTCGTGGTGGTCGCGGCCGGGCTAGTGGTCGTCGCCGTACTCGGCCCTCTGCGCCCGGACGGACGGGACGGCCGCGACAGTGATGCGGACGATCCTGCTGCGGTGGCGCGGGGGACGGCACTGCCCGCGATCCCGCCGCTGGCCGACGACCTCGACCTGGCCGTGTGGGCCGACCGGGCCGCCCGGTCGACCGGGGTGCCGGCGCGCGCACTCGAGGCCTACGGCGCGGCGGAGCGGACCCAACGTGCCGCCACCCCGGACTGCCGGTTGTCGTGGGCGACGCTCGCCGCGGTGGGCCGGATCGAGTCCGACCACGGCCGGCTGGGCCGGGCCGATCTCGACGCCGACGGCGTCGTCCGGCCACCCATCGTCGGCGTGCCGCTCGACGGCTCGCCGGGACTCGCCGAGATCCCCGACACTGACGGCGGCCGACTCGACGGCGACGTGGGGTACGACCGCGCCGTCGGGCCGATGCAGTTCCTGCCGGGCACCTGGGCGCGCTACGGCGCCGACGGTGACGGCGACGGCGTGCGCAACCCGGACGACCTCGACGACGCCGCCGCGGCGGCCGCGGGCTACCTGTGCGCCGGTGGACGTGACACGGCCGACGGCGACGGCTGGTGGGACGGAGTCCTCGCCTACAACCGCTCGATCGACTACGCCCGCCGCGTGTGGACCGCGGCCGACCGGTACGCCACCGCGCCGGCCTGACCCGTCACGGGCTCAGATGCGCCTGCGGCTGCCGGCCAGGAACTTGTTGTAGACCAGCAGCACGATCACGGCGCCGACGATCGAGCCGATCCAGCCTGCCGGCTGGAAACCGCGGAACCCCACCGTGAGCAGGCCGAACACGAAACCACCGAGCACCGAGCCGACCACGCCGAGCGCGATCGTCCGCAGCACCCCGATCGCGTCGCGGCCCGGCACCAGGGCCCGGGCGATGAAGCCGACGATGAGCCCGAACACGATCCATCCGATGATCGTCCAGAGCATTCCTTCTCCTCTTCCGTGCGCGCCCGCCGGACGTCCCTCATCCGTTGTACTCCTCGGTACCGACGGGATCAGGGTGAGCTGCGGCTCAGCCCTGTGGGTCACACCGCGTCCTCGAGGAGCCGCTGGCCCCAGTACTCGCCCTCGCGCAGGCCCGGCGGGCAGGCGAACACCGCGGAGCCGGTGTGCTGGATGTACTCCCTCATCGCGTCGTTGGCGGAGAGGGCCTGCTGCATGGGCACGAACTGCGTCTGCGGGTTGCGGACGAAGCAGATGAAGAACAGGCCCGCGTTCAGGTGCCCGCGGTCGTCGCTGCCGGTGACGAAGTTGAACCCGCGCCGCAGCATCTTGATGCCGTTCAGCGACTCCGCCGACGCGACCCGGATGTGCGAGTTGACCGGGATGACCGGTGTGCCGTTCGCGTCGATCGAGCGATAGTTGGCCGGCTCGAACTCCCCGGTCCCGCCCAGCGGGGCGCCGGTGCCCTTGGTTCGCCCGATCACGGCCTCCTGCTCGTCGAGCGAGGCGCGGTCCCAGGTCTCGATGTGCATGCGGATGCGGCGGGCGACGAGGTAGGTCCCGCCGGTCATCCAGTCGGGCCCGTCGCCACCCTGCACCCAGACGTGCTCGTCCAGCAGGTCCGGCTCCTCGGCCTTGAGGTTGTGCGTGCCGTCCTTGAAGCCGAACAGGTTCCTGGCGGTCGGCTGCTGCGTCGACGTCGACGAGGTCCGGCCGTACCCGAACTGCCCCCACCGCACCGCCGTCGTGCCGAAGCCGATGCGGATGAGGTTGCGGACCGCGTGCACCGCGACCTGCGGGTCGTTCGCACAGGCCTGGATGCAGATGTCGCCGCCCGTCCGCGCCGGGTCGAGCTGGTCGCCGGCGAAGGGCGGAAGCTCGGCGAGGGCGGCCGGCCGCCGGTCGGGGATGCCGAGCTTGTCGAAGAAGGTGCTGCCGAATCCGATGGTCACGGTCAGCGACGAGGGCGGCAGGTCCAGCGCCTCACCCGTGTCCGTCGGAGGCGACTCGCGGTTCCGCGGAAGCGCGCCGCCCTCCGCGGTCTCCAGGCCCTGCGTCATGCGCTCGGCGGCCGTCGTCCACTGGCTCAGCATCCGTTGCACGGCGGCCTTGCCGGTGGAGGTCAGGTCGAGCGCCGTGAAGTAGAGCTCGTTCTGCGACGGAGTGGTGATCCCGGCCTGGTAGGTGCCGCGGAAGTCGACGACGTCCGCGCCGGGAGATGCGACGTCCGGCTCCGACCGCCCGAGCGTGTACCCCGACACGGCCCCCACGCCGGCCACTGCGGCGCCGGCGCCGGTCCACCCGAGCAGCCGGCGTCGGGAAACGCCTCCGGACACCGTCGCCCCCCTCGCCCGTCCTCATGCCGGTGCAACGCCTGGAACTGCGCCGACAGCCCACGGCGCGGCTCCGGCCGGAGGGACGATCGTCACGTCAGGATGCCACGATCACGAGCTCGAGGGTGAGCGTCGATCGTCGAGGGGTGTCAGGCGAACAGCGCCTCGCCGATGTAGTGGCCCTCCTCGGGAGCGGGGGGAACCACGAAGATGCCCGAGCCGATGTGCCGGATGTACTCGTTGAGCAGGTCGTTCGCGCCCAGCCGGTTCTGCAGCCGGATGAAGTGCTGCGGGTCGTTCTGGTAGGAGATGAACAGCAGTCCGGCGTCGAGCTGGCCGTCCGCGGCGAGGCCGTCGGTGTAGTTGTACGACCGACGCTTGATCATCACGCCGCCGTTGTTCTCCGGCGCCGACAGCGCGATGTGGGCCAGGGGATTGATGATCAGCTCGCCCTCGGCGTCGCGTGCCGCGAAATCGGGGTGGTCGAACTCCTTGGTCCCGGTCAGGGGGGCGCCCTCGGCCTTGTCGCGACCGAAGATCTCCTGCTGGTCGCCGATCCGGTCGGCGTCCCAGGTCTCGAGCAGCATCCGGATCTTGCGGACGACCTGGTACGAGCCGCCGTCGAGCCACGGCTGGTCGCTCTTGTCGATCCACACGAACTGCGCCATCTGGTCGTCGGTCTTGATGTTGCGGGTGCCGTCCTTGAATCCCAGCAGCATGCGCGGGGTCGCCTGCCCCTCACCGGCCGAGGCCCGGCCGAAGCCCAGCACCGTCCAGTAGGGGACGACGACGCCGCGGCCGATCCGGGCGAGGTTGCGGAAGGCGTGGTAGCTCACCTGCGGGTCGTCGGCGCACGCCTGCAGGCTCAGGTCGCCACCGGTGAACTTCGGGTCCAGGAAGTCGCCGTTCAGCGGCGGCAGGTCGGAGAACAGGGCCGGCTTGAACCGGGCCAGGCCGAACCGCTCACCGAACACCGAGGGGCCCAGCCCGAGTGTCACCGTGAGGCTCGCCGGGCTCAGGTCGTGCGCCTCGCCGGTGTCACGCGGCGGCTGCAGCGGCGAGGTCGGTTCCACCGACCCGACCGACCGGCCGTCCTGGAGCACGGCGATCGCCGCCGACCAGCGGGCCAGCAGCACCTGCAGGTCTCGTGTCGTGGCGCCGGGGGCCAGCCGGAACGTCGCGAACAGGCAGTGCCGCTGCGGCTCCGTCGCGATCCCGACCTGGTACCGCTGCCCGTAGAAGGGGTACTTGGTGCCGAGGTTGACGGCGTCCGTGGAGTCTTCGGAGATGAGCGTCCGCCCTGCGACGGCACCTCCTGCGCCCCCGACGACCAGACCCCCGACGCCGCCGAGCAGGGCGCCCCGGAGGAGGCCGCGGCGGGAGGTACCCGTCGCGACCGCCTCCGGGGGCTGCCGGGGCTGCTGCGGTACTGAATCCTCGGCCGCACCGTCACCCGCATCCATCGAACCGCTCATACCACCTTTTGCGCGACGGCAGCCAGCGATTCGTGCAGCGGCTGGATCGCGGCGGTCAGCTTGGCGGAGTCGCTGGCCTGCAGCTCGGGCGTGTAGGGCTTGAAGCCGCCGATCGCATTCGGGTCGCGGTACGTGTCGAGGGTCGCCTGCACGGACACGAACTGTCCGTCCAGCGTCTTGACCAGGTCGGCGTCGATCTGCTCCAGGCCGGGCCGCAGCGAGGCGTAGGCCTGCTGGGCGCCTTCGACGTTCCCGGCGAAGTCGACCAGGTCGAGGTGGCTGAACTGCTCCTCCTCGCCGGTGATCTTGCCGCTCTGGACCTCTTCGATCAGGCCCGCCGCACCGTTGGCGAGGTCTTCGGGGCGGTACTCCAGCTCGGCGACGACACCCTGCAGCTTGCCGACGTTGGTGACCAGGTCGGAGCTGTACTTCTTGGTCTCGTCGGTGACCGCACCGCCCTGCCACAGGTCGCGCTCGACGGCGTGGAAGCCGGACCAGCCGACCGCGGCGTCGACCGGGGTCGACTCGCGCATGTCGATCAGGTAGTCGAGGTTGCCCGCGTTGTCCTCGGGCGGGAAGCCGGGGAGCACGAAGCCCTCGATGGCGGACTCGGCGCGCTCGTAGTACGGGCGGGCCTTGCCGTAGGCCTGCTTGGCGGCGTCGACGTTGCCGGCCTGGACCGCCGTGTTGAGCTCGCCGACGGCCGTGTTCATCTGGTCGACCTGGGTGACCACGTAGGCGGCGTAGTCCTTGGTGCCCTGCGCGAGGATCGACTGCGCCGAGCCGGTGGGCGCCGCGGCGGCCGCCCCGGTCACGGTGAAGTCGACGTGGTCCGTGCCGGCGCCGGGGCAGTAGAGCTGGTAGGTGCCCCCGTCGAGGGTGAGGGTGAACGTCACCGGGTCGAGGCCCGGCGCCAGGTTCTCCTTCTCACCGAGGATCCGCTGGTCCTTGATCAGCTCCACCTCCGTGATCCCGGCGGCGCTCTCGTTCTTGATCGAGAAGGTGACCGGCCCGGCGGGCACCGAGTTCTTGTCGGGTGTGCAGGCGTCGGCACCCGACTGGTTGGCCAGGCTGATGTTCACGGTGCTGATCCCGCCCTCGCCGGCGGCGGCTCCCGTGGGCGCCGCCGAGGGAGCGGCGCCGCCCGTCGAGCCCGACCCGCATGCGGTCAGGGCGAGCGCCGAGGCGGCGATCACGGCCGGGGTGAGGAGCCACCGGCGAGGGGATGTCGTTGTCATACCGCTGTCTTTTCCTTTCGTTCTTGGGGGACGTTGTGGCCGCGCGCCATCGCGACGGACGCCATGGCGATGGCGGCGAGCACGAGGACCGCGGGCAGCCAGACCCGCCAGAGCGTGCGTTCGGACCGGTCGGACGCGGCGCCGGCGACCGCTCCCACCGCAGCGGTCGCCTCCTCCTCGGAGATCGACCAGTCGGAGCCGAGGCTGCCCGCGCTGACGGTCTTGGCGGCCTGTAGTCCGCCGCCCTGGAGCGTGACGATGCGCGTGCTCACCGCGTCGGCGCCGATCAGGGCGTCTCCGGCGGCCAGGACGTTGTACTCGGTGTTGGCCGCCCACTGCGCCTGGAACGGGCCGGGGGTGACGTTGGCGCTCAGCCCCACCGGCAGTCGGCCGCCGGTGAGGGTGGCGAGCTGGCCGAGGGTGACCGGGTTCGCGCTCTGGTCGGGCGCGGTCGGGACCTTGGCCTGCCAGACGTCCACGGCGAGGCCGTCGACGACCTGCCGACCCGCCGGGATCAGTGCGACCGTGGTGGTGCCGCCGCTCGACGCGATCGTCAGCGGCCGGCTGTCGCCGTCGGGGGCGCCGAGAGTCAGGGTCGCCGTGTCGCCCGACTCGACCGCCACCGTCCGCACCGGCCCGGGCTGGTTGACGCCGCCGGCGGGGACGAGCACCACCAGTGCGAGGGCGACCGCCGCGAGACCCGCTGCCGACCATCCGAGCAGCCGGCGCCGCGCTGCGGGCGACGACGCCCAGCGGGCCGGCCACAGGAAAGCGACGAGCACCGGAACCGCGTAGAACAGCCAGCCCAGCACCTCGATCAACCGCGGATCGGTGGGGATGCCGAACATCCCTGTGACGATCGCGCCGCGGACCGAGTTGCGCGGGATCCACGACGACAGGTCGAGGACCGGCTGCTGGCCGATGTTCACCCAGCCCGCCTCGTGCGCGGTCCGCAGCGTGCTCAGCACCAGCCCGGCGGCGATCAGGACGAGGAAGACGCCGGAGACGCGGAAGAACCGCCCGATGTTGAGGCGGACCCCGCCGGAGTAGATGGCGACGCCGATGCCGACGGCGCAGAGGATGCCGGCAAAGGCCCCGACCAGCCCGAGCCCACCGCTGCCGCCGCTCGCCTGCATCGCCGCGAGCAGGAAGACCGCCGTCTCGAAGCCTTCCTTCAATACGGCCAGGAAGGCCATCGCGACGAGGGCGAACGAACTGCCGGAGGTGACGGCCCGTTGGGCCTCGCGCTCCAGCTCACCCTTGAGCTGGAAGGCGTGCTGGTTCATCCAGATGACCATCGTGGTCACGAAGACGACCGCGACGGCGCCGATCACCGTCTCGAGCATCTCCTGCTGCACCTGCGGCAGGGAGGCCGACAGCAGATCGAGACCCACCCCGACGCCCACGCTGATGGCGACCGCGAGCGCGACACCGACGAACATCGGGCGCAGCGAGTGGCCGTTCCGCTTGAGAAAGGCGGCCACGATGCTGACGATCAGGGTCGCCTCGAGGCCCTCGCGCAGCCCGATCAGGAAGGTGCCGAGGAAGACGCCCTGCACAGCGAACCAACTCCTGTCTCTCGATCACCGACCCTCGACCGTGGTGGACGAGCGCATGAGCCATCGCAGTTAGGTCAGGCTAAGGACGGGCAGGGTGAGGCTAGCCTGCCTGGCGGCGGAACGGGAGGTCGTCGGATCTCAACGGGATAACGCGAACGCCCGAAGTCCGGCTCAGAAGCGACTATTTGTCCGGTTGGTCCGACTTCTGTGCGGCGAGTCTCACACGGACCTCGCCCAGCGCCTCCTGGTACTCCGGGCGGGGATCCATCGCCGCCGCCATCTTCAGCTGGGCGTGCGCCTCGGCGAGCCTGCCCTGCCGGTGCAGCGCCTTCCCCAGCGCGAAGCGGGCGTAGTGGTCGGCGGGGTCGAGGTCGATCACCCGCTCGAACGCCTGCTCGGCGAGCCGCAGCTGGGCGGAGTTGAGGTACGCGCGTCCGGCGAGGAGTTGCACCGAGACGTCGTTGGGCTGGCTCTCCAGGACGGGACCGAGTGCTTGCAGCGCGTCCAGCGGACGGCTCCGCGCGATCAACATCTCGGCGCGGCGGAACGACTCGAACAGACCGTCGGACGCGGGTTGACTCGTCATGGTCAGCCCTACGTTAGGTCTCTCCACGCCGATCGGCGAGACCTGAATAGCCGTGTCGCGGTGAGCGGTGGGTGGGGCCGCAGCGGCCGCTCGGCGCTTCGCCCTGCACGGTGCTCCAGGCTCGATACCCTGCCGGAGAGATCGACGGAGTCCGTTGTCCAGAGCACGGGACGGGAGCACTGGTGGCATTCATCGAGCAGGTCGGGGCGCGGGAGATCCTCGACTCGCGGGGGAATCCGACGGTCGAGGTGGAGGTCGCGCTCGACGACGGGACGTTGGCCCGGGCGGCGGTGCCGTCGGGGGCCTCGACCGGGGAACACGAGGCGGTCGAGCTGCGTGACGGGGACAAGTCCCGCTACGGCGGCAAAGGTGTGGAAAAAGCGGTGGCGGCGGTGTTGGACGAGATCGGCCCGGAGCTGACCGGGATGGAGGCCACCGACCAGCGGGTGATCGACCAGCGCCTGGTCGATCTCGACGGCACCCCGGGCAAGGGCCGCCTGGGCGCGAACGCCCTGCTGGGCGTGTCGTTGGCGGTGGCGAAGGCGGCCGCGGAATCATCGGGTCTGGAGTTGTTCCGGTATGTGGGCGGCCCGAACGCGCACGTGTTGCCGGTGCCGATGATGAACATCATCAACGGCGGGGCGCACGCCGACAGCTCGGTGGACGTGCAGGAGTTCATGGTCGCCCCGATCGGCGCCGAGAGCTTCAAGGAGGCGTTGCGGTGGGGCGCGGAGGTCTACCACTCCCTCAAGAGCGTGCTCAAGAGCGAAGGTTTCGCCACCGGGCTGGGCGATGAGGGCGGGTTCGCCCCGGACCTGCCCGGCACCACCGCGGCGTTGGATGTGATCGCCCGCGCGGTCGACAAGGCCGGGTTCACGTTGGGCCGCGATGTGGTGTTGGCGTTGGATGTGGCGGCGACGGAGTTCTTCTCCGACGGGATGTACTCCTATGAGGGCCGCAAACTCTCGTCGGAGGAGTTCGTCGCGGTCTACGCCGACCTGGTCGACGGCTACCCGCTGGTGTCGATCGAGGACCCGCTGTCCGAAGACGACTGGGAGGGCTGGATCGCGCTGACCTCGCAGATCGGTTCCCGGGTGCAGATCGTCGGGGACGACCTGTTCGTCACCAACCCCGAACGCCTCGAAGAGGGCATCACCCGGGGGGCGGCGAACGCGCTGCTGGTGAAGGTCAACCAGATCGGCACCCTGTCGGAAACCCTGGATGCGGTCACCCTGGCCCACAACTCCGGCTACCGGTGCATGATGTCGCACCGCTCCGGGGAGACCGAGGACACCACCATCGCCGACCTCGCCGTGGCCACCGGGTGCGGGCAGATCAAGACCGGTGCCCCGGCCCGGTCGGAGCGGGTGGCGAAGTACAACCAGCTGCTGCGCATCGAGGAATCCCTCGGCGACGCCGCCCGGTATGCGGGGGATCTGGCGTTCCCCCGCTACACCCCCGCCGGCTGACCCCGGCCCGGCCAGCCCCCGCCACTCGCGGGAGCCGGCCGGGTCCGGACGTACCGAAAGCGGCGTTCGGTGCACTCAACGCACCCGACGCCGCTTTCGCTACGTCCTGGCCACCCGATCCGCTCGGCGGGTCGCCCGGCCTTCTCCGCCCCTTCGTGGTGACATAAAGACGTCGCAAGCCCGTCCCCGACCTCACGACGGCCGACGATCCAGGAGGTGTGCGTGCCGGAGGAGCGCAGCCGCGCCCGGGCCGAGCGGGGGCGGAAGCCCGCCCCGCGTCGATCGGGTTCCGCAGCGCCGGGTCGGGTTCGGCGGGAGCCGCAGCTGACGCACGCCCGCTCGCGCGCCGGCAGTGTCGTCGCGGCCACCACCGGCCTCCTCGGCCTCTCCTCCACGCGGCGCGCCGCGGTTCTGGCGCTGGTGGTGTGCGCGCTCGCGCTGACCGTCGTCGTCCCGCTGCGCAACTACGTCGCCCAGCGGCAGGAGCTGGCCGCCGTCACGGCGCAGCAGCAGGCGCTGGCGGCCGAGGTCGACGAGCTCAACCGCGAGCGGGCGCGGCTGTCCGACCCCTCCGAGATCGCCGCCGAGGCCCGCTCCCGGCTCGGGTACGTGCGGCCGGGGGAGGTGCCCTACATCGTCCAGCTGCCGTCGACGGGCACCGACCGGGAGGCGGACCCGGCGTCGGACGGCATGCCCTGGTACCGCCAGCTGTGGCGCGAGGTCGAAGGTGGACCGGCGGGGGTCGAAGCCGGGCGCTGAGCCGGGTCACCGAGAATGCGACTGTGCCTGGGAACGCCGTGCCTGAGAACGCCGTGCCCGACGACGCCCTGCCAGCCGAGCACACGGCGGTCGACGCCGCCGACGAGGCCGCCGTCGCCGCCCAGCTCGGGCGCACCCCGCGCGGCCTGCGCGCCGTCGCGCATCGCTGCCCGTGCAGCCTGCCCGCGGTCGTGCAGACCGCTCCGCGCCTCCCCGACGGCACGCCGTTCCCGACGCTCTACTACCTGACCTGCGCACGCCTCAACTCCCGGATCGGCGGGTTGGAGGCCGACGGCCGGATGCGCGAGATGACCGAACGCCTCGACACCGATCCGGACCTCGCCGACGCCTACCGCCGCGCGCACCAGGCCTACCTCGCCGAGCG
This sequence comes from Pseudonocardia charpentierae, assembly GCF_031845345.1. NCBI lineage: Bacteria > Bacillati > Actinomycetota > Actinomycetes > Pseudonocardiales > Pseudonocardiaceae > Pseudonocardia > Pseudonocardia charpentierae. The sequence goes on along the minus strand of NZ_JAVREJ010000004.1, from coordinate 42,601 downwards.
CGACGCGATCGAGCCGCTGGGCACGCAGGTGACCGCGGGCGGTATGCCGAGCCGGGTGAAGTGCCTGCACGTACACGTCGCCCACGCACTGGCGGCCGGCCCCGGCGTCAATCCCTTCGGCGACGAGACCCTCGTCGAGCTGGGCGACTGGTGGACTCCGGGCCCCTGCGTCTCCCCGCCGGCCTGACCCGCGACTACGACGACGGGGTGACGCGCTCCATTAGCGCCGCGGAGTGTGCCTCGGCGGGGAGCGTGCCCGCCGTGCGCCAGGGCCCGTCCGGCAGGAACCGGGACGACACGAACGCCGACGCCACGTCGTCCGGCGCGTACCGCAGCAGCAGCGAACCCTGCAGGCACAGCGCCAGCATCTCCGCCAACCGCCGCGCGCGTCGCTCCTCCCGGCTCCGCAGCTCGGTGCGCAGCTCCTGCGCGCCCCGGTCGAACCACGAGTCCGCACCCGCCGCCGCGTCGATCTCCGCCAGTACCGCCTCCGCGGACTCGGGCTCCCGCGTCACCGCGCGCAGCACGTCCAGCGCCGTGACGTTCCCCGAGCCCTCCCAGATCGAGTTCAGCGGCGCCTCGCGGTAGAGCCGCGGCATGCCGGAGTCTTCGACGTACCCGTCCCCACCCAGGCACTCCAACGCCTCGCCGACGACCGTCGGCGCCCGCTTGCACACGAGGTACTTCGCCGCGGCAGCGCCAGCCGCAGCAGGTCGTGCTCCTCGCGGTCCACGGCGCCCGCGAGCCGCATCGCCAGCGCCGTCGCCGCCTCGGACTCCAACGCCAGGTCGGCCACCACCGCCTGCATGAGCGGGGCATCGGCCAGTCGCGTGCCGAACGCGCTGCGGTGCGCCACGTGGTGCGCGGCCTCGCTCAGCGCGATCCGGATCAGACCGGCCGAGCCGATCACGCAGTCGAGCCGCGTCGTGGTCACCATCGTCAGCAGGGTCGCGATGCCGCGGCCCTCGTCACCCAGCCGCCACCCCACGGCGCCGGCGTACTCGACCTCGGCCGACGCGTTCGCCCGGTTCCCGAGCTTGTCCTTGAGCCGCACGAGGTGCATCCCGTTGCGGCTGCCGTCGGGGAGCACCCGCGGCACGACGATGCAGGTCGGCCCGTCGGGCGTCAGCGCCAGCGTCAGGAACAGGTCGCTCGTCGGCGCCGAGGTGAACCACTTCCGCCCGGTCACGCGGTAGCTGCCGTCTGACGCGCGCTCGGCCCGCGTCGCCACCGCCCGCAGGTCCGAACCTGCCTGGACCTCGGTCATCGACATGCCGGCGAGCAGGCCCGCCTTGGCCTCCGGGGCGACGGCGCCGGGTTCGTAGTGCTGCGCCCGCAGCCCGGGTTCGAACCGCTCCGCGAGCTGCGGATCGAGCCGCAGGGCGGGAACGGCTGCGTACGTCATCGAGATCGGGCAGCAGTGGCCGTTCTCGAGCTGATTCATCAGGTGGAAACCGGCTGCCCGGGCGACGTGTGCGCCCGACTCCGCGGGGGCGACCCACGGCGTCGCGTGCAGGCCCCAGCCGACGGAGGTACTCATCAGCCAGTGCCACGACGGGTGCAGCTCGACGTCGTCGACGCGCTGCCCGTACCGGTCGTGGGTCCGCAGAACGGGCGGGTGGGCGTCGGCCAGCCGGGCGTGCTCGCGGGCTTCCGCCGAGCCGACGAGCTCGGCCAGCGACGCGAGCGTCGGCAGCGCGTCGCCCGCGCCTTCACGACGGACCGCGTCGGTGAGGGCGGGGTCGCACGCGAGCGGGTCGAAACCGGCGAGCGACGGTGGCTGATTCCTGCCGTCGCCACGTGCCGCCACGCTCGGCAGGGTATCGGCGCTGGCCGGAGCCGTGGGTGCAATCTTGCGTACGGTAGGTGCGTCGTGGATTCCGAACAGCTCAGGGGAGTGCGCATGGCGCGGGTGGCCGCGGTCGACTGCGGGACGAACTCGATCCGCCTGCTGGTCGCGGACGTCACGCCGTCCGGGATGCGCGACTTCCACCGCGAGATGCGCGTGGTTCGGCTGGGGCAGGGCGTCGACGCCACGGGTGTGCTCGCCCCCGAGGCGATCGAGCGCACCCGGGTGGCGCTCGCCGACTACACGCTGATCATGCGCCGCAAGGGTGTGGAGCGGGTGCGGATGGTCGCGACCTCGGCCACCCGGGACGCCGCGAACCGCGACGACTTCTTCGCCATGGTCCGCGCCACCCTCGGCGCCGAGGCCGAGGTGATCTCCGGCGACGAGGAGGCTCGGCTCTCGTTCGCCGGCGCGGTCGGCGAGCTGGACCCGGACGACGGCCCGTTCGTCGTCGTGGACGTCGGCGGTGGATCGACGGAGGTCGTCGTCGGCGACCTGACCGACGCCGGACCCGTCGTCCGTGCGGCCCGCTCGGTGGACATCGGCTGCGTCCGCCTCACCGAGCGGTGCCTGCCCGACGACCCGCCGACCGCCGAGCAGATCGAGAAGGCCCGAGCGGTCACCGCGGAGATCCTCGCGGACGCCTTCGCCGCGGTCCCGGTCGAGGGCGTGCGGACGTGGGTGGGCGTCGCGGGAACCGTGACCACGTTGTCGGCGCTGGCCATGGACCTGCCCGCCTACGACTCCGACGTCATCCACCTGTCCCGCCTCTCGCTGCCCGACCTGCACCGCGTCGCGGAAGGCCTGCTCGCCATGCCCCGCGACCAGCGGGCCGTGCTCGGGCCGATGCACCCCGGACGGGTCGATGTGATCGGCGGCGGCGCGATCGTCGTCGAGGAGCTGGCCCGCGAGCTGCACGCGCGGGCGGGGATCACCGAGCTGGTCGCGAGCGAGCACGACATCCTCGACGGGATCGCGCTCTCCCTTGGCTGACCTTCCTGACGTGGCGACGTTCGCCGACCTCGGCGAGCTCGACGCCGCGCTCGTCGACTGCCGCGCCTGCCCCCGGCTCGTCGCCTGGCGCGAGCAGGTGGCGCGGGAGAAGCGCGCCGCGTACCGGACCGAGGAGTACTGGGGACGCCCCGTACCCGGCATCGGTCCGCCGGACGCGCCGCTGCTGATCGTGGGCCTCGCTCCGGCTGCGCACGGCGGCAACCGCACCGGGCGGATGTTCACCGGCGACCGCAGCGGCGACGTCCTCTACGCCGCGCTCTACGCCGTCGGCCTCGCCAGCCAGCCCACCTCCGTGCGCAAGGGCGACGGCCTGGAGCTGTTCGGCACCCGGATCACGGCGCCGGTGCACTGTGCGCCGCCGGACAACAAGCCCACTCCCGACGAGCGCGACCGCTGCGGCCGTTGGCTGGACGCCGAGCTGGACCTGCTCGCCCCGACCCTGCGCGCCGTCGTCGTCCTCGGCGGGTTCGGGTGGCAGGCGCTCCTGCCGGTGCTGGCCCGCGCGGGCTGGGCGGTGCCTCGACCGCGCCCCCGCTTCGGCCACGGTGCCCGGGTGACGCTCGCCCCGGGCGTGCCGGGGCGCGCTCCGCTGGAGCTGTTCGGCAGCTACCACGTGAGCCAGCAGAACACCTTCACCGGGCGTCTGACGCCCGCGATGCTGGAAGAGGTGCTCGGCGCCGCAGCTCACGCCGCCGGGCTGCCACTACTACAAACTGACGACGCCGCGCACGTTCCGTAACGGTGTGGCGGATCCTTTCGGGCACGGGTGTGACGGCATCGCGCCCGTTCGGCGGAGGGGTCGGCGATGGCGAAGAAAGCGTGTGCGGCGTGTAAGGGCAGCGGGCTTTGCCGCGTATGCAAGGGAAGTGGGAAGAAGGGCAGTTTGATCACCTCGAAGTGCGGCACCTGCAGCGGTACCGGCAACTGCAGTCCTTGCAGAGGTGTCGGCCGGATGTGACGGCCTGAGCCGCCCCCTCAGTCGAGACGGACGTAACGCATGTCACACTGTGTGTGACCGGTCACAGCTCCCCGACACGACCGGAAGGTGGACGAGCACATGGAGACCTGCACGACATGCAACGGTGACGGACGCTGCCTCAGTTGCGGCGGCTCCGGCACCCTCGGGACGTGGATCACCCACCGATGCGACACCTGCAACGGCAGGCGCGTGTGCGGCCGGTGCAACGGCAACGGACAGGTGCAGGGCAGCGGCCGACGGCGCCGTTGAGGTTCGCACGCGGGCGTCGGGATCGTTCCTGCTGACGGTCCCGACGGCTGAGTCGTGCACCGAGCGCGCAAGCGATCGGCGGTCCCTACACTCGCCTCCTCCGCCCCCGTAGCCCAACCGGCAGAGGCAGGCCCCTTAAAAGGGTCCCAGTGTGGGTTCGAACCCCACCGGGGGCACCGCCACGCCAACCCCTGCACAAGCCTCTGACCAGCCTCAATGAGGACCTGACGGGTCCGCGCGGTGATCAAGGCATGTCCGGTTGTGTCCGGTGTACACCCGCGAACGCCAGGTGGCTGCGCCGAATACGCGCCAAAGTTTCAGCCCTCGCCGAGTGCGGCGGCGATCCGGCGTCGGGCCGCGTCCTCCTGGCCGGCGATGCACTTGGCGTGATCTGGAGGAGCACGGCGACGCTGTGGCCGGCCCACTCCGCGACCTGGGTCGAGGGCACCCCGGCGTTAAGCCAGGTCGACACGGCCGCGTGCCGCAGGTCTTAAGACCGGCACGCGAGCGGCGACGCCGTCTCCTCGGCGGTCAGCGCGTCGTCCCGTGCCCGGCGCCAGGTGCGGCAGTAGGTGCTCTCCGCGAGCTGGCCGGCGCCGGCCGCTGTCGGTCCACGAGGCGCCGGCCTCCGGGGTCGAGGACTCCAACAGCAGCTCGCCCCAGCCCTCCGCCGGCAGCGCGAGGTTCGACTTCCGCAGGGTCGCCGCCTCCGCCGGACGTAGGGCCGCGAAGTACATCGACCCGAAGAACGCCACCAGCGACGGCCCGCTTGGCTTCTGCCGACCCACCCGCCGCGAGCGAAGAGCGTGCCTTGCCCCCCGGCACCCGGCCCGGCAGGGTTCCACCCGCGCCGCGACGAGATCACCGCCCAGCACCAGGCGCGCGAGGACAAGAACGGCCGCGCGGACTATGCACGGACGCGGGGAGGGGTCCGCGGCTCCGTCGCAGGTCAAGGCCGGTTGACAGTGGACTGTAAATCCGCTGCCTGACGCAGGCTGTGTTCGGGGGCTTCGGCGCATCCACTCAGCGGAGGACGTTCGACCGTGCGCGGCCGCGCACCTACGCTGATCTCTCCCGGGTCCCGGGTCCCGGGGCGGATCCCACCATCCAGAGCGGTCGCGCTCCGACCGACGAACAGGGCGACATGACCGATACCGTCGTCAAGTTGCTGCCCGCGTTGCTCGGCATCGGTCTCGGCTACCTGTTGCGGCTGCGTGGTGTCGCCGACAACCGCGATGCGGACTTCCTGTTCCGGGTCATCGTGAACATCTTCCTGCCATGTCTGGCGTTCACGGCCCTGTCCAGGGTGACCATCGACCGCAACCTGGCGATCTTCCCCCTGGCCGCGGTAGCGATCATTACGATCGGCTACCTGGTCGGTCGATTGCTTGCGATCAAGGGCCCCTTCCTGCCCACGCAGCAGGCCGTCGCGGTCTGCTGCTGCATGAACGTGAACACCGGCTTCATCCTGCCGTTCGTGCAGGGCCTCTACGGTGCCGACGGCGTGGCCCGGATTGCCGCCTTCGACGCGGTGAACACCACCCTCACCTTCACCTGGACCGCCTACGTCGCGGCCCGCGGCAATCCCCGGCATGCGGGCCGGTCGCTGATGGTCAAACGCTTCGCCACGAGCCCACCGCTCTACGGGATTGCCGCCGGTCTGCTCGTGAGCGCCTTCAGCCTGAGCGTTCCCGTCGCCATAGCCGATCCCGTCGCCAGCATCGGGACGGCGACCGGGATCCTGATGGCAATCGGCGTGGGCATCCGCTTCGAACCGCCCGGCCGAGGCGTGGGCAAGGCGGCTCTGATCTACGCCGGGCGGCTCACGTCGGCCATGGGCGTCGCCCTTGCGATCGTCCTGATCTTCGGCCTCACCGGTGCCGACCGGACGGTCATGCTGCTGATGGGCATCGCGCCGACCCCGTTCTTCATCGTCGCCTTCGCCACGATGGAACGTCTCGACGTCCGGCTCACGGTGAACACCCTGTCCCTGTCCATGCTGACGAGCCTTCCCCTCGCCCTGGTTGTCATCTTCCTGACGACCTGACACCCGCGACGCCGACCGCATAGTCGGCTGCTCGCCAGGAAGGAGGTGCGCCATGTCTGAGGTCGTGACAATGGTGTCCGCCCACCTCGCACCCGAACGGGTCGCGGAGGTCATCGAAGCCTTCGGCCATGCCGTACGCGCAGGGATGCCCGAACGCCGGCACACATCCCTATTCCGGGGCGAGGACAACCTTGTACGGATCGTGACCGTGTGGCGCAGCCGGGAGGACCTCGAGCGGTACCTGTCATGTGTCGACCGGCGCAGAGGCTTCGCTGTCGCCCTGCTGGAGGGCGCAGGAGGCACACCTGTGGTCGACGTCTTGGAGCTCGTCATGGACAGCAACACCCCCTGGTGGCCCTAAATTGGGCTTCTTCTCATGTGCGCCGCGCGATCCGCGCCGAATGCGTGCCGAACTCAGACGTGCGGGATGAGCTGCCCTGTCTCCCACGCAGGTCAGAGCAGGTTTCCGATGCTCCTCGCGGTTCCCCTTAAAGGGTCCCAGTGTGGGTTCGAACCCCACCGGGGGCACCGTCCGAAGGTTCAGGCATCGGAGCCGCCGAGCATCGCATCGGTCCGCGCGAGGACGAGAACACCGTCGGGTCGTCAGCCGACCCCGTCCCAGCCGTCCTTGGCCAGGACGTCGACGAGCCGCGGCGACAGGTTGTTGTCCAGCAGCAGCCTCACGCCGACGGGCGCAGCGGCAGCCGACGCTCCCGGACGGTCTCCGCGGCGTAGTGCAGGGCCTCGGTGACGTCGGCGGGGGACAGTTCGGGCAGGTCGGCGCAGATCTCGTCGACGGTCATGCCGTCCGCGACCATGGACACCACCGTCGCCACGGGTATCCGCAGGCCGCGGATCGTCGGGACACCGCCCATCAGGTCGGGGTCCACCGTGATCCGGTCGAACGTCACGCGCCGAGGGTAAGCGGGCGGGTCGAGAACCCCAGCACGAAGACGCGCCGAATAGCGCCGAAGTTCGGATCGCCGAGGTGGCGGCAGCGGGTATGCGCAGTTCAAGATCACAGGCGGGTGTTCCGCCGACGACGAACATCGACCCGCCCGGGCTCGACGATCACTACGGTCCGGTTCATGACGACGGTCACGACGCGCTCCGTTGAGTACCCGGCCGACGGCCTGACGATGGTCGGGCACCTCGCCCTTCCCTCCGGCATCGACAGGCGGCCCGCGGTCCTGATCGGACCGGAGGGAATCGGGCTCGACGACGTCGATCGCCGCCGGGCCGAGGCGCTCGCCGGGCTCGGATACGTGGCGTTGGCCTTCGACATCCACGGCGGGCGACAGTTGACCGACCCCGAGGAGATGTTGGCCCGCTGCATGCCGCTGCTCGCCGACCACGACCGGATGCGGGCCATCGGCCACGCTGCGCTCGACGTGCTGCGCGCCGAGCCCCGGACCGATCCGGACCAGATCGCCGGCATCGGCTACGGCACCGGAGGGGGGATCCTGTTGGAGCTTGGACGCGACGGGGCCGACCTGCGCGCGATCGGCACCGTCAACGCGCTGATGACCGGACGACCGGGCGAGGCGGCGCGCATCCGCTGCCCGGTCTGGGCCGGGGTCGGGTCGGAAGACCCGATTCAGCCGGCGGCGCAACGGGAGGCGTTCGCCGCCGAGATGCAAGCTGCCGGCGTCGACTGGCGCCTCGTGACCTACGGCGGCGCCCTGCACGCCTTCCACCACCCCGGCGCGACGTCCGACAAGACCCTGCTCCCCGGCGTCGGCTACCACCCGCGGCACGCGCAGCGGGCCTGGAACGACATCGTCAACCTCCTCGCGGAGTCCGTGCCGCTCGGCGAGACGATCGAGACTGGGGGAGCGGGAACGGTGTCCAGGTGATCGTCAGCGATGAATCCGGCCGTCTTCGTCGGTCTTCCCACGGGACACCTAAGCGATCGCTCGAGGAGGCAGCATGCCCCGAACCCGGGTGCACAACCTGAACATCTCGCTCGACGGCTACGCCGCCGGCGAGCACGTGACCGTCGACGCCCCGATCGGCGGTGCCGAGCGGCTCTTCGCAGGGTTCGACGGGCGCTTCATCCACGGGATCGACAAGGTGGATGCCGCTGTCACGCTGGACCGCGCCCTGACCAGCATGTGGGGCCAGGGGATCGGCGCCGAGATCATGGGACGTCGCAAGTTCGGCCCGCAGGTCGGCGACTGGCCCGACGACGGATGGCGGGGTTGGTGGGGCGACGAGCCACCCTTCCGCACACCCGTGTTCGTCATGACCCACCACCCACGGCCCCCGATCGACTTCCCCAACGGGACGAGCTTCCGCTTCGTCGACGGGTCACCACACGAGGTGCTCCGCCTGGCGCAGGAGGCTGCCGACGGTCGCGACGTGCGCCTCGGCGGGGGACCTTCGACGGTCCGCCAGTTCCTCCAGGCCGACCTGGTCGACTTCATGCACCTGGTGATCGTGCCCATCACCCTGGGGCGGGGTGTGTCCCTGTGGGAAGGAGCAGACGGCATCCAAGACCGCTTCACCGTCGAGTCGGTCGCCTCGCCGAGTGGTCTCGTCCATCAGTTCTGGAACAAGAACTGACCCTGCGCACGACAGACGACGCCGTCTTTGTCGCGGCCGGAAGGGCACTGTCCAACCAACAGTCCCCGTCGACGCGCAGATGAATTCCGAACGCTGCGGCAGTCACCACTGCATGACCGATGAATCCCTGAAGGTGAGCACCACGATCACCGCTCCGGCCGAGGCCGTCTTCGCCGTCCTGTCCGATCCGGTGAACCACCCCGCCATCGACGGCACGGGCTGGGTCACCAAGGCGCTCGACACCGCGCCGCTCACCAGCGCCGGGCAGACGTTCCGGATGGCGATGTACCACGCCAACCACCCGGACGGCAGCTACGAGATGATCAACCGGGTGGAGGTGCTCGATCCGCCCCACGCGATCGCCTGGGAACCGGGCCAGGACGCCGAGGGCGACGGAAACCTGCAGTTCGGCGGCTGGATCTGGCGCTACGACCTGGCTCCCGCCGGACCGGGTGGTACCGAGGTCACGCTCACCTACGACTGGTCGGCCGTACCGGCGCACGTACGGGAGTACATCCAGTTCCCGCCGTTCCCCGTCGAGCACCTCACGAACTCGCTGCACCACCTGGCCGAGCTGGCCGCCAGCGCGTAGCCGTCATCCGAATTGGCCGGCCCGGTAGCCGCCTGCGGGCTGCCGCACCATGACGTTCATGCGGTTGAAGGCGTTGATGAGGGCGATCGTGGCCACCAGGGCGGCGAGCTCCTCCTCGTCGTAGTACTTGGCGGCGTTCAGCCATGCCTCGTCGCTGACGCCGCCTGCTGCGTCGGCGATGCGGGTGCCCTGTTCCGCCAGCTCCAGAGCCGCGCGCTCGGCGTCGGTGAACACCATGGCCTCCCGCCAGGCTGCGACCAGGTTGAGGCGCACCGACGTCTCGCCGGCGTGGGCGGCGTCCTTGGTGTGCATGTCGGTGCAGAAACCGCAGCCGTTGATCTGGCTGGCGCGGATCTTCACCAGGTCCTGCGTCGCGACCGGCAGCGTCGACTCCGAGACCGCCTTCCCTGCGGCGATGACGTGCTTCAGGAGCTTGGCGGCGACCGGGCTGTCGAAGAGGTTCAAGCGGGCATCCATGGTGGGCTCCTCCGTCGTCGGTGTGCTTGCACCTCCTTGACGAAACAGCTCGCCGGGATGTGACACGTCGCCCGGGACGTGCCCACCCGCTTGGTCACCGGGTGGGCGGCGGTCCACCTTCCGGTTGTGCCTCCGCCACCGGACGGGAGTCGTCGTCGGTGGTCGCCCCGCCCGGGTGCTGGGCGAACAGGCGCTCCTCGTCCAGCGCGGAGGTCTGCACGACGAGGACGTCGCACACCGCGTTGCGCACGACACCGGCCGGAACCGAGCCCAGGAGCTGGCCCTCGCTCGCGCCCAACCCGCGGTTGCCGACGACGATGAGCTTCGCCGGGTTCGAGCCGACGGCGTCGAGAAGGGCCTGCGCCGGATCCCCGCGGACCAGCCGCTGATCGATCGAAGAGCCTCAGCAGCGCCGATACGTCGACACTCGAAGAGCGCTCATGCCGCCTGCAGGCAGTGTCAGCGTGTCGGAGCGGTACGTGCCCGACGAGAGCCAACGCACCGCGGACGAGCTGATCCAGGTCATCAAGGAGGAGCTCGGCGAGGAGCCTCCGGTGCTCGTCCAGCCCCGCGTGATGCAGGGCAGACCGGCGAAGGTGCTCATCGAGGAGTCGGCGAAACGCGGACCTGCTCGTGGTCGGCAAGCGCGGCCACGGCGGCTTCGCGGGACTGGTGCTCGGCTCGGTCAGCCAGCACGTCGCCGCCTACGCGAAGTGCTCGGTGGCCGTGGTGCGATAGCGCCCATGCGCGACACCCCCTACCTGGCCGTCGACCTGGCGATCCTCGATCGCAACCTCACGGAGATGGCCCGGTCCGCCCAGGCCCGCGGGTTGGCGCTGCGGCCGCACGCGAAGACCCACAAGTGCGTGCAGATCGCCCGCCGGCAGGTGGCGCTGTCGGGCGGCGGTCTCACCCTGGCGACCGTCGCCGAGGCGGAGGTGTTCGCCGACGCCGGCTTCGACGACGTGTTCCTCGCCTATCCGGTCGTGGCCTCCGGGCCGCGGGCACGGCGGCTCCGGGATCTGGCGGAGCGGGTGACGCTGCGGGTCGGTGTCGACTCCTCGGAGGGTGCCGAGCTGCTGGCCGCGGCCGTTCCGGGGCTCGAGGTGCTCGTCGAGGTCGACAGCGGACACCACCGCACCGGCGTGGTGCCCGACCGTGCGGGCGAGGTCGCCGCGTCGGCGCGTGCGCTGGGACTGCAAGTCGCGGGGGTGTTCACGTTCCCGGGACACTCCTACGCGCCAGGAGAGCGGAAGAGTGCCGCCGCGGACGAGACGCTCGCCCTGTCCGTCGCGGCGTCGGCGCTGCGCGCGGTGGACATCGAGCCGCGGATCCGCAGCGGGGGGTCGACGCCGACCGCTGCGCTGTCCGACGGTGAGGTGCTCACCGAGCTGCGCCCCGGCGTCTACGTCTTCCAGGACGCCCAGCAGGCCGAGCTGGGCAGTACGGACCTCGCGGACGTCGCGCTCACCGCCGTCGCCTCGGTGGTGAGCAGAGGACGCGACCGGGCCGTACTCGACTCCGGGAGCAAGGTACTCGCCGCCGACCGCGCGGCCTGGGCCACGGGTCACGGGCGGCTCCCCGACTTTCCCGACGCCCGGGTCGTCGCCCTGTCCGAGCACCACGCGACGGTGACGTTCGCCGGCCCCGCACCCGCGGTGGGGGAGCGGGTCCGGGTGGCGCCCAACCACGTGTGCACCGCGGTCAACCTCGCCGACGAACTCGTGGTCGTCGACGGCGGCGTCGAGGTCGACCGGTGGCGGGTCGCGGCGCGTGGCGCAAATACGTAGAACCCGACCCTTGTCGGGCTCTTCTCCTGGCGGTTCACTGGGCGGCCCACCGCCCGGAGGTCGCCGTGACCTATGCCCACATCTTCGACATTCCTGGACCGGTCGAGCTGTATCAGGCCGCACATGCGGAGTTCGCCAAGTACCCGACCGACGACATGCTCCTGCACGTGGCCCGGTCGACGGGTGATGGTGTCGAGGTGGTCGAGGTGTGGACGTCGAGGGAGGCGTTCCACGACTGGATGGGCACCAGGGGTGTCGCAGCACTGGGTGCGATCGCAGCCGCGGGGTGGACGTTCCCGGAGGTGACCGCCACCCCGTTCGATCCGACGGGGCTGATCCTGCCGACGGCCGGTATCGCCGTCTGAGTGCGTCAGGCGGCGTCGCGGCCCGGCAAGGGGTGGTAGCGGTCGACGTACTCCTGGCCCGACATCGACACGATCGCGTCCATCACCTCGTCCGTGACGGCCCGCCGGATCGCCGCCGAGCCCTCCAGGCCCTCATAGCGGGAGAAGTCGAGGGGCCGCCCGAAGCGGATCTGCACGGGCGCGAGGCGGGGCAGCCGCGCCCCGACCGGCTGGACGCGGTGGGTGCCGACCAAGGCGACGGGAACGACCGTGGCCCCCGTGGCCAGCGCGAGCGATGCGACGCCCGTGTGCCCGCGATGCAGGCGCCCGTCGCGTGATCGCGTGCCCTCGGGGTAGATCGCGAAGACGCCGCCGCGGTCCAGCACCCGGCGGGCGGCGTCGAGAGCGGCCAGCCCGGCCTTCGCGTGATCGCGGTCCACCGGGATGTAGCCGAGCGCGGTGAGGAAGCGTGCGCTGAGCCGACGCCGCAGGCCGGAGCCGGTGAAGTACTCGGCCTTGCCGAGGAACGCGACCGGCCGCGGGGTCACGATCGCCAGGAGCGCGGTGTCGACGGCCGCGCGGTGGTTCGCCGCGAGGAGCACCGGGCCACGGCGGGGGATGCGGTGCGTTCCGCTCACCGTCGGCCGGAAGATCAATCGCGCCAGGGGAGCCAGCACCCATCGCACGAACCGCTGCACCAGCCACCTCCGGGTCGAATGCCCTCAGTCTCGCAAAAGGGACGGCACCCGCGCGGCGTCCGGACGTGTCCGGTTTCTGCCTAACCCGGCCGGATCGCGGTGACGAGCCAGGCGGCTGAGCCGAAGGTGACGCCGTCCGGGCCCTCGTGCGCGCGCATCGTGTCGAGCAGCGCCCCGCGGGCCTCGGCGGCGTCGCGGCCGTCGAGCAGCCAGCCGAGGAGGTCGGCCATGACGTCGCAGGCGGCGACGGGGTCGCCGCCGAACTGCGCGGGTTCACGGACGTCGGTGAGCTGCACGTCCGCATATCCGGCGCCACCGAGCAGGGCCCGCACGGCGTCCGGGTCGGCGAGCGCGAACGGGCTCGGCACACCGGGTGGCGGACCGCCCATCGGTTGCCCTGCCAGGGCGGCGGTGACCTCGACGAACCACTCGTTGCGCGACGGAGCCTGCCAGGTCAGCAGGGCGAGACGGCCGCCGGGAGCCGTGGCGCGGGCGAGGTTCGCGAAGGCGGCGGGCGCGTCGCCGAAGAACGACGCGCCGGTCCGGCTGACCACGACGTCGACGCCGGCCGTCGGGAACGGGTGCACCTGGGCGTCGGCCCGCAGGAACGAGGCGTTCCCGAGACCGGCGGCACGGGTGTGGGCGACCTCGACCATCGCGGCGGAGAGGTCGACCCCGACGACCAGCCCTGGCGCGGCGCGGCGGGCGGCCTTCCGGGTGAGCGAGCCGGTGCCGCAGCCGATGTCGAGAACGCGCGCACCGGGACCGATGCCGGCGGCGTCGAGCAGCGCGGCGTCGTAGCGCGCGGGCATCTGCTCCAGCAGATCGGCGTGGGCGGCCCAGAGGCCACCCTCGGTGCCGTCCCAGGCGCGCTCCTGCGCGGCGTTCGTGGGGTCGACCTGGCCGTCCACTGTGCCCCCTGTTCGGAACGAGCGGCCCTTGTCGGAGCAGTTCGGCGCCGCAGCGATGTCGGTCAACTCACCTCGATCAGCATGTCGGCGCCGAGCTGCCCCGAGTCGGAACCTATCGGACGACCGGGCCGCTCGTCGCGGGTTCCGGGAGCAGCCGGTCGAGCAGGTCCTGCATGGTGACCACGCCGACCAGTTCGCTGCCGTCGCGGACCAGCGTCAGGTGGCTGCGCCGCTCGCGCATGGTGCGGAGCGCGGCGTAGGCCGGCTCGTCGGCGGACAGGGTCAGCACGGGATGCATGAGGCTGCGGGCCCGGGTGTCGGCCGGGGCGGCGAGGGCGTCGCGCACGTGCACCACGCCGACGAGCTGCTCGCCGTCGCGCACCACCAGCCGCAGGTGCCCGGTCCGCCGCGTGAGCTCGCGGATCTCCCCGGCGCCCGCATCAGCGCCCACCGTGCTGACCGCAGCGTGCGGACGGACCAGGGTGCCGAGCGTCGCGGTGTCCAGCTCCAGGGCCGTGACCAACCGGTCGTGCCGCTCGCGGTCCAGCGTGCCGGTCTCGGCCGAGTGCGCGACCAGTTCGCGCAGGTCGTCCGGGTTGTGGCCCGCGGCCAGCTCGTCGACCGGCTCCACGCCCACCCGGCGCAAGCAGACGTTCGCCAGCGCGTTCAGCGCGACGAGGATCGGCCGGGTGACGGTCATGAACGCCCGCATGGGCAGTGCAAGCAGGATCGCGGAGCGCTCCGGGTGCGCGATCGCCCACGACTTCGGGGCCATCTCGCCGATCACCAGGTGCACGAACGTCACCACGACCAGCGCCACGACGAAGGCGACGACGTCCGCGGTGACCTCGGGCAGGCCCCAGGTGGTGAACACCGGCAGCAGCAGGTCGTGCACCGCGGGCTTCGCCACGGCACCCAACCCGAGCGTGCAGAGCGTGATGCCCAGCTGGGAGCCGGCGAGCAGCAGCGAGATGTCGCGGGCGCTGCGCAGCGCGGCACGGGCGGCGGCGCTGGTCTCCGCCGCCTCCTCCAGCCGGTAGCGCCGGGCCGCGACCAGGGCGAACTCGACGGCGACGAAGAACGCGCTCAGTGCGACGAGGGCGACCGCGATCGCGATCGCGACGGCGGGGGACAGGCCCGTCACGACGCCACCTCCGCAGGTGTGGCGGTGCGCCGGCGGACCTCGACGGCCCCCGGCACGCGGTGGTCGACGGAGCGGACCGTGAGCACGAGCTCGTCCACGGTACCGTCGTCATCGAGCAGACGCGGCAGGACCAGGGTGACGACGTCGTCGCGCTCGGGCAGCCGGCCCAGCTCGTTGATGATCAGGCCGCCGACGGTCTGGTAGTCGCCCTCGGGCAGGTCGAGATCCACCAGCCGCTCGACTTCCTGGATGCTCAGCGAACCCGGCACCGTCCACGCGTCGGCGCTGCGCCGCAGCTGATCGGTGCCCTCGGGGTCGTGCTCGTCGGTGATCTCGCCGACCAGCTCCTCGGCGATGTCCTCGACCGTGAGCACGCCGGCGAACCCGCCGTACTCGTCGACGACGACTGCGAGCTCGTCGTCCGCCGCGCGCAGCGCCTCCAGCACGGCGGGCAGGTGCAGCGAGTCGGGGACGACGACGGGCCGTCGCGCGATGTCGCGCACCGACACCGTGTCCCACCGCTGCTCGGGCAGCGCGAGGACGTCGCGCAGGCAGACCACGCCGACGACGTCGTCCGCGCCGTCGGCCAGCACCGGGTAGCGGGAGTGGCCCGCGGCCATGCTCCCGACCAGCTCGCCGACGGTCGCGTCGGCGGCCGCCGTCGCCACCCGCGGGCGCGGGATCATCGCGGCGCGGGCCGGCCGGTCTTCGAACTCCAGCACCCGGTCGAGCACCGCGGACAGGTCCGGGCGCAGGTCGCCGCGCTGCCGGGACTCGTCGATGATCGCGCCGAGGTCGCGCGGCGTCGCCGAGTGCTCGACGTCGTGGACCGGCTCGATCCGCAGGATCCGCAGCAACAGGTTCGACGAGGCGTCGAACAGCCGCACCAGCCACCCGAACACCGTCAGGTAGGTCGAGGTGGACAGCGCGAGGGCGCGGGCGACGGGCTCGGGGCGGGCGATCGCGAGGTTCTTCGGGAACAGCTCGCCGAAGACCATCTGGACGACGGTGGCGAACAGGAGAGCCACCACTGTGCCGATCGCCACGCCGGCCCCGGACGGGATGCCGACACCGCCGAGCAGCTCGCCGAGGCCCGCGCCGATCAGGGGTTCGGCGACGTAACCGACGACCAGACCGGTGACGGTGATGCCGAGCTGGGCGCCCGACAGCATGAACGAGGTGCGGTCGGTGATGTCGAGGGCGCGGCGGGCGCCGGCGTCACCGGCGCCGGCCCGGGCACGCAATCGGGCCCGGTCGACGGCCATGTAGCCGAACTCCTGGGCCACGAACCAGCCGGTCAGCGCGGTGATGGCCAACACGACGACGGCGCCGAGGAGGATGTCGAGAGCGGCACTCACCGGGGGGACACCCACCCCGTCCGGTCAGCGTCGTGGGGTGGGTCGTCGGTACTCGGGGGGTCGTCCATGGTCCTCAGTGCTCGTGGGTCGCCACGGTGCGGGCGATTCCTCCTCTTCCACAGATACCACAGTCACGGGCTCACCTGCCCTGCGAGAAGATCGACGACCAGCGCCAGTGGAGGCCAGACCACCCGTCCGGAGCGGACGACGGCGTACGCGCGCAGACGGACGTCGGGGTCGGTCAGGGGCAGCACCCGCACCCCGGGGGCGACCGGCCGGTCGAGCGGGAGCAGCCCGACACCGAGCCCGGCGACGATCAGGTCCTCCACGAGGTCGAGGCTGTCGGCGCGGTGGACGACGCGCGGCGCGAACCCGGCCATCGACGCGAGGATGCGGACGACGTCCTCGTCGGCGGTGTTGCGCGAGTTCACGATCCAGTCGGCATCGTGCTGCCCGGCGAACACGGCGACGGCATTGCCGGCGCCGCCGGGAGCGGCCGCCGCAACCGCGAGGCCCCAGGGCGCCGACCACAGCGGGGTCGCCTCGACGGTGCGGTCGAGCGCCGCCGGTGCGAGCGTGTAGTCGTAGACCAGCGCGAGATCGACCGTGTCGCGCGCGAGCAGCCCGAGGGCCTCGAGCGGCTCGTGTTCGGCGATCTGCAGGTGCACCGCCGGGTGCGTCGTCGCGAGGCGGGCGACGGCGGGCAGCAGCGAGCGGCGGATCGCCGTGGCGAACCCGGCGGTGCGCAGGGTGCCGGCCGGTTGAGCGGCCGGGTCGAGATCGAGGCGGGCCGCGTCGACCGCTGCGAGGATCGTCACCGCGTGCTCGGCTAGGCGGCGCCCGGCCGGGGTCAGCCGCACCCGCCGGCCGACCGGTTCGACGAGGGACGTGCCGACCTCGGCGGCGAGGGCCGTGATCTGCTGGGAGACGGTCGACGTGGTGACCTCCATCTCGTCCGCGACCGCGCGCATCGACCCGAGCCGCGACAGCTCGAGGAGGAGCTGCAGGCGACGGGTCTCCATCACCGGATCGTTCAGGATCAACGAACGATTTGTCCAGCATCACCACGTGGACGCGAACGGTGGCCGGCGCGTCCAATGGTCGGGTGACCTCGACGACCCCTCCCGTGCCGGCCCGGACCGCGCGCTCCGGAGCGGCGCTGGCCGGCGGCGCCATGCTCTGCGTACAGCTCGGGCTCGCGGCGTCGGTCGGGCTGTTCGACCGCATCGGGCCGGAGGGCGCGGCGTGGCTGCGCCTTGCCTGGGCGGCCGTCCTGCTGGTGATCCTCGTCCGGCCCCGTCCGTCGGCCTTCACCCGGACCGGCCTGCTGGCCTGCGTCGCGCTCGGGATCGTGACGGCCGGGCTCACCCTGTTCTTCATGGCGGCGGTCGCGCGGCTGCCGCTGGGTACGGCCAGCGCGCTGGAGTTCCTGGGTCCGCTGGGCGTCGCGGTGGTCCGCGGCGGCCGCCGGCGGCTGCAGTGGCCGGCGCTGGCCGCCGTCGGGGTCGTGCTCCTCACCGAGCCCTGGCACGGCGGCGCCGATCCCGTCGGAGTCGCCTTCGCGCTGGCTGCGGCCGTCTGCTGGGCGGCCTACATCCTGCTGACCCAGCGGGTGGGGGACGAGGTCGCCGGCCTGCGCGGCCTCGCCGTCTCGATGCCGGTCGCCGCGCTGGCCGCCACCGTGGTGGTCGGCCCGTCCGTGCTCGGGATGCTCACCCCGGAGCTGGTGCTGGTCGGTCTCGGCCTCGCGGTGCTGTTGCCCGTCGTCCCGTTCAGCCTCGAGCTGCTCGCCCTGCGCCGGCTCACTACCGCGGCGTTCGGGACGCTGATGAGCCTCGAGCCCGCGGTCGCGCTGGTGGTGGGCCTGGTCGCGCTGCACCAGGTCCCCGGGCCCGCGGCGGTCGCCGGCATCGCGTTCGTCATCGCCGCGGGTGTCGGCGCCGAACGCACCGGGAGGCGTACGGCGCCGTCGGGGCTCCCCGTGGCCCAGTAGGCGGCTTACCTCCGCCGACGGGTCGTGGTGGTCGTTGCAGGCCGGGGCGTCGCGGTGGTGGCCGCGGTGGTCGGCACGGCGGTGGGTGTCGCGGTGGGTGTCGCCGGCGTCGACGTGTTCACCACCGGGATGACCGTCACCCCGCCGCCGCCCGCGCCGATCGGACCTGCCGGAGCCGAGGTCATGGGGTCGTTGTCCACGGTGTCCGTGCCCACCCGGAACTGCGTCATCATGTCGTGGTCCTCGTGCGGCAGGTTGTGGCAGTGGATCATGTAGCGGCCGGTCTGGTGGGCGAACTTCGTGATCAGCCGGACGGTCTCGTTCTCTCCGACATAGGCGACGTCCTTGGGGCCCAGCTCGTAGTTGAACGGCGCCTTGCCGTTGCGCGAGAGGATCTTGAAGTCGACCAGGTGGATGTGGGTGGGGTGGAACCAGCCGCCCGACTTGTTGGTGATCTCCCAGATCTGGACCTCGTCGGGCTGCGGGTTGGCCACCACCGTCTGGTAGTTCGACTTGACGATGTCGTCCCAGGTCGTGTTGTTGACCTTCCACGTGCTGTTGCTGCGGTGCAGGTCGAGCTTGACGGTCTTGATGCCGGGAACCTTCGTCTCGTCGAGCAGCATGATCTCGTTCTGCGGGTTCAGCTCCGCCGGCACGTCGTTGTTCGCGGCGTCGAAGGCGTCGGCGGTGACCTCGAACTGCATGACCTTGTCGGTGTTGTCGAAGTCGCGGGAGTTCGGCACACCCAGGTTGCGTAGCTGGATCTTCGTGCCCGGCGCGTACTGCGCGAAGTCGATGACGACCTCGTAGCGCTCGGCCATGCCGACCCGCAGCTGGACGGTGGTCTGCGGCTTGGGCATCAGGCCGCCGTCGGTGGCGATGACCGTCATCGGGGCGCTGTTGCTCAGCTGCAGCCGCAGGCCGCGCGACAGCGACGCGTTGAGGATCCGGAAGCGGTACTTGCGCTTGGCGACCTTCAGGTTCGGCCAGGGCTGACCGTTGACCAGCATGACGTCGCCGTAGAGGCCCGAGTGGCCCTCGTCGTCGTACATGAGGCTGCCGTTGGCCGCGAACATCTTGTCCGCGATCACCATGGGCAGGTCGTGGGAACCCTTCGGGATCGGCAGCCGGTCCTCGAGCTCGTCGCTCATCAGGTACATCGCGGCCAGACCCATGTAGGCGTTCTCGGCCGTGTGGTGCACGCCGTGGTCGTGGTACCAGAGCGTGCGCGACTCCTGGTTGTTCGGGAACTGGTAGGTCTTCGTCTGCCCGACGCGCGTGATGTCGCTGGCGTAGCCGTCGAACTGCGGCTTCGACGCCGACCCGTGCAGGTGGACCGACGTCCAGGCCTCGTAACCCCAGTTCGGGTGCTTGGCAGGCAGTTCGTTGCTCACGGCGATGTTGAGCGGCGTGCCCCGGCGGGCCAAGATCGTGGGCCCCGGCGTGATGCCGTTGTAGCCGAAGATCGGGGTCTGCACGCCGGGGAGGATCACGGCGTTCTGCATCTTCTGCGCGATGGTGATCGTGCCGCCACCGCGCCCGTCGATCACCGGCGGGACCTTGAACGGCAACGTGTAGGGCCTCGGGATCTTGCTCTCCGCGATCTTGGACGCGGTCTTCGCCCGCGCGACGCGCTCGAAGGGCAGGGCGAGAGCCGCGGCACCCAGCGCCGACACCTTCAGCACGTCCCGCCGTGACACGGACAACGACCCCATGGTCTCCCCCATACCGCTGCTTTACTTTCCGACGTCGAGATTCGTCGATCCACGCCCTGCTCAGGAGCCGTTCGTGGGGGGTGGCACCGCCCCCAACTTCGGGGGATGCGGCTCTTCAGGGGGTACTGTCCGGCGCGCGGGCGCCGCTGGAACCCGTGTCGACAACGTGAGTAAAGTCAGCTTTACCGAGCGGGAACGAAGCGGGACGATCCCGCGTTGACCGGTACGGATGCCCACACGCTCCGAGGAGGACCCAGGTGCGCAGCAGTAGCAACCCGGCGTTCCGCAACCTGCCCGCCGGGCAGGGCGGCTACGCCACCTTCGACCGCGGCAGCGGCATGGCCGGCGGCACTGCCGCCTACGCCGACCGCGCTGAGGTCGACTTCGGGCGCGCCGATGCCGGTCAGCGCCCGATCACCGTCGACGACATCGTCACCAAGACCGCGATCACCGCGGGCGCGGCGATCGTCGCGGGCGGGCTCACGGCATGGAGCGGCCTGTACGCGCTGGCGTTGCCGGCTTTCATCGTCGGCTTCGTCGTGTCGCTCATCATCATCTTCAAGCAGAGCAGCAACCCCGCGCTCGTGATGACCTACTCCATCGCGGAGGGCATCGCGCTCGGCGGGATCGCCGGTCTGGTCAACCTCCAGTTCCCGGGCATCGCCTTCCAGGCGCTGATCGGCACCGTCGGTGTGTTCGTCGGGATGCTGGTGGTCTACAAGACCGGCGCCGTGAAGGTCACCCCGCGCTTCACGAAGTGGCTGATGGGCGCCCTGATCGGCGTCGTCGTCCTGATGCTGGCCAACCTGGTCGCCGGGTTCTTCATCCCGGGCGGCATGGGACTGCGCGACGGCGGCCCGCTGGCGATCATCTTCAGCCTCGTCGTGATCGGTGTCGCGGCCTTCAGCCTGCTGATGGACTTCGACATGGCGGACCAGGCGGTGCGCTCCGGCGCGCCGGCGAAGTTCGCCTGGTACATCGCCTTCGGCCTGATGACCACCCTGGTCTGGCTGTACATCGAGATCCTGCGGCTGCTGACGTACCTGCGCCAGGATTGATCGACGTCTGACCCACGAACCGGCGGCCCGGCTTTCCTCGGAAAGCCGGGCCGTCTGTTTTGTCAGGGGTCTGCGCGATGCTCTGGCGCATGGTGTCCTGGAGCGAGGTCGAGAAGTCCGAACCGGAGTTCGCGGCGAAGGTGCGGAGGCTCTTCGACGCGCACAAGCACAAGACGATCGCGACGCTGCGGGCCGACGGTGCGCCGCGGATCAGCGGGATCGAGGCGCAGTTCACCGACGGCGAGCTGACGTTCGGGTCGATGCCGCACGCGCGTAAGGGCGCCGACCTGCACCGCGACCCGCGGTTCGCGCTGCACAGCGCCACCAGCGATCCACCGGACGACGATTCCTCGGGCTGGCCCGGCGAGGCCAAGATCGCGGGGCGGGCGTACTTCGCGGAGGCTCTCGACGGCTCGGACGAGCCGGAGGGGGAGCTGTTCCGGGCGGACGTACACGAGGTGGTGGTCACGGCCCTGAACACCGAGGGCACGGCGCTGGTGGTGGAGTCGTGGCACCCCGGCCGGGGGCTGCGCCGGGTCGAGCGGACGTGACGCGCGCCGGGCGGCGCGCGCCGCCCGTCAGGCCGAGCTCGGTGTACTGGTGGTCGGCTCCGAGCCGGCTTCCCGCTGTGACCGCACCCGCCGGTAGCTGACCACGAGCAGGCCGAGCAGGATCAGCCCGGAGAGGATGAGGCTGCATCCCGTGGGCCACCCGCCGAGGGGAAGGCCGGGCACCACCCACCAGACCACGCCGGCGGCGATCAGCACCACACCGGTGCCGATCGAGAAGACCATCCGCAGCGGCGACGCCACGCTCTCCTCGGCTGCCTTCATCGCGCGCCGCTCCACCGGGTCGACGAACTTCTGCGCAGCCGGGAAGCCGTTGGCCAGCACGAGCAGGCCGGCGAGCACCAGCAGGAGGCCCGGGCCGGGCAGTACGAGCAGCACGACTCCGAGAACGAGCAGCAATCCACCGCCCACACCGCACGCCACCCGCTTGGCCAGACCGGGTCGGGAGGTGTGGCGGCGGGTATCCATATTTCCAAGTTACCCATCGGCGTCGGTATCGACGCGGTATGAGCCGATCCGCAGGTCGAAGACGCGGGCATGTCCGGCCGGCCACGGCCGGAGTGGGACCATGGCCCTATGCGCTACGTCGAGCATGTGGCCGACCTCGTCGGCAACACCCCGCTGGTGCGGCTCGGGCCGGTCGCCTCCGGGATCGCGGCTCCGGTGCTGGCCAAGATCGAGTACTTCAACCCCGGCGGCAGCGTCAAGGACCGCATCGCGCTGCGCATGGTGGAGGCCGCGGAGGCGTCGGGAGAGCTGCGCCCCGGCGGCACCATCGTCGAACCCACCTCGGGCAACACCGGTGTCGGGCTGGCGATCGTGGCTCAGCGCAAGGGGTACCACTGCGTGTTCGTCTGCCCGGACAAGGTCGGCGAGGACAAGCGCAACGTGCTCAAGGCGTACGGCGCCGAGGTCGTGGTCTGTCCCACCGCGGTGGACCCGGACCACCCCGACTCCTACTACCGCACGTCGGACCGGCTGGTCGAGGAGATCGAGGGCGCCTGGAAGCCCAACCAGTACGCGAACCCCGAGAACCCGCAGTCGCACTACCTCGGCACCGGCCCCGAGCTCTGGGAGCAGACCGACGGCCGGATCACGCACTTCGTCGCGGGAATCGGCACTGGCGGCACGATCAGCGGCACCGGGCGCTACCTCAAGGAGGTGTCCGAGGGGCGGGTGCAGGTGATCGGGGCGGACCCGGAGGGCTCGGTGTACTCCGGCGGCACCGGCCGGCCCTACCTCGTCGAGGGCGTGGGGGAGGACTTCTGGCCGACCACCTACGACAAGGAGGTCTGCGACCGGATCGTCGCGGTCTCCGACGCCGACTCGTTCGCCATGACCCGGCGGCTCGCCCGGGAGGAGGCCCTCCTGGTCGGCGGATCGTGCGGGATGGCGACGGTGGCGGCGCTGCAGGTCGCGGCCGAGCTGTCGCCCGACGAGGCCCGCGACGCCGTGGTCGTCGTGCTGCTGCCCGACGGCGGCCGCGGCTACCTCGGCAAGGTCTTCAACGACGCGTGGATGGCCGGGTACGGGTTCCTGCCGCCCGCCCAGGGGGCGACGGTCGGCGACGTGCTGCGCCGTAAGGACGGCGCGATCCCGGCGCTGGTGCACGCCCACCCGAACGAGACGGTCGCCGACGCCGTGCACTACCTGCGCGAGTTCGCCGTGTCGCAGATGCCGGTGGTGCGCGCCGAGCCGCCGGTGATGGCCGCCGAGGTGGCCGGTTCGGTGGTGGAACGCGACCTGCTCGACGCGCTGTTCACTGGCCGCGCACACCTCACGGACCGGCTGGAGCGGCACATGTCCCCGGCACTGCCGACGATCGGCGCGAACGAGCCGCTCGACACCGCGATGTCCGCCTTCGCGGCGGCGGACGCGGCGCTGGTGCTGGTGGACGGGAAGCCCGCGGGTGTCGTGACCCGCTCGGACGTCCTGGCCTTTCTCGGCACCTGAGGTTCGCAGCATGGTGGCTTTGCTGCGGTCCGAGTGCAGCAAAGCCACCATGCTGCATTCCCCGGAGCCCCGCCCGAGGGCGCCGGAGCGGGGCGGGCCGCGCCCGCCGCGTACCGTGGAGATCGTGCGCGGCTTCTCGACGAACGCGATCCATGCAGGGCAGGAGCCCGATCCCACCACCGGTGCCGTGATCACCCCTCTGCACCTGTCGTCCACCTTCGCCCAGGACGGCGTGGGCGTCACGCGGGCGGGCGACTACGAGTACGCCCGCAGCGCGAACCCCACCCGCACCGCCCTGCAGGAGTGTCTCGCCGCCCTGGAGGGTGGCCGGCAAGCCCGCGCGTTCGGCTCCGGGATGGGTGCGAGCGACGTCCTGCTGCGGGTGCTGGTGCGCCCCGGCGATCACCTGGTGATCCCGCACGACGCGTACGGCGGCACGTTCCGGCTGGTCGACAAGGTCCTCGCGCCCTGGGGCGTCGAGTACACGCCGGTCGACCTCGCCGACATCGACGCCCTGCGTGCGGCGCTGCGGCCGACCACCCGCGTCGTCTGGTGCGAGACGCCGACGAACCCGCTGCTGGGCATCGCGGACATCGCGGCGGTCGCCGACGTCACGCGCCAAGCCGGGGCCCGGCTCGTCGTCGACAACACCTTCGCCTCGCCCTACCTGCAGCAGCCGCTCGCGCTCGGCGCGGACGTCGTCCTGCACTCCACCACCAAGTACATCGGCGGACACTCCGACGCCGTCGGTGGTGCACTCGTCACGAGCGACGACGAGCTCGTCGAGCAGCTGACGTTCACCCAGAACGCCGTGGGCTCGGTGCCCGGGCCGTTCGACAACTGGCTCACCCTGCGCGGGGCGAAGACGCTCGCGGTGCGCATGGACCGGCACTGCGACAACGCCGAGCGCGTCGCCGAGATGCTCGTCCGGCACCCGGCCGTGGCGCGCGTGCTCTACCCGGGCCTGCCCGACGACCCTGGCCACGAGGTCGCGGCCAAGCAGATGCGGCGGTTCGGGGGGATGGTGTCGATCATCCTGGCCGGTGGCCGGGAGGCGGCACTGCGCATGTGCGCGGCGACGGAGGTGTTCACCCTCGCCGAGTCGCTCGGCGGCGTCGAGTCGCTGATCGAGCACCCGGGGCAGATGACGCACATGTCGGTGGCGGGCTCCGCGCTCGAGGTGCCCGACTCGCTGGTGCGGCTGTCGGTGGGCATCGAAGACGTCGAGGACCTCATCGAGGACCTGCGCACCGCACTGGACCGCGCCACCGTCTGAGGTTCCTCAGTCGAGCAGCACGGTCCGCAGGTCCAGCCGCATCAGCACGCGGTCCGCGGCCTCCGGGTCGATGCCCGGCTCGCGGCGCGCCGCCAGCACCTCGGTCCGTGCCGCCGCCAGCGCCTCGTTCTGGATGCGCTGCACGACGTCCCGGCCCCGGCGGAGCGCCTCGAGCCGGTCGCGGTCCTCCGCGGTCGGCGGTTCGCCGCGCAACAGCCGCGACAACCCGCCCATCCGCTCGTGCAGCGCCGTCGACACCTCTTCGGGCAGGTCCGCGGCGTGTTCCTCCACGGCCATGCGTTCGAGGGCCGCCTTCCGCGCCCGCCGCGCCACCACCTCCTCGGCGGCGTGCTCCGCGCCGGCGTCCTCGGCCACGCCCAACGCCCGGACCAGCGCCGGCAGCGTGAACCCCGGCAGGAGGAGCGTCGCCACCAGCACCGTGCAGGCGATGACCACCATCTCCGCCCGCGCCGGGAAGGCTGCGCCGCTCGCCGTCGCCTCCGGCAGCGACAGCGCGAGCGCGAGGGTCGCGAGCCCGCGCATCCCGCACCACGTGAGGACCACCGCCTCGCGCTTCGTCCGCGGAGCCGCCGACACGTCGGGGCTCCGGCGCAGCATCGACCACGCACCCACCATCCACAGCGCCCGCACCGCGAACACCACGGCGACGACCACGGCGGCGTGGAGGAGCATCTCGGCGAGGCCCGTCTCCGCGGCCTCGACCGCCAGCCGCAGGTCCAGCCCGATCAGCCCGAACGCGACCCCGGTGACCAGCATCTCGACGACGTCCCAGAACGAGCGCTGCACGAGCCGCTCCTCGGCCTCGTCGGCGTCGCTGGTCGCGCGCATCTGCAGGGCGACGACCACCACTGCGACCACCCCGGAGGCGTGCACTTCCTCGGCGGCGAGGTAGACCGCGAACGGCAGCACGAGGGTGAGCGCGCTGCGCCCCGTGGCGTCGGTGACCCGCGCGGTCACCTGGCGCGCGATCCACGCCACCACGAGCCCGAGGACGACGGCGCCCAGCGCCCCGACGACGAACTGCAGGAGCAGGAGCGGAACGCGCAGCTCGGTGTCCTGCACGGTGGCCAGCACCGCGGCCTGGAAGATCACCAGGGCGGTCGCGTCGTTGAACAGCCCCTCGCTCTGCAGCACCGACAGCAGGCGGCGGGGCATCTGCACCGGGCCGGCGACCGCCTCCACCGCGACCGGGTCCGGCGGCGCGACCATGGCGCCGAGCGCCACCGCGCCGGTGAGTCCCAGACCGGGGACGAGCGCCGCCGCGGTGCCGGCGACGGCCCCGACCGTCAGCGCGACCAGCGCGACGGCGAGGAAGGCGATCGTGCGCCACCGTGCGCGGAAGAGCGCCCACGACGTGCGCTGGGCCGTCGCGAACAGCAGGGGCGGCAGGAACAGCGGAAGGATCAGGTCGGGATCGAGGTCGAATGAGTCGGGCAGGCCGGGGACGAAGGCCACCACGATCCCGAGCACCACCATCAGCGCCGGCCACGGCAGCCGGAGCCGGTCGCCCACACCGACCAGCACGACGGCCGCCAGCATCAGGCCGACGATGAGCAGCAGGATCTCCACCGGAACAGCCTGCCCGAGAAGAGATCAGTCGCGGGCGAACGGGTTCGTGTCGACCGGCTTCGGTGCAGGTGCGGGGTTCGGGACGATGATGTCGCCGGGCGCGATGCAGCCGCCGACCAGCTCGTAGCCCCACGAGCGCACCTCGTAGTGGCCGGGGTCGTCGCACCCCGCCGTCCGGGCGGCGACGACGGCCCCGACGGCCAGCGCGGCTGCCGCCACCAGCGGGGCGATGTCCCGCACACGTGTCATCCGGTCCCCCTGCGGCGCCCGGCGCGCATGCGCGGGCCTCGGACGCCGTCCACCGCTGAGGTTACCGGCCCCGGTGGCAGACTGCGCAGATGACCGTCGCGCACCCGGTCCGGCCCTCCCCGGCACCCCCGGTCGGCCTCGCCGACGTCCGTGCAGCCCGCGAGCTGCTGGCCGGCGTCGTGGGAGGTACCCCAATGGCGAACGCGCGGGCGCTGAGCGAGCTGTGTGCCGGTCCGGTGTACCTGAAGTGCGAGAACCTGCAGCGCACGGGGTCGTTCAAGATCCGTGGTGCGTACACGCGGATCTCCCGGCTCGACCCCGCCGAACGTGCCCGGGGGGTCGTCGCCGCCAGCGCCGGCAACCACGCACAAGGCGTGGCGCTCGCCGCGCACATGCTCGGGGTCACAGCGACGGTGTTCATGCCGGAGCGGGCGGCGCTGCCCAAGGTCGGGGCGACGCGTGGCTACGGCGCAGCCGTGCATCTGGTCGGCACCACCATCGACGAGAGCCTCGTCGAGGCGCGGGCGTTCGCCGAGCGCACCGGCGCGGTGCTCGTGCACCCGTTCGACCACGTCGACGTGATCGCCGGCCAGGGCACGGTCGGGCTCGAGATCGTCGAGCAGTGCCCGGACGTGGCGACGGTGCTGGTCCCGGCCGGTGGGGGCGGCCTGCTCGGTGGTGTCGCCGCGGCCGTGCCGGACGGGGTGCGGGTGGTCGGTGTGCAGGCGGCGGGCGCGGCGGCGTGGCCTCCGTCGCTGGCCGCGCACGCGCCCGTCCCGCTGCAGGCGATGCGCACCCTCGCCGACGGGATCGCGGTCGGGCGGCCCGGTGACGTGACGTTCCCCCAGGTGGCCGCGCTCGTCGACGAGATCGTCACCGTCGACGACGACGCGCTGTCGCGGGCGCTGCTGTACTGCCTCGAACGGGCGAAGTTGCTGGTCGAGCCGGCGGGCGCGGCCGCGGTGGCGGCGCTGCTGGAGCATCCCCGGCGGTTCCCGACGCCCGTGGTCGCCGTGCTCTCCGGCGGCAACGTCGACCCGCTGGTGCTGGGGCACGTGATCCGGCACGGCATGGCCGTCGCCGCCCGCTACGTCGAGCTGCGCATCCGGATCGCGGACCGCCCGGGCGCGCTCGCGGCGCTGCTGGCGCTGATCGGCGCCCAGGGTGCGAACGTGCTGGACGTGGCGCACTCACGGATCTCGGGCGCGCTGCACCTGGGCGAGGTCGACGTCGCGGTGAGCCTGGAGACGCGCGGACCTCAGCACATCGCCGACCTGACCGAGGCGCTGCGCGCCGCGGGCCACGGCCTCGACGTCACCCGGACCGACCCGGGCCTTTGAACGGATCAGGGCCGCGGCGCGCCGACCGGAGTCGGCAGCGCCACGGCCCCGCCACGTATGTCAGCCGGTGAACGGCTCCGCGGTCACCAGGGTGACCTTCATGCTGCCGCCGTCCGGCAACCGGTACTCGCGGGTCTCGCCGATCCGCGCGCCCAGCAGGGCTGCTCCGAGCGGCGAGTGCGGGGAGATGACCTGCAGGTCGCCGTGGGCGCCCTCTTCACGGGAACCGAGGAGGAGCTTCTCGACGTCGCCGGGGTCGTCGTCGTAGTGGATGGTGAGCACCATCCCGGGGGCGGCGGTGTCCGAGGAGGTGGGGGCGACGCCGACCTGGGCGGTGCGCAGCAGCTCCTGCAGCTGGCGGATCCGGGCCTCCTGCTGGCCCTGCTCCTCACGGGCGGCATGGTAGCCACCGTTCTCCTTGAGGTCGCCTTCCTCGCGTCGGGCGTTGATCTCCGCGGCGATGACGGGGCGGTTCGCGATCAGCTCGTCGAGCTCGTGCTTGAGCCGGTCGTAGGCCTCCTGGGTCAGCCAGGTCACCTGCGTGTCCACGGTCATCACTCCTCCAGCGGTCCGGTCGTGCAACCCGCGGGCCCGTGCGGGTCCGTCGGGACGGCAGCCCGACGCGGCGGTACGTGTCGTTGCCCGAGATCGCCAACCGGCCTCGGGGCCCGAGTAAGGAAAAACACGACCCGCCTGCGGGCCGTGTGTGCCTCACCGTAACACGCTGCAATCTCCACGTCGTGCTCTTTCGACGAACGGTCCGGGTCGGCGAAGAGTTCCATCGCACCCATCTCCGCAGGTCAGCGATGATCGACGAGGTATCGGGGGAGCGGGGAAGGCTCGCGAGGGTCGCGCTGTTGCACAGGGATGGACCGAACTGTCGGGGGTCTCTGCGACGATCCCCGGCGAACATCAGAAGGCCGGAGTCGGCCTTCCGCACCGCTGAAACTTGGAAGGACCGCGGCACCCGATGTCGACCTCCGAACTCCTGCGCCCCGATCGCGTCGGTGCCGAGCGCACCGCCGCGGGCGGCTCCCTCGACGAGGGACCGCTGCGCATGATGACCGTGCACGCCCACCCGGACGACGAGTCCAGCAAGGGTGCCGCCACCTGTGCCCGCTACGTCGACGAGGGGCGTGAGGTCGTGGTCGTCACCTGTACGGGCGGCGAGCGCGGCAGCATCCTCAACCCCGCGATGAACAGGCCGGGCGTCCTCGACGACATGCCGGCCATCCGCCGGGCCGAGATGGCCCGCGCCGCCGAGATCCTCGGCGTGTCGCACCGCTGGCTCGGCTACGTCGACTCCGGGTTGCCGGAGGGCGACCCGCTGCCGCCGCTGCCCGAGGGCTGCTTCGCGCTCGGCGACCTCGACGAGCAGGTCGGCACGCTGGTCGCGGTGATCCGCGAGCTGCGCCCGCACGTGCTGGTCACCTACGACGAGCGGGGCGGCTACCCGCACCCGGACCACATCCGCTGCCACGAGATCTCCGTCGCGGCGTTCGACGCCGCGAGCGACCCGGACCGGTACCCCGAAGCGGGCGAGCCGTGGCAGCCGCTGAAGCTCTACTACTCCCACGGGTTCTCCCGCGCCCGCATGGAGGCCTTCCACGCGGCGCTGCTGGAGCGCGGGCTCGAGTCGCCGTACGGGGAGTGGCTGGCGAACTGGTCGTCGGACACCCCGGACCCCGGCGCGCGGGTGACGACGCGGGTGCAGTGCGCCGACTGGTTCCCGGTCCGCGACAAGGCCCTCCTCGCGCACGCCACGCAGATCGACCCCCAGAGCCGCTGGTTCCTCGTGCCGGAAGACCTGCAGCGCGAGGTCTGGCCCACCGAGGACTACGAGCTCGTCCGTTCGCTGGTCGAGTCGTCGCTGCCGGAAGACGACCTGTTCGCCGGGATCGAGGTCCTCGCGCAGGAGCGTCGGGCGAGCTGAGCGGCTGCTCGCCACGGCTCTAGAATCGAGGTGAGCGAGGGGAGGTGGTCACCGTGCTGGTCGATCTCGGATCGGTGCCGGTGGGGCAGACGGTCGGGCTGGTGCTCGCGCAGGACCCGGCGCCACCGCCCGGGAAGGGCGAGGAGTTCGGGAAGGCGTCGCCGGTCGGGCTCGTCGTCCTCGTGGTGCTCTTCCTCGCGACGATCCTGCTCGTCCGGTCGATGAACAAGCATCTCCGGAAGGTGCCGGCGTCCTTCGACGCCACCGCCTCCGACGACGCCGCCGCGGACGCGTCACCGGACGGTCCGGTGGCACCGCCATCGGACGTCGCCGTGACTCCCGCGGCGGGCTCGCGGAGCGGCGACGACCCCCCGGACGGCGCCACGCGCGACTGACAGGCTGGGTCCATGCCGAACCGTCTCGCCGGTGCGACGAGCCCGTACCTCCTGCAGCACGCCGACAACCCCGTGGACTGGTGGGAGTGGTCGGACGAGGCGTTCGAGGAGGCCGCCCGCCGCGACGTCCCCGTGCTCCTGTCGGTCGGCTACGCGGCCTGCCACTGGTGTCACGTCATGGCCCACGAGTCGTTCGAGGACCGCGCGACGGCCGAGCAGATCAACGCCGGCTTCGTCGCCGTCAAGGTCGACCGGGAGGAACGCCCGGACATCGACGCGGTCTACATGGGGGCCACCCAGGCGATGACCGGCCAGGGCGGCTGGCCGATGACCTGCTTCCTCACCCCGGCGGGCGAGCCGTTCCACTGCGGCACCTACTACCCCACGCCGCAGTTCCGCCGGCTGCTCGCGGCCGTCACCGAGACCTGGCGGGACGACGCCGCGCGCGTGCGCAGCGGGGCCGGGCAGATCGCCGCGCGGCTGGCGGACAACGCCACCGCGGTGCTGCCGCCCGCGGGCATCGACACCGACGCGCTCGACGAGGCCGTGCGGACGCTGACAGGTGAGTTCGACCCGGTGCACGGCGGGTTCGGCGGCGCACCGAAGTTCCCGCCGTCCATGATCCTGGAGTTCCTGCTGCGCCATCACGAGCGCACGGGCTCGGCCGACGCGCTGCGCACCGTCGAGGTGACGGCGGGGCGGATGGCCCGCGGCGGCCTGTACGACCAGCTCGCCGGTGGTTTCGCCCGGTACAGCGTCGACGACCGCTGGGTCGTCCCGCACTTCGAGAAGATGCTGTACGACAACGCGCTGCTGCTGCGCGCGTACGCCCACCTCGCCCGCGTGCCGGGACCGCAGCAGCCGCTCGCCCGGCGCGTCGCCGAGGAGACCGCCGCTTTCCTGCTGCGCGACCTGCGCACGCCCGAGGGCGGATTCGCCTCGGCGCTCGACGCCGATACGGACGGGGTCGAGGGCCTGACGTACGCCTGGACGCCCGCGCAGTTCGCCGAGGTTCTCGGCGACGACGGAGACGACGGAGACGACGCAGCATGGGCGGCGGAGCTGCTGGTCGTCACCGTGTCGGGGACTTTCGAGCACGGGAGCTCGACGCTGCAGCTGCCGGTGGACGCGGACGACCCGGCGCGCTGGGAGCGGGTGCGGGCGGCCCTGCTCGCGGCCCGGAACCGCCGTCCGCAGCCCGCACGCGACGACAAGGTCGTCACCGCCTGGAACGGCATGGCCGTGCTCGCGCTCGCCGAGGCCGGCGCCGCACTGGGGCGGCCCGACTGGGTCGCCGCCGCCGACGCGACCGCGGATCTCCTGCTGGAGCGGCACGTCGTCGACGGCCGCGTGCGTCGGTCGTCGCGCGACGGCGTCGTCGGGGCCGCGGCCGGGGTGCTGGACGACCACGCGTTCCTCGCCGAGGCGCTGCTCGCGCTGCACCAGGCCACCGGAGCCGCGCACCGGCTGGAGCAGGCCGTCGAGATTTTGGACCTCACCCTGGCCCGGTTCTCCGCCGACGATGCCGGCTCCTTCTTCGACACCGCGGACGACGCGGAGGCCCTGCTGCACCGGCCACGGGAGATCACCGACAACGCCACCCCGAGCGGGGCCGCCGCGCTCGCCGGAGCCCTGCTGACGGCGTCCGTGCTGGTCGACGACCCCCAGCGGTACCGCGAGGCGGCCGACGAGGCACTGCGGTCGGCGGGCACGCTGGCGCAGCGGTTCCCGCGCTTCGCCGGGCACTGGCTGACGGTGGCGGAGGCCGCGGTGCGCGGGCCCCTGCAGGTCGTGGTGGTGGGCCCGGAGCCGGAACGGGCGGCGCTCGTCGCGCACGCGCGCGCCATCGCCCCCGGGGGCACGGTGGTCGTGGCCGGCGATCCGGACAGTCCGGGCGTGCCGCTGCTGGCGCATCGCCCACTGGTCGGTGGCGCCTCCGCGGCGTACGTGTGCCGCGGGTTCGTCTGCGACCGCCCGGTCACGACCCCGGAGGAGCTGACGGCCGTCTTGGGCCTGCATCCGTGAGATGACCGGCCGCTGCGTGCCATGCTGCGCGTATGCCGGCCGGTCTCCTCGAGCGCCGCGACGACCTGCGCGTGCTGCGTGCCGCGCTGGACCGGGCGCGGTCCGGGAACGGCGGGGCCGCGCTCGTGGCCGGCGAGGCCGGGATCGGCAAGACCAGCCTCGTCCGCCGGTTCGTGGCGGAGCTCCCCGGCGATGTGCGGGTGCTGGTCGGGGTCTGCGACGACCTGCTCGCGCCCCGTGCCCTCGGCGCGCTGCAGGAGGCGGTGGCGGGCACGGGCGGCCCCCTCGAACGGGCGCTCGGCGGTGGTCCGGAGGCGGTGTTCGACGCCGCCGTCGCGCAGCTCCGCTCGCCCCGCCCGACGGTGCTCGTCCTCGACGACGTGCAGTGGGCCGACGACGCCACCCTCGACGTGCTGCGCTACCTCGCGCGGCGCCTCGACGGTCTGCCCGCCCTGCTGGTGCTGACCTACCGTCCCGAGGCCGTGGTGCCCGGGCATCCGTTGGAGCGGTTGCTCGGCGCGCTCTCGGGGACCTCCCCGGCCACGCTGCGGCTCGCCCCGCTGTCGCCGGAGGCGGTCGACGAGCTCGCCCGGCGAGCAGGGCGCGACGGGGCGAGCGTGCACGCCGTCACCGGCGGCAACCCGTTCTTCGCCACCGAGCTGCTGGCCGTCCCGCCGGGGGAGATGCCGACCGGTGTCTCGGACACCGTACTGGCCCGCGTGCGCGCGCTGGAGCCGGAGACGGTCGCCGCCCTGGAACAGCTGTCGGTGGTGCCGACGCTGGTGGACGGTGCCCTGTCCGAGGCGCTGCTGGGCGAGCGGCTGGCGGCGCTGGTCACCGCCGAGGAGCGCGGTGTCGTCGTGCTGCGCGACGGCGGGCTCGCCTTCCGCCACGAGCTGGCCCGCCGCGCCGTCGAGGCGGCGTTGCCGGGCCTGCGCCGCCGCGCGCTCAACGCGCGGGTCGTGCAGGCGCTGCGCGGGGCGAAGGCGCCCGACGTCGAGCGCATCGTGCACCACGCGGTGCAGGCCGGCGACGGTGCGACGATCGTCGAGTTCGCGCCGGGAGCGGCGCGGGCCGCCGCGGCGGCCGGGTCGCACCGCCAGGCGCTGGCCCACCTCGAGGCGGCGGTCGCTCACGCCGACCTGCTGGGTCCCGGCGCGCGGGCCGCGCTCTTCGACGACTGGGCGTGGGAGCTCTACCTCGCCCACCGGTTCGCCGACGCCGTCCGGGCCGGCCGCACCGCGTTGGCGCTGTTGGAGCGGGTCGGCGACGCTCCGTCGCACACCGAGGCTGTCGCCGCCGTGCTCGTGCGGCTCTCGCGGTACCTGTTCATGACCGGCGAGGGCGAGGAGGCCGAGCGGCTCGGCGCGCGTGCCGTGGCGACGCTGGAGTCATCCCCCGCCGGCCCCGCGCTGGCGGCCGCCACGACCTACCACGGCGCGGGCCTCGTCCTGACCGGTCGGTCCGCTGCGGCGCTGCCCGTGCTGGAACGGGCGCGCGAGCTCGCGGACGCGGCGGGGCGACCGGACCTGGCGTCGCTCGTGCTGAACTACCGCGGCCTCGCCCGGGCCGAGGTCGAGGAGGCCGCGGCCGGGGTCGCGGACCTGCAGGCCGCGTTGTCGGTCGCCCTGGCGCACGGCAGCGACGAGTCCGCCGCGCGGGCGTACTGCAACCTGGGGGAGCTGCTGCTGAGCCTGGGCCGGTTCGCCGACGCGGACGAGGTCGTCGCCGCCGGAATCGCTCACGCCGCGGAGCACGACCTGGGCCAGTTCGTCTACCTGATGCGCATCCAGGAACATCGGCTCCAGACCTTCCACGGAGCCTGGGACGAGGCCGAGGCGGGCCTCGCGGCGACGCTGCCGAAGGGCGAGCCGGGCATGTTCGACGCCTTCCACCTGTCGGCGTACGGCCGGCTGCGCGCCCGCCGGGGGCAGCCGGACGCCCGCGAGATCCTCACCCGGGCCTGGGACGCGGCGCGCCGGCAGCGGCTGCCGCTGGCCATCGCGCACTCCGGCCGGGGGCTGGTGGAGTGGTCGTGGCTCAACGGCGATCCCGGCCCGGCCCAGGAGGTGGCCGACGTCCTGCTGCCCCGGATGGACGGCGCAGGCTGGGCCTTCATCCGCGGCGGCCTCCTGCGCCACCTGCGTCGCGCCGGCCTGCCCGCGGAGCCGTTCGACGGGTGCCCGACGGGTTATGCCGCCGGCCTGCGAGCCGACTGGCGGACGGCCGCGACGGCGTGGGAGCGCACCGGCGACGGCTACGAGCGCGCGCTGGAGCTGGTCGACTCGGGTGAGGTCGGGCCGACCACCGAGGGCCTGGTCGTGCTCGACGAGCTGCGCGCCGTGCCGGCGGCCGACCTCGCCCGCCGCCGGCTGCGTGCGCTCGGCGCGACGCGGCTGCCGCGCCGCAGCTCGCCGGTCCGGCGGCCCAACCCCGCGGGTCTCACCGAGCGCCAGCTCGACGTCCTCGAGCTTCTCGCCGAGGGCGCCACGAACGCCGAGATCGCCGATCGGTTGCACCTCTCGGTCCGCACCGTCGACCACCACGTCGGCGGCATCTTCAGTCGCCTGGGCACCCGATCCCGGCGCGACGCCGCGGCGGTGCACCGGACCTGGGCCGATCCAGCCTGAGGTGGCCGCCCGTGTGCCACGATGCCGCGATGGCCGGGGCCCTGCTGGAACGGGAGGCGTCCCTCGCGGAGCTGCTCCGTGCGGTCGCGGCTGCCCGCGCAGGTCGCGGCTCGGTGGTACTGCTCGGTGGCGAGGCCGGGATGGGCAAGACCAGCCTGGTTCGCGCTTTCGCCGCGGCCGCCGCCCGGGCGGACCGCGCGCCGCGCATCCTGGTCGGCGCCTGCGACGACCTGCACACCCGCCGCCCGCTCGGCCCGCTCCGCGATGCCGCGCGCGACACCGGCGGGCCGCTGGAGCGAGCTCTGCGGGCGGACGACCCCGGGGCGGCGTTCCGGGCCGCGGTCGCCGAGCTGGCGCTTCCGCCGGCCACGGTGCTGGTCGTGGAGGACGTCCACTGGGTCGACGACGCGAGCCTGGACGTCCTGCGGCACGTGGCGCGCCGCATCGCCGACATCCCGGGCGTCCTCGTGCTGACGTTCCGGGCGGACGAGGTCGGTCCGACGCACCCGCTGCGCGCGCTGCTCGGCGAGCTCGTCGGCCGGCCCGTGCACCGTCTCCGGCTCGCGCCGCTGTCGCCCGCCGCGGTGGCGGCCCTGGCCGGGGACGAGGGGGCGGCTCTGCACGCCCTCACCGGCGGGAACCCGTTCTTCGTCACCGAGGCGCTCGCCGCACCTACGGGCGTGGTGCCCCGGACGGTGGCCGACGCCGTGGCGGCCCGGCTGGGAGCACTGAGCCCGCCGTGCCGCGCGGCCTGTGAGCAGCTCTCGGTGGTGCCGACGCGGGTCGACCTGGACCTGGCCGGGCGGCTGCTGGGGCACGGCGACCTCGCCGTGCTCGACGAGGCCGAGGAGCGCGGCATCCTGGAGCTGCGCGGGAACGGGCTGGCGTTCCGGCACGAGCTGGCCCGCCGGTCGGTCGAGGCGGCCCTGCCGGCACTGCGGCGCCGGCTGCTCAACCGCGCGGTCGTGACCGCCCTCCGGGCCCGCCGGCACCACGATCCCGATCGGCTCGTGCACCACGCGCTCGAGGCGGACGACGGCGGGACCGTCGCGGAGTTCGCGCCGGCGGCGGGCCGCGAGGCCGCACGGTTGGGCGCGCACCGGCAAGCGTTGGCGCACTTCGAGGTGGCCCACCGCCACGTCGCGCTGCTCGACCCGCCGGAGCGCGCCCGCCTGCTCGACGACTACGCATGGGAGCTCTACAACGCGCGGCGCTTCGGCGAGGCGGTCGACCGGGCCCGCGACGCCGTGCGGCAGCACGAGATGCTCGACGACCGGATCGCCGGAAGCAGGATCGGGTGGGGTGAGGCGCTGGTGCGGCTGTCCCGCCACCTCTACATGGCGGGCGACACGGACGGGGCGCAGCGCGAGGTCGACCGGGCTGTCGCGGTGCTGGACGCCGCCGGGGCCCCGCCCGCTGCGCGCGCCGCTGCGCTGGGTGCGCGCGGATCGCTGCTCGCCCTGACCGAACGTCCCGACGCCGCCCTCGAGGTGCTCGACCGGGCGCGGGAGCTGGCCGCGACGGCCGGGCGGACCGACCTCGTCGCGCTCTGCCTGAACTACCGCGGCGTCGCGCGCTGCGACCGCGACGGTGAGCCGGGCCTCGACGACCTGCGCGCCAGCCTGGCGCTGGCTCGCACCCACGACGACGGCGAGGCGACCGCACGCGCCTACACCAACCTCGCCGAGCCGCTCTACCGGCTCGGCCACCTCGACGAGCTCGCCGGATGCGTCGAGGCCGGGCTGGAGTTCACCCGCGAGCGCGGGTTCTGGTCCCACGCCTACAACCTCGACGTGCACCGCTGCCTGCTGCTGATGCGCCGGGGGCGGTGGAACGAGGCGCAGGAGGGCCTGCGCGACCTCGCCGCCGAGGGCGACGTCGGGATGCTCTACGTCTACAGCGTCCCCGCGCACGCCCGGCTGCTCGCCCGCCGCGGTGACGCGCGTGCGGATCCGCTGCTGGACGAGGCCTGGCAGCGGGCGCGGGCGCAACGCTCGCTTCTCGGGCTCACCCTCACCGGCGTCGCCGTGGCCGAGCTGGCCTGGCTCACCGGGCGTCCGGAGCGCGCCGCCGAGGTGGCGGCCGAGCTGCTCCCGCGGCACGGTGGCGGCGCCGCGGCCGTCCGCGGTGAGGTGGCGCGCTATCTGGCCCGGGCCGGGCTGCCGGTCGACGCCGGGACCTTCCCCGAGCCGTGGGCGAGCGGGCTGCGTGGCGACTGGCGGGCCGCCGCGGCCGCGTGGGAGCGGATCGGCGACCCCTACGAGCAGGGTCTCGAGCTGGGCCTGTCCGGCGAGGTCGAGCCGGCGCTGCGCGGCCTGCGACTGCTCGAGGACCTGGGTGCGACGCCGGCTGCGGCCATCGTCCGCGCCCGGCTGGCCGACCTCGGCGTCACCCGCGTGCCCCGGCGGGCCGCGGCGGCGACCCGTGCCCACCCCGCAGGCCTCACCGCGCGCCAGGTCGAGGTCCTCGACCTCGTCGCCGCCGGGCTGTCCAACGCCGAGATCGCCGCCCGTCTCGTGGTCTCCGTGCGGACGGTCGAGAACCACGTGGCCGCCGTGCTGGACAAGCTCGGGGTCCGGACGCGCCGCGAGGTGCGTCAATGGGTAGCCGTTACGGATTACGGGGCTTCCGACCGCCCGTAGAACGGCCCCATGACCGTTTCGGCCACCGCCGCCCCGCCCGTTCCCGTCCCGCGTCGGAAGTTCTTCGCCGGGCGCTCCGCAACCTTGCTGTCCACCGCGTCCGACGAGGCGTCGACGTCGCTGCTCCCGGCGCTGCTGTCGGTGACGCTGGGCTCGTCCCCGATCGCTCTCGGGCTGGTGGAGGGCCTCGCGAGCGCGGCCGACGGGGTGGCGCGGCTGGGCGGCGGGGCGCTGAGCGAGGACCCACGCCGACGAGGCTGGATCAGCGCGGGGAGCTATGTGGTGATGACCGCGCTCACCGGGCTGATCGCGGTCGCCACCTCGAGCCTGCAGGTCGGGGCGCTGCGGGCCGGGACGGCGACGGCGCGCGGTCTGCGCTCGCCGCAACGCTACGCCGCCGTGCCCGAGCGGGCCGGTTCCGCCGGTTACGGGCGCGCCTTCGGTCTCGAACGCGGCCTGCACCACCTCGCCTCCGTCGGTGGCCCGCTGCTGGCCTTCGCCGGGCTCGCGGTGTTCGGGGTGCGGGGCGCCCTGCTCGTCGCGGTGGTGCCGGGCGTCGTGGCCGCCGTGCTCGGTGTGCGCATGCTGCGCGCCCGACCCCCGGCGCCGCCTGCCAAGAGCCCGGTGCGGCTGCGGGTGCGCCCGGTCTACCGTGGCGCGCTCGGCCGGCTGATGACCGGCATCACGCTTTTCGAAGCCGTGAACTTCGCGGCCGTGCTGCTCATCCTGCGGGCCACCACTCTGCTGCAGCGCCAGGACCTCCCGCTCAGCCCCGCCGCCGTCGCCGTGCTGCTCTACCTGTTCTGGCGGCTGGCGGCGGCGGGCGCCGCCCCGCTGTCCGGCCGGTTGGTCGACCGGTTCGGGCCCGTGCGCGTCATGACGGCGGGTGTGGCGGCGCTGCTCGGCGCCTACGCGGGATTCGCCTTCGCGGAGGGGACCGTCCCCCAGCTCGTGGCCTGCTTCGTCGCGGCCGGGGCCGCGAGCGGCGCGATCGAGGCGGCCGAGCACGTCGGTGTGGCCCTGTACGCGCCGGTCGACCTGCGGTACTCGGCGTTCGGAACGCTCTCGGCGGTGCGCAGCTTCGGTCGGCTCACCGCCACGGTCGGTGCGACGGTGGTGTGGACGGCGCTCGGACCGCAGTGGGGTCTCCTGCTGGCCGCCCCGTTCATGGCCGCCGCCGTCGGGGTGATGGCGCTGCGCGGACCGTTGACCGGGCTGTCGATCCCCCCTCGGCTGCGGGCCCTGGTGCGCCTCGCGCTCGTCGCCCTGCTGCCGGTCGCCGTCGCCGCGCTGCTGGTCGCCCTCGGCCTGCTGCGTGTCTACCCGTGAGGGTCAGCGTGGTCGGGCCGGTCCGGCGACCGGCGGCCGGCCGGTCTCGGCCGACACCCCGATCCGGGGGAGCAGCTGCGCCGCCATCGCGCTGAGGACCCGCCACGAGATCTCGGGGTCCGACTCGACCAGCCGGCGGAAGTCCCACGAAGTGACGGTCAGGCAGCGCAGGTCCGTCGCCGCGGTGCGGGCGGTGCGGGCGGTGCCGGCGACCAGGGCGATGTCCTCGAAGTGCTCGCCGGGTCCGAGCCAGGTCGCGGTGACGCGGGGCGCGCCCGGCCGCTCGAGCCAGACGACCGTGTCCGGCCCGAGCTACGCCGTCGCTCCCGCAGGCCCGATCCGGCGGGCGACGTGGTTGGCCAGTCCCGCCAGGCGCCGGCGGGCGGCGTCCTCCCGGGCTTGCGGGGCGAGCCGCCCGGAGCGGCGACGGCGGCCGGTACGGCGGTGCCGATCCGCACCGGCTCCCGGACGCCGCCGAGCGTCCGCAACCACTCCAGGGTCGGCAACGCTGCGCGCCGACGCTACGAGCGGATGCGTGGTCAGGCGCCGCCGACCCCGAACGTCTTCGGCAGCACTCC
Source organism: Pseudonocardia charpentierae (assembly GCF_031845345.1). Taxonomy (NCBI): domain Bacteria; kingdom Bacillati; phylum Actinomycetota; class Actinomycetes; order Pseudonocardiales; family Pseudonocardiaceae; genus Pseudonocardia; species Pseudonocardia charpentierae. The sequence continues at coordinate 3,309 of NZ_JAVREJ010000004.1, read as the reverse complement.
CACGAGCTGCGCGGTCCGGCGCTGCCGGGCGGCCGGGTCGGTGCGGTCGGGGAACTGCGCCTGGACGAGGCGGCCGCCCACGAGTTCGACCTTCAGCCTGCTGCCGAGGTTCTCCATGTTGTTGAACGCCGCGTTCCCGAGGAACCGCCACGCCTGGCTGTCCGAGCCGTCGCAGGGCGCCAGCACGAGCGGCGCGCCTTCCGCGGTGGAGCCGCCCTGCACCCCGAGGCAGAGTCGGCCGGGGCCGGTGGCGCCGGTCGTGGGGGTGTGCACCAGCGTGAACGCTCCGCGCCCCTGCCGGGCGCTCTCGCTGCGCCAGGTCTGCTCGACGGGGCTCGCGTCGGCGACACCGGTGCGGGCGACCTGGCGCACCGACGCGCCGTCAGCGCTGCGGTCAGGCGCCAGGACGGTCTTCACGCCGCCGGACTGGCTGACGAACACCCGGTCCCGGACGTCGGCATGTGCGGGGCTCGCCGTGATGAGCAGGCCGAGGACCGCTGACGAGCTCAGGACGGTGGCGGCCAGCCCACGGCGCAGGGCGGAGCGGGGCATGAGGGTGCCTCTCGGTAGGTGAAGGGGACGGGCAGGGGGGCAGTGCCCGACCCGCCCGGGTTGATGGCAGGAGAAATGCTGTCCGCGCGGCTGCGAGCCGACATCGGTGACCGCTACCCATCCATGTCCCCGCCCGACGGCCGGCATCCGTGGTGCGTTCGCCTCCAACGAACGCGCTACTGCATCGTCCGTAGCAGTGTAAGTTCGTAATCACTGAGCTTGAGGAGGCGGAGATGACCGGACGGATGCATGGACGCTGGCAGGGACCGGGCGGGGGACGCGGTGGTCGCGGGCCCGGTCGGGGTGGCTGGCAGCAGGCGGACCTGCCGCCTGCCACCGATGCCGTGGCGTGGCTGTCGGGACGACTGCCGGACGGCTGGTTCGTCGGTGCCCCCGAGGTGACCGTCGACCGCGAGGAGATCGTGATCGTCGGCGAGCTGCCGGCGCTGGAGGGCGAGTTTGCCGACACGGAGACGGGGCGGGCCGACCGGGCCGCCGCGGCTGCGGGCCGGATCTCGCGCTTCCGGGAGACCACCCGCGACGAGCGCATCGAGATCGCCCGTCAGGCCGAGCACCGCTACCAGCGCAAGGTCGCCTGGGGTGCACGGCTGGGCGAGCAGGTCGAGCTGTTCACGGTCGCGTCGGTGCCGGTCATGACGCGTCTCCGGCAGCCCGAGCGGATCGTGCTCGACACGCTGGTCGACTCCGGCGTCGCGCGCTCCCGCTCGGACGCGCTGGCGTGGGCGGTGCGGCTCGTCGGGGAGCACGCCGACGAGTGGCTGACCGAGCTGCGGGCGGCGATGGCGAAGGTGGACGACCTGCGGGCGAAGGGCCCGACGGGCGACGACGCCTGACGCGCGTCCCGTGGACCGGCTAGCCCGGGAACAGGGCCAGCCAGATCGCGACGTGATGGCAGATCGCGGCCAGCACCGTCGCGGCGTGGAAGAACTCGTGGTAGCCGAAGGTGTTCGGCCAGGGGTCGGGGCGGCGGATCGCGTACATGACCCCCCCCACCGTGTAGAGGGCACCGCCGACGAGCAGCAGCACGAGCGCGGCGACCCCCGCGTTGTGCAGGAGGTCCGGCAGCACGAAGGCCGCGACCCAGCCCAGCGCGACGTAGATCGGCACTCCCACCCAGGCGGGCGCGTACGGCCACAGCGTCTTGAGCAGGACGCCGGCCAGCGCGCCCGCCCAGACCACGGTGAGCACCCACTCGGCCGTGGGCCGGTCCATCGCCAGCACCGCCAGCGGTGTGTACGACCCCGCGATGAACAGGAAGATCATCGAGTGGTCCAGGCGGCGCATCACCACCCTGCTGCGTGGTGACCGCCAGGTGTGGCGGTGATAGAGCGCGCTGATGCCGAACAGCCCCAGGACAGTGACGCTGTACACGGCCGTCGCGGCCGCCGCGACGCCTCCCACCAGCGCCGCCGACACCGCGATCAGCGTGGCGCAGGCCGCGATCGACGCGGCGAACGACCAGAAGTGCAACCACCCCCGCATCCGGGGCTTCGGCAGTACCGGGAACGGAGTGCTCCCCGTCGTCTCACCGGTCGTCACGCAACCGACATTACGGCACCGGTGACGCGCCGTCGGGCGGTCCGGTGGTCGCTGCCACGCGGCGTACGCTGATCGCCCGTGGGCGTGCGGGACCTGCTGTACTCGGTGTACGAGCGCAGGATCAGCCGACAGCTCACCGCGCCCGACGTCCTGCGCCCGCGCCACGTCGCCCTCATGCTCGACGGCAATCGGCGCTGGGCCCGCGAGGAGGGGTTCCGCGACGTCAACACCGGCCATCGCGTCGGCGCGGCGAAGATCGCGGACCTGCTGGGCTGGTGCGACGAGGCGGGCGTCGAGGTCGTGACGTTGTTCCTGCTGTCGACCGACAACCTGAGCCGCCCTGCGGACGAGCTCTACCCGCTGCTCGAGATCATCGCCGACGTCGTCGACGAGCTGAGTGCACCCGGCGCGCCGTGGCGACTGCGGGTGGTGGGCGCGCTGGACCTCCTGCCGCAGGCGATGGCACACCGGCTGTCCACCGCGGCGGCCCGCACCCAGGATCGCTCGGGCATGCAGTTGAACGTGGCGGTCGGCTACGGCGGACGGCAGGAGATCGCGGACGCGGTGCGCAAACTGCTGCTGCAGCACGCCGAGACCGGGACGTCGATCGAGGAATTGGCCGAGGTGCTCGACGTCGACCACATCGCGGCGCACCTGTACACATCCGGCCAGCCCGATCCCGACCTCGTCATCCGGACCTCGGGAGAGCAGCGCTTGTCGGGATTCCTGCTGTGGCAGTCGGCGCACTCGGAGTTCTGGTTCTGCGAGGCGTACTGGCCGGAATTCCGGAAGGTGGACTTCCTGCGCGCCTTGCGCGACTACGCCGCGCGCCACCGCCGGTTCGGCTCCTAAGGCGGGTCGGGAAATGCAGAAAGGGCCCGGACCGTGAGGTCCGAGCCCTTTCTCAGGTGCCGGTGAAGATCAGCGGCGGTGGTGCGACTGGTTGAACGAGTCCTCGATCTCGGTCACGTCGACCTCGCGGGTCGTGTTGTTCGAGTTCGAGTCGATGACGTCCTCGACGTTCACGTTGTTGCAGTTGAGGGCGTTGGTCTGCACGGGGGCGTTGACGACCGCTCCGGTGATGAGGCCGGCGAGGCTGCCGAGCAGGCTGCTGCCGCCGTCGAGCATCTGCGACGTCTCACCGGTCGTGTTGCCGAAGGCGCAGTCGTTGGTGAGGTTGCCCTCCGTGGTGTCCGC